>JBARPX010000023.1:0-3871 GCA_049643405.1 Candidatus Zixiibacteriota bacterium
GATTCGGGTGAGCGGATATACCGAGGCGCCTGATTGCGACATCCCGCAGTGCGACACCACGCTGGAGACTCTGGGCGGCTCGCCCACCGTTGCGTACTACTTCAAGCAGCCGACCAACGAGCAATTCATGAACTTGAAGTACGAGATGCCCTCCGATCACAGCGGACGCTTAGAGGGATTTCAGGTGGCATTCTATGACTATGCGACCACCGGCAGCTATGGAACTCCCGATCCCGATCTGTACGTGTGGCTCTCCGACGGAACCTTCCCGCTGGACAACAACCCGCCGTTCCAGGCTATCGCTGAATTCCACAAGACTTTCGGTGAAATAGTCTGGTTCCCGGGTTACACCTACTTCGACGCTTATGAGTACAACTTGGTCTTTGATGCGGGTGAGCTGTTCCACATCGGAGGCGGGCATGCTCACGAGGCGGGCGACACCTTAGCCTGGCTGGGGGATGCGGCAACTGCCGGTCGTGCCAGTTCCTGGGACGGCGCCGCGTGGGGCGATTTCGGCGCTTATTTGTTCGTCCTCGACGCCATCATCTGTCCGTTCGCGCCTGAGAATCCGACCTTCAGCATACGCTGCACCCCGTCTACCGGCTTTGCCACTCCTGGCGATCCGCCGGTTGACGTGTTCCAAGTCGAGATCGGAGCTGTGTTAGGTTACGCGCAGAACGTCACCTTGAGTCTGCTGGACCCAGGGGTGGACATCACTGCCACCTTCAACCCCAACGGCGTCCCGCCCGAGTTCGACGCGGACGTGGCCATAGCCGTTGGAGGTAGCGTGTCTTACGGTGATTACAGCCTGACCTTCCAGGGCGTGGGAGACGACCAGCAGACCAAAACCTGCGGCGTCACCTTGAGAGTCCAGCCGCCGTACGACGAGGGCCTGGTGCATTTCTTCCATGGGACGCAGGTGGTCTCCAACTTCGGAGCGATCGCAAATGATGCTTCCTCGGACAACTTCAACTGGTATGGGACCAATGCTCTCTATGACGGCTCCATAATCTCGGCTGTTCCAGGCGATCCTCAGAACGATCACATGGCTCTGGATATGTACGACTGCGAGCATGTCGGCTTCATACCCAACCGGCACATGACCATAACCGACATTGGCGGGTGTGTGGGAGATCCCACCTACGAGGAGCTCTACGGTGAGATGTCCTACAGCGAGTTCTACACTTCCGAAGACGTGATCTCCTGCGAGTGGGATTCGTTGTTCATCATCGGCCTCAGGGACGTGGAGTGCACCGACTTCTCCATCAAGATCAAGATCTACTACAACCCGACTGAGACTCCTATTCCCGAGCTGTGGGCTGCTGTGTTCGAGGACTGGGACGTTGGCGACGCCTACTCCAACACGGGTGAGATGGATCCCGACCACAACCTGATGTACCAGTGGGATCCGGCTGAACCCTCCATCGTGTTCGGCATCATGAAGGTCCCGTTCGACGACCTGCCCATGCAGAGCATGGTCTTTGTGTACAACCCCGAGGAGGTCTATCCTACCGGACAGTTCTCACTTAACTGTGGTGGTGTTCCCGGTCCAAGCTACATGTTCGACGAGTTCATGGTGCCTGGATTATTCAGGAATGTCGGAGAGCATCCATGGGGCCAAGATCCGGATGACCACTCCACCTTCATGGCCAGCCAGCCCTTCTCGCTGAATCCTGACGAGAAGCACATCGAGATCTGGATCGACTTCGGCAGGAACACGAACGACGGAATGACCTGGGAGCAGTGGTACAAGAAGATCTTGAGGTACGTCGGAATGTACAGAGGAGACGTGAACGCCTCGGATACTCTGGATCTGCCCTCGCTGGATGTCAGCGACTTAGTTTACCTGATCAACTACCTGTACAAGGGTGGTCCGGCGCCTCTGCCGTTTGCCGATCAGGGTAACGTAGATGGTAAGGGTCCCTATGCAGCTTTTGTAGGCGATAATCTCGACTATCTCTGCCCGAAGAACAACGTAGACGTGCAGGACTTGGTTTACCTGCTCAACTTCATCTACAAGGGCGGACCTCCACCGGTCGACTACGTGCGCTACATCGAGCAGTTCTGGAGCAGACCGAGCTTGTTCCTCAATCCTTTATGGAACTAAGCTCGACCAGAGCTAACCAGTAACTAAGTTCCGGGCGCGGGAAATGAAACCGGTACTTTCAGAACTCTTCGCCCCTCGGAACGAATCGCCCCCACCTTTTAAGGTGGGGGTGATTTTTTATGGGCAGCAAGATAGGGCGGGATGAAATATGTTAGGGTGTCCGTTACCAACAAGAGACTGTACCCATTTCCTCGCCGGAAGGTAGCTCCGCCATTCACCACGCTCGGCAGCAAAACGCCACAATTAGCTGCCATACGCCAATTACGCATACTCCGAATCTGGATCCATAGGACCGGCAGTCCCATTTAATATGGGTCTCTCCGGGCTGCGCTGTGCATCTAACTCGCTGTCTACGCTACGCTTAGACACATACTCCCATGGCAGTTGTTCGGGGACCATACATTTCGCATAAAAAATGTCGTTTTTCTGCATTTTTTGCTTGACAAGAATCGGATACAAGTTATATTGTACTCGGCTGGGAGATACCTGGCCGAGCAAAAGTACCGGTTTTTATTACCCCAACCTTAAGTTTTTACTTATCTCTTAAAAAGGCATCTTTGTTGCCGATAAAGAGGAAGAGGATATTTTGTCTTCTTTTCCTTCGACCGGCATCGAGTTGACCTTCTTTTCCTGCCTTTGGCGGGATCCCGCCCAGACGGGCGGTCGTCTGACCGTTTTGCGGGACAAGCAGCCAGATGTCCCTTCAGGGACGAAGGACGAAAGGAGGCGATGCGCTTTTAAACAAAAAATCTTTTGGTTTGACAGTCAAACCAAAACCTTACTTTAAGATTTAACCCTGTTTTTGAGGAGAAAAGTAATGACCAAAAAACTCTTTGTAGTTCTGGTCTTAATCACAGCCATGCTGGTCAGCTTCTCGCTGGTTATGGCGGCGAAGAAGGCTCCTAGGGGTACACCTCAACCTTACGTTAAGCATACTATTGGGCAACAGCAAACTGCCACTCCCATGCCCAGGGGAAGCATAACTGCGACCCTGGAGGCAACCAACCTGTACCCGGACCGAGGGGCGAAGAGTTCTGCAAGTACCGGTGCCGTTTCCGCGTCCAGTGGCAGGATAGAGGCAGGACCGCTGGTCTACACCAAGGACTTCTGCGACCTGTACGGAGTTGGGGCATATGCCATCACCGACTGGTTCTGGGGTATGGAGTGGTATGCCAACTTCCAGAATCCGGAGGAGTTCGGCTGCGTGGACGTCTGGCCCTTCGAGGTGGTTGACATAGTCTTTGACATCCAAGTGGACGCTGCCATCGACATCGACATTCAGGGCTTCGTTTACGACAACGCCGGAGACCTGGCCTGTCCTATCCCGGGTACTGAAGTGTGCGCCACTCCGATCTACACGGTCAGCATCCCTGGCGCCGGTTGGTGGACCATCAGCCTGCCTTTCCAGGATCAGTGCTGCGTGTATGACCCCTATTTTGCCGTGGTCTACATCTACACCGACCTGTACGGTTCAGGCGCCGATGCCATCGCCGAGGATGACGTCACCGACCTATGCCGCAGTTACAACGACTACGGCGCCGGCTGGGAGGATCTGGTGGTAATCTATGGCTGGCCTGGTGAGATGTTGCTTTCGTCCACCGGCTATACCGCCCCGCAGAACGACTGCGAGGAGCCTGCGGACGAGTGCCGCCTGCAGCATGACAACGGAAGCGCGGCATCCTACTTCGGCGATTTGAACGTCGGCGATCATATGGCTACCTACTTCGACCCTGCAGTCGACTGCGTATGCGACCCGGTCTATCC
>JBARPX010000024.1:0-3527 GCA_049643405.1 Candidatus Zixiibacteriota bacterium
AGGTGATCAAGGAGTTCATTGAGGGCAGACGCTCCGACCGGATCGGGTTGGTGGTATTTTCCAAGCAGAGTTTCACCCAGTGTCCCCTGACCTTAGATTACGGAGTCTTATTCAATTTCTTAGACAAGGTCAGTTTCGGAATGATCGAGGACGGAACTGCCATAGGTGTGGCAATTGCCAATGCGGTAAATCGACTCAGGGAGAGTGAGGCTGAAGGCAAGGTGGTGATACTCCTCTCCGACGGGAGAAACAATGCCGGGGAGATCGATCCCATTACGGCCGCCCAGGCGGCGAAGGCCATGAACGTCAAGATATACACCATAGGAGCGGGAAAACCGGGTAATGCGCCATATCCGGTGGACGATCCCATATTCGGCAAAAGATACATATACGTTGAGAACGAGATAGACGAGGCAACCCTGCAGCAGATTGCCCAAATCACCGGCGGGGAGTACTTCCGGGCCAAGGACGAAGAGGCGCTTTCCCGCATCTACAAGCAGATAAGCAAAATGGAACAGACCGAAATAAAGGTGAAGGAGTACATGCAGTACAACGAGCTCTTCTCGAATTACGCTCTTGTGGGACTAATGCTGCTCATGGTGGAGATCGTTCTGGCTAACACCAGATACAGGAAAATTCCATAAGCGGCGATTCTAACCGATGGAGAGATTCAGGATCAAAAGATGCGAATAGCCCGAATAGATTACATATACGTGCTGTTGGCTTTGCTTCCGCTCCTTATGATCTTCTTCTGGCTGGTCTTGAAGACGAAAGGAAGAGCCTTAAGGAGGTTTGGCAATCTGGACCTGATCAAGAAGCTAAGCCTCTCCTTTAGCCCGAAGAAGCAAAGATGGAAGATAGCCTTGCTGCTTTTGGCCGTCTTCTTCCTGCTCTTCACGCTGGCCCGGCCCCAGTTGGGAACTAAGCTCACCCTGATGAAGAGGGAGGGAGTGGACATAGTTATTGCCCTGGACTGTTCGCTCTCCATGTTGGCGCAGGATTTCAAACCCTCCCGGCTGGAGAAGGCCAAGCAGGAGGTGAACGGGCTTATCGCCCGCATGCGGGGGGATCGGGTGGGACTGGTGGCCTTTGCCGGGGTGGCCTTCATTCAGTGCCCGCTCACCCTGGATTACTCGGCCGCCGGCATGTTCTTAGACATAATGGATGAGAATCTAATCCCCCAGCCGGGGACGGCCATCGGGGATGCCATCCGGATCTCTACTGGGGCCTTCAATCAGAAGGAGAGGAAATACAAGGTGCTCATCCTCTTGACCGACGGCGAGGATCACGGTTCAGATCCGATTGAAGCGGCTGAAGAGGCAGCGGCAGAGGGAGTGAGAATCTACACCATAGGCATAGGATCGGTTCAGGGAGAGCCGGTGCCCGTAAAAAACAAAAGAGGCATGGTGACAGGATATAAGAAGGACAGGGAGGGGAACGTGGTGGTGAGCAGATTGGACGAAACCACTTTGCAGAAGATCGCCCTCACCACGGGCGGAAAATACTATCATGCCACCAGCGGCGAGATGGAGTTAGAAAAAATCTATAACGAGATATCAAAGATGGAGAAAAAGGAACTGGAAGGAAAACTGATGACCCAATACGAGGATAGATATCAGATCTTCCTTTTTTTGGCCATCGTGTGCCTTACGGTTGAATTCCTTCTCTCCGAGAGACGAGGCAAGAAGGCGGTGGACAGGCTAAAATCAAAAAACAGATTGAAGTAACGACCGATTGGTCCCTTGAACTTTTGAACTCTTGAACCCTTGAACTCTCTTTTCTGTGGTGATTAATTTGAAGAAACTCTCTCCCTTGATTATGTTGATGATGGTTGGTCTCTGGGCCGGCTCCGCCCTGGGCGATTCCTTCTCTTCCCTGAACCAGAAGGGGAACAAAGCATATAAGCGCGGTCAGGCACTCACGCAGGAGGGGGAGAAGAATAAGGCCGTCGAAGCCTGGGAGGAGGCCTTAAGGTATTACCGTGATGCGGAGATTGAAAGGCCGGAGAATCCTGAACTCTCCTACAATATCGGTAACGCGACCTACCGGCAGGAGAAGTATGAAGATGCTCTGGAGAGATATTTTAAAGCTCTCAACTCAGACGAGCTTCAGCATCAGGCCTGGACTCATTACAATCTGGGCAACGCCCTTTATCGAAGCGGGAAGTATCCAGAGGCGATCCAGGCGTACCAGAAGTGCCTGGAATTGACCCCGGAGGATGAGGATGCAAAGTTCAACTTAGAGTTCGTCCGAAAGAAGATGAAGGAAATGCTGGACAAGGAAGCCAAAAGGCAGCAGGAGCAAAAGCAGCAACAGCAGCCTCAGCCGGAACAGCAGCAGGAACAACAGCAGCAACAACAACAGGAACAGCAGCAGACCCGGGAGGATCAAGATCAAGCCCAGCAGCCGCAAGACGAGCAGAAGCAGCAAGAGCAGCAGCGGGAACAACTGCAGCCCAAAGAAGGTATGACTGAAGAGGATGCCGAGAGGATTCTAAATGCCCTCAAAGACGACGAGAAGGAGCTTTTGAAAAAGCAAAAGAGGGCGCCCCGGGGAGGCGGAAGAAGAGGAGGAAAGGACTGGTAGATGGGGAAATGCAGATGGCAGTAGGCAGTAAGCAGATGGCAGAAAACAGAAAGCAGACGGCAGAAAGCAGTTGGCAGAAGATGGCCGCTCTGACCATAGGGTTATTTCTGCTCCTACTACTGGTCAGGTCTGGCCTGGCCCAAAACATCAGCTTCAATGCTTCTGTTGATAGAACCGAGGTTTCGGTGGGTGAGCAGATCACCCTCACCGTTTCGGTCTCCGGCGACGTCAAGTCCATCCCCCAGCCTGAACTTCCTTCCCTGGATGAATTCAACGTCTATTCTGCCGGGAGATCACAGAATTTCACCTACGTCAACGGGCGCCTGTCCGCATCGGTCACTTTTAACTACGTTCTGGTTCCCAGAAAGGCGGGGAAGCTCACCATCGGCCCGGCAAGCATAAAGTTGGACGGGAAGACTTACCAGACCACGCCCATTCAGATCACCGTGGCGAGCGAGGGGAAAACCCCTTCCTCTCCAGCACCGTCCAAAGAAGAGAAGAGCACGACAAAGCCTCAGCTTTCCGGAAAGGACATCTTCATGGAGACTGTGGTGGATAAGAGAAAGGCGTACGTGAACGAGCAGATCGTCCTCACCTTGAGATTCTATCAGGGCATCAGACTGTTCGATAACGCCCACTACACACTGCCTCCCCTCATCGGTTTCTGGGCCGAGGATCTGCCTCCCAAGAAGCAGTATCACAAGACGGTAAACGGAAAACAGTATCTGGTGCACGAGATAAAAACCGCCCTGTTCCCCACCTCCACCGGAAAGGTCACCATCGGGCCGGCCGAGTTGAAGTGCGTGGTGGAGGATGCGGATCGTTTCTTCCGGGATCCTTTCTCCGTGTTCGATCGAAATCTGTCTAACCTGCTACGCCAGGGGAAGCCCCAGATCCTGAAGTCAAAACCGATCCAGATCGAGGTTCTATCCCCTCCGGAG
>JBARPX010000025.1:0-5234 GCA_049643405.1 Candidatus Zixiibacteriota bacterium
TTACTCTCCGAGAAATCCAATTCTCGCTTCATAGGGCATATCCTCCTTTCTATCTTTCCACTAAATGGATATGCCCTTTCTACTTGTCCCTCCAAACATAATTTTACACAAAAGAATTTACACAATACAGGAGGCGCGACCGCGGAGAACTGCCGCAAATCTCATAGATTTGCCTTGACATAAAACCTTCGCTCATCTATCTTATAGATGAAGGATCGAAGAAACCATCGATTCCGTCTAATCACATGACTAAGGGGATAAAAGAATGGCTAAAAGGCTTATGATTCTGGCGATCCTGCCTCTGGTGAGCATGCCTGGGATAGTGAGTCTGTCGGACTATGCTTTTGACGAAGGTGTCTGTGCTGATTGGGGGAGGGGATACGACTGGTTTGCGTTCAGCATTTCCGGCCCAGCGTTAGCAGTCGAGATACAGGAGAACTCTTCTATAGTACCGGAGAACAGTAAAGAACACGAGGGCCTCAGGAACTGGAACGGCGCGCAAGCACGGAAATCGAGTCAGGAATATTCCAGGGGGTTTGTGACCGGGCCTTACTTCAGTTTTTGCTGTTGCTATTACGGCCTGGAACCTGATCCGGGATATACGGGTTACCCGTGCCTCTGTCCTTCTGCGGTCGATCTTGGGCCATTTGTCGGAGTGCACGTGGAAATATGGGGCTACCTGCAGCCGTGCGTCGAGGATGGTTCACCGGAGTTCCACGTCACGCAACTGCAAACCATCACCGCAGTGGACGATGAAACGGAGTCTCAGGCAATTCCACGCTTCACCCTGAACCAAAACCATCCCAATCCGTTCAACCCCGTGACCACAATCCGCTATACGATCGGGGGCGGGCAGGGGTCAACTCACACCAAGCTCAAGATCTATGATCTTCTGGGGCGGAAGATTAAGACTCTGGTAAATGAGGAACAAACGGCCGGGATCTACGAAGTGAGCTGGGATGGGAAAGATGACCTTGGCAGGGAGGTCGCAAGCGGAGTCTATTTCTATCGCCTGGAGACTCCCGAGTTTTCGCAGACCAGGAAGATGCTGCTCCTCAAATAGCTTTCAAACGTCCCAGGACGGAGACCAGAGGTAACGGTCAAAATCTATTGTGTCATCCTTGTCAAACCTGATCCCTTCCTGTCGCAGAAGTTCCCTTTGAATTTCGTAACCATAGCCTGGTTTCAGGGCTATCCGCCCCTGGCGGTTGACGATCCTGTGCCAGGGTAACTTATCTTTCTCTGAGGAGGAGTGCAGTATCCGGACTACCTGACGGGCTGCGCGGGGATTGCCTGCCAAGGCCGCTATCTGGCCGTACGTGGCGACTTTGCCCCTGGGTACCTTCTTGATTACATCTTTCACTCTCTGGCCAAGTGAAAGGTCCTTAATCGGCCCCTTGCGTTTTGCCTTCATGCCGCTTGAGACTCCTGTCTCTTCCTATGGTTTGACCACCGGTCACTCGTCGGATACCTGGTCGACCTTCGGGTGATTCCAATCTATAACGATTTTCCGATGAGACAAGTCAAAACGACTAACAAAAAGGCTGCCCGGATAAGGGGCAGCCTTTCTGTTAGGCCGACGCCATTTTTTGACGCCGGAAGTTGATGTTTGCTTAAATGGATCTGCGCTGCAGCTGCTTGCAGTAATCAGCAGCTTCCCCGCTGATCTCGCCTCCGGGGCAGCAGGTTGCCTTGTCCGGCACGCACACCTTGCCGGAAATGTCACAGCCGCTTGACCCCTGGGGTGTAGTGCAGGGGGAAGGGCACGGTATGCATCGGACAGTATCGCCGGTGGCGGTTACGCAGCTCTGCGGCGACGTCGTATTCGGGCAGGGAGTGGGACAGGGCACACACTGTGCCTTATCGCCACCGGAGGCGACATAACATGCCGACTTGACCTCCGCCTCCTGCTTTTCGGCCGTCTCCGAAATAGCTACGCCTGCCGCCGCAAGCAGTGCTGCCAGCGCCAGGACGATCAGAACAGAATAATACTTCATGATGAATCTCCTGTATAGAATACACAGTTCAACATTTCAGTTTCAATACATCAAGCCGGGGCCACGCGAATTCATGGCCATTGCAGGTTATCAACATCTTAGAACCGTCACCCCTATGAGCGGGTGAACGCCCTGTGGGCGGGAGTAACTCGTGGATGAGTTACTCTTTGATTCGGTAAAACTGATGCCGGAGTGAGTTGAACTGCTACTAGCGATCTGTGTGCCCGGATCTCGACGCTCCTCACGAACGGCCGTCAGGTGGACAATAACGTATTCACACCTACACCCGCTGGTGAATGTCTCGCAAGAGTCAAAAGAACCCAGATGCGTGGATGGGGTTTGGGGCTTGACCGAGGCACATTTCGGTTCTGTGCACGTATTTTCCGTGGAACAGCGGGATTCGCACTCTGCTGTTTCCTGTTCAACCGCCGCAGCAGTTGTCTCCCACTCATACCCGAGCGGGACACACAGGCAGCAGATGCTGCTCTGAAGCATCGAAATCACGAAGAAAAAAAGAGCGGTCACTGTGGTGGCAAGACGCCTCACCAGAATTCTCCCAATCTTACATAGTTGTACTCCTGAGAATGTCCGAGGTTCCAGGGTCTTTTTCTGTCGGACGCCCGAGTCAGACAAAGACCTTCTGCAAAACTCGTTTGAGCACAAGAAAAGAGAGGGCAGTTTATAGTCATGCCCGGGACTGGCTACTGCAGCCTGAACTGCAGTGAGCGACTCGTGGAAGCATATATCGTTTCATGGCATCCTCCTTGTTGGAGTTTGGTCTGTTTACGGCCCGTTTAGGACCCCGGCATCTCGGTCAACTACTTCTTCTCCTCTCCCGGCGGGCAGCACTCGGGTTTGCTCTCCTTGGCCGCTTTGAACATGGGCATGCAGCAGCAGGAGAACCACTCCTTGAGATCCTTACCGATCACGTCGATGCGGAAGCCCTCGTCGGTCTCGGTGAACTTAATCTGTCCTTTTTCTTTTTCCATGCGATTCACCTCCTTTCGTTCTTTGTTGTCTTCATATAGTTATATGTAGATATATCGATATTTGTTTCAAAAAAATTTGCCCCCCTCCTACTTTTTTTTCTTCTTGGCGGGGCGCTTTCGAGTCTCCAGCCCGTCACAGAAGCAAATGCAGCAGTTTTGAACCGCCTTTTTGTTTAAGCTGTAGTATACCCTCTGTCCATCCCGGCGGTCGACGGCGATTCCGGCTTCCCGGAGTATGGCCAGGTGTCGGCTCACCGTGGGCTGGGAGAGACGCACCGCCTTCACTATCTCGGTGACGGTCATCTCCTTACACGACACAAGCTGTAGTATCCGCAGGCGCGAGCGATCGGAGAAGGCCTTGAAATATTTGCTGAAGGTTTTCTCGTCCATCTTCATCGCCACCGCTCCGTTTCAAGCAGGACCATTTGCTTTGTGCATCTATATAGTACGAATATGAACATATCTCCTTTTTGTCAAGAAGTTTTTGCGCGCTACGGCAGGCAAGATGATTGAGTCGGTATTCCTCGGGAAATATTGACTTGGGCAGGGAATTCTCATATAATAGAACAGCCGTCGGTTGTGAAATAACATCTTTCACGGAGGTTGCATTATGAACGACGAAAGGCTTGGTGAGCAAAGCGCCAAGAACGTAGAGGAGGAAAGGGCGTTCCAGAGGCGCCACCTGGCCAAGAAGTTGGACGCGGTAGGATGGGGGCTCTTCTTCATCTGGGTCGGGATTGCGTTTTTGGCCGACCTCGGCACGGGGGTGGGCCTGCTGGGCGTAGGGGTGATTACCCTGGGTGGACAAGTGGCGCGCAAGCATTACAATCTGAAACTGGAAGGGTTCTGGGTTGTTGTCGGCCTGCTCTTTGTGGTGGGCGGCGTGTGGAACTTAATCCAGGCAAAAGTCGCATTAGTCCCCCTGCTGCTTATAGCGGCGGGCTTGGCGGTGCTTGTGTCGGCCTTCTGGGGAAAACGACGCTCAGAAGATGGTTTTTGTGATTGGTGACTTGTCACGCTGACGTGGGTGCAGACTATTCCAGATTCCTGGGGGATAGTCCGACGGTTCCCCGGAAAATATAGCTGAGAATTCCCCGAGAGCTTTTTGGTTCTGGTGTTTCCTTCAGGATGAATCCTTTCTTTCGACATTCCGCCTGTAGCGGGAGACGAAGCGCAGGATGAACCCTAATGCCGACGGGCCCAAGAACTTAGCTCTTGATCTATTTGTGTGGGTCTCTCAGGCTGGCCGAAGCAGATGACCTGTGTCATAACCTCCCCTTGATCGGCACATCTTGTGTAAAAAAACTTACCCAACCCCAACATTTTGTCTTGACAAGCGAAATGCGATTGGTTAGATTGCAAGAGTTCATCAGGCAACTAAGATTCGACTCCTCGGAAGAGTGTTCTGTATTACGATTGAAGAGGGAGGCTCACTTTGGAATTCGGGGGAAGATCTCAGACACACCAACCAGTTAGTTCATTTCCGCGTTTATTCCTGTCCCGTTGTAGGGATTCATTGAGGGGGGAATTTCGCTTCCATTTTCACAGATCACCCCTTCCTGTGAAGAAATCCCCGTTGAAGTATTTTCTGAGATCTTCCCCTTTGATAATGCTGCTTTGAGTCCCCGAACTCGAAAAGTCTTTTGGGGAAGGAGGAAGCAGTGCCAAGAAAGCCATCGAAGTACCAGGAAAGGATCAAGGTCCTGCGCAAGCAAGCAGACCGTGGCAGCAATAGAGCCATGAAGGAACTGCACAAGAGATACCACATAAACGAGATGATGATCAACGGCGAGGTGATCAGCTTGAAGGACAGGTTTGTGGAATCTCCGAGCCGGTTCTAACTAAAGATAAAGACTCCGCATCTCGAAACTTGGGGGACGAGAAACTCCTATTCTGATTCCTGAGGATTGGTGATTGCTGAAGCTCTCTTTGCATCCGGATTTCCGGACATCGATGTATTGAATTCTTCTGCCTCATAAGGCTATCCCACGGGACTCCCTCTGGGGCTATTGACTTTTAGCGGGAGTCTTGATATACTGAAATCAGATGGACAGTGAATAGAGGCCAAGCCTGTGTTGACGATCAGACCCGCGACGTTGGAGGATTTGCCTGCCATTACTGAAATCTACAATGAGGCCATTCTCAAGACCACGGCCACCTTTGACACCGAGCCAACTACTCCTGAAGAGCAAATGATCTGGTTTGCTGATCACGGACCTAAGTATCCAATTCTGGCTGCGGAGGAGAA
>JBARPX010000026.1:0-10444 GCA_049643405.1 Candidatus Zixiibacteriota bacterium
CGCTGTATGACAACCTCTATAAGGGTTACTCTCCGGAAGGAAAAAACACCGTTAATATCATCGCGCTCCAGGGATACGATCACTGGAAGAAGTACGAGGCCGACTACTTCAAGGGCAAGAAAGAGGCTTACCGGAAAGAAAAGGAGCGGCTGGCCGACATTCTGATTGACCAGGTGGAAGGAACGCTTCTGCACGGACTCCGGGATGCAATAGAGGTGACGGAGATCGGCACACCCTTAACAAACGTTCGCTTTACCGGCAATTATCGCGGGGCCATTTACGGATTCGATCAGACCCTGGACAACTCCGGCCCCAGCCGCCTGCCTCACGAGACGCCGGTTGAGAATCTGTATCTCGCCGGCGCCTGGACACAGCCGGGCCACGGTTACAGCGCAGTAATTTATAGCGGCTTGCAGTGTTTCGGTGAGATCATGCAGAAGTGGTGAGCCGCAAGGGAGTAGAAAGAGGATTTTGGGAGTGCGAAAGCTTGTTGAAAGGAAGTGGAAATCCCGCTTTGCGGGGCTTTCGCGGTTTTTTGAAAGCCGGGGGTCTCAAGAAAACCGCACCCCGCCAGCAGCGGGATGCACTACGGTCTTGGCTGATCGTGCTCCGGTAATTCGCTCGGCGAGGATGTGATCATTCTCGCCAGCTACCACTCGTGGATGATAACATCTACGAGGAGCGAAACCATCCTTTGACTAACTAATCTAAAATTCCTTTGTACTGAAAGGAATCAAACCCTTGACAAGGGACGAGGATGTTTAGTATATTAACAAAGGAACGCTTCAAAACATTGCCTATCACTTAAAGTGGGAGGACACTAATGGCAACCATTCCTAAAAAAGTTGTAGAGCGCTACCAAAGGACAGTGTCCAAGTTCCAGCGCGCCCTCAAAATCGCACGAGATCGTGATGTGAATGAGGCGGACACAGTATCAATAATTCAAGACATATTGGCCGAAGTGTTTGGGTTTGAGAAATACGTGGAGATCACCAGTGAATACGCCATACGAGGCACCTATTGTGACCTCGCCATAAAGATGGACGACAAGATACAATACCTTGTGGAAGTGAAAGCCATAGGACACACCCTAAGAGATCATCACTTGAAGCAGGCCATAGATTATGGTGCGAATAAGGGCGTACAGTGGGTCGTTCTTACAAACGCAATCGTTTGGGAACTGTATAGAATAAAGTTTGAGAGACCGATTGCCCATGAACGCCTATCTTCTTTCAATTTCCTGGACTTGAACCCGAGGAAGAAAGAGGACCAAGAGAAGCTGTTTCTTCTGTCGAGACGAGGCTTGCTGCGGGCACGGGAAGAGTATTACGAGCGAGTTCAGAGCGTTAATCGCTTCATTCTCGGAGGATTGATTCTAAGTGACCCGATCATGAGCGTGATCAGGAGAGATATAAGAAAACTCTCCACTGGTTTAAAGGTTGACCTACGAGAGATCGAGAAGATACTACGCAACGAGGTACTAAAGCGAGATGTGATTGAAGGAGAAGAAGCATTGAAGGCACGGAATCGAGTGCGGCGTCTGTCTCGGAAAGCTGCTGGACCGCCCAAGGCTACGAGACCCAAGGAGGTTGGATCTTCGGAGGATTCGAGGATCTCGTTACCCCGTCAGTCCCGGAAAGAGGATAGCCATAACGAGACTTAATGGCACTTACGGAAGCTGAGAGCGTGGGCGTTTCCTAGCGCTGACGCACCAGGAGGAGATGATGAATAATATGGGTGATAATTCGAGAGGCGGGTGGTTGCGCCATAATGCTCCGGTCTTCACTGGAGTTGGAACAGTTGCGCTCGCGCTCATAGGGGGCGTCGGGCTGATTTTCCTTATTAGCGAGTTAAAGGAACTTCGTAGGCAGAGCAGTTACATTGAAAGCAGTTTAAAACAGACGTATCGACCTTTAGGGTACGCGCGCTCAAGTCCAGATGACCCGCAGTTGATTATAGTCGAAACACTTTGGACAAGCGAATCATTAGATCGTTTTTCGTTCTCGATCGAGTACAATATTTATAACCACGGACACGGGGTGTTGTGTTACATAGGTTCTTTCTTCTTGGCCACGACGGAGGCGATCGACTTCAGACAACAATTGATAAGCGGAGTCCTTGACAGCGTTAATGTGGACGGTAGATATCCGTTTACGCGCAGGGAGACGATACTACCCTATGATAAGAGCAATGTTAGCAGGGTTGGCGCATTCGCACTTTTTCAAGATGTCCCCTTCGCCGAGAAGTACTTCGTGTACAACTTGTTTCTGTACGAGGACCAAGAAGGCAACCTTTACGACACTGAACATCTCGATGTTCTCCCATTCCAGGAACCTCGGATCGAGGATGAAAAGATCCAAGTAAGGCTGGACAAAACAGAACCTTCTACGTCGCGTGAAACGTACCACGCATACTCTCTCGCAGAAAGGAAGAAGCTCGTTGACGCCATCAGGAGGTTACAGTATCCGAAAGACCACCAGATGGCCGATTTTCTCGAGGGTCTGAAGTAGACCATTGGTTTGAGCACCGTGTTATGTTTCACGACCGCGTGACATCCTCCTCCCGCGGTCTACGATAAGTGAGAGCTCCTAGCTTTTCCCCCGTCTAGGCAGCGGGGGTCTACTAGACATACAACCCGCGCGTTTCCTGATGCCGATGCATTGAATGTTTCCTCTCCGCAAGACACAAAACCCCGCATTTCTTCGCGGCTCCGGCGTATAATACATATAAAACTGGAGGGTTAAGTTAGCTTATGAGAAGGCTACTTGCGTTTACCTTATCGTTCATACTGTTTTTCGCATTGTTCGTCTCTTCTTCTGCCCAGCAGAAACTGCCGCAGCAGTTTATCGTCCCGCTGCAGCCGGAGAAGGAGAAAGACCCGTACCGCCGCGACGTGGACTTAGCAAGAGAGCTTATCCGGGTGGGCAAGCCGGGCGAAGCGGTGAAGATGATCCAGCAACTGAAAGACGTTTACGGCGAGCGGCAGGAGCTGCGGGAGCTTCTCAAAGATGCGTATCTCTCCGCCAAGGAGTACGACACGGTAGAGACGCTGATCAGAGAAGACTTAGAGCGCGCATCCGAGAAGAACAAGTGGCAGTATTATGTCCAGTTAGGAAATGTCTTTCTAAAGACCGAGAAAGAAGAGGAGGCCAGGCAGAACTTCGACAAAGCCATCCAGACTGCTAAGAATCCAGAGATGGCCTACAGGGAGGTGGCGCGGGTCTATCTGAGGAATCAGCAAACCTCCGAGGCAATCGAAACCTACCTGAAGGCCCGCATGAAGCTGTCTGATCCTGCCGCCTTTGCCTACGACTTAGCCGGTCTGTACGAGGCGCTGATCAATTACAAGGAGGCGATAGACGAATATTTTCTCTTCCTGGGCAGCGACTCCACCAGATTCGACTTGGTGGAGGACCGGATCAACCAGCTGATTCGAACCAAACAGAATTTGGATGAGATAGAGGCGGCTTTAAGCGATAGAATTCGGAAAAATCCAAAGGATAGATTCTCTCAGAAGCTGTATGCTGACCTGCTTTTCAACACGGGGAATCTGACCGGCTCGTTCGAGGCGTACAAAAAGGTGGATGAGCTTTTTAAGGCCGGGGGAAGATTCATCACCACGTTTGTTCGCATGTGCCTTAATCAGGGGTACTATGATCAGGCGATAAAGTCCAGCCAATATCTTCTCTCCAGGAAACCGGATGATGATGTTGTTATCATGGCGAAGCTCTTTACAGCCGCTGCGCAGGAAGGGCAGGAGAAGTACGATGATGCGGCCAACACCTATCAGGAGATAATCGACGCGTATGCCGAATCTTTCCCCAACGAGATCGGGATCTGCCATTTCCGGATAGGGGAGATCAATCTCTTCCGGTTCGAAAAGCCGGACGAGGCTATGGCTCGCTATCAGACCGTGGTCTCGAACTACGAGAAATCCGATCCGTTTCCAGCCGCTCTGGTAAGACGCGGCGACTGCAAGATGGCCAAAGGAGAGCTGGACCGCGCGCGGTTTTATTTCAAAATAGCTTTGAGAGATCACCGGGTGGAGCCGAAATTGGAGGAGATAAACTTCAAGTTGACCGAGATCGGGTTTTTCCAGGGGAACTTTGAAGAGGCACAGGAAGGATACAGCCGGATCATAGCTGATTTCCCCAAGGGATTCTACGTCAACAACAGCCTGGAGAGAATAATCGTGATCGGAGAGAACCAGGAGCTGGACCGGCCACTGCTGGCGATCTTTGCCAAGGCTCTCCTGGAGAAGCTGCAGGGCAAAGACGAGTCTGCCATCTCCAAGCTTGATAGGGTAATCTCGGCTAAATCTGAAAAGCTCTCGCATCTGGCTCAATTGGAAAAGGGGAGGATTTACAGAGAGGAGAAGAAGTTCTCCGAATCCATAGAAGCTTTCGAGAAGCTACTGAAGGAATATCCGGAAAGCTATTTCTGTGCCCAGGCGCAGAAATTGATAGGCGACGTTTACTATTACGATCTGAACGATAAAGCCAAAGCCGTCGAAGCTTACCAGAAGTTCTTGAAGGACTACGAGCGCTCGGTCTACGTAGACGAGACCAGAGATAAATTGAGGGAGCTTCAAGCAGAAGTCTCCCCCGGTTCCTCAGGTTAGCCTGAGGGACTACTGTAATATTCTGTTCGATTTTTGAACAGCCCTTCGAATCTCTAACTTACCGGAGCAGTTTCCTTCTTAGGCTCCTTCTTGGTCAGCCCCGCTACCTGCTGCTCTAACTCTTCGATACGTTTCTCGTATCCCTCTCTCTTGGCCAGCCTGATCTTGGTACTGGTTCTGATCAACAGGCCCAGGGAGACCAGCATGAACATGACGGAGTTGATCCTATGAAAGATGTCTCCGAAGGTGAAGATGGAATCCAAAAAGGCGGCGATTCCCAGTAATAGGAGCACACAACACCAGATTAACATAGCCCCTCCTTCTTTTAGTTTGAATTTTCTGCCTTTTCCTTCCTTTTCGGTCGATTTTGCTAATACCTTAATAATTTTGGCAATAGGGAAAGGGTCAGGAAAGAGTGAAAGAAACTTGCCGAACTGTCAACGGTAGGTTGGTAACGGACGCCCCGTCCGTTACCAGTATGGTCCTCGTCACGGACGAGGCGTCCGTTCTCCCGCCAGGGGCGGGATCAGGATGAATCCGTGACGAACAGAGGGTTGCTGTGGGGGCTGGATTCCCCTGGTCTGCGATTCCCTGTCCCCAAGAGAAGAGGCGAGAGATTCTGTCATTGCGAGGAGCCCCCCGTACGGGGGGCGACGCGGCAATCTCTTCTCTGAGCCTCATGGCAGGGGACTGCCGCGCTTCGCCGCGCACCAAGAGGTGCGGGGCTTCGCTCGCAGTGACTGCCTGCTGGCTCAGCGAAAGTTCATCTCCGACGGATCTCCCTCATCTTTGGTGAGTTCGCCTCTGTCGCTGTCCGACGTCTGTCTCAGTCAGTATCCGTAAAGATCGAAAGAGAATCCCAAACGGTTAAAGGATGCAGCGCCCGGACGGGCGTCCGTCTGGACGGATGAAACGGATTACGGGTCTCTGTTTTCAGCTATCCGTTCAATCCGTTTAATCCGTTGACGCATTTGGCCCAGAAACTGCCATACGGTCAACGGATGCAACGCCCGGACGCCCATACGGGCCTGTCTGGGGGCGTCTGGGCAAAATTGCAGAGCAGAATTCAAAATTGGATTTCTGCGGAAAGCAACGAGGGATATTTTGGATTTTGAATTGCAACTTTGCACTTTTCATTTTGAATTTTGATCTCTTGTGTCACCCTCCCTTTTATTCCCTCCCATAAAGGGAGGGAAAACCCATGGATTCCCTCTTCCCTCGGGGAGAGGACAAGGGTGAGGGGGAAACTTGGCGGGTCGCATGAATGCGACCCCTACAGACTATGTAGATGGAGTTATGGTGTAACATAGAGATGTGGTTCAAAACCAGAACCTAACTTAAGTTAGGTTCTGGTTACCCATGATATGAAGGGCCATAGGGACCAGATTCATCCAACCCGGCTTGTCGCTTGTCCTGCGGATCTTGTGGAAATGCGACCCCTACCGAAGATGACAGGTTTTTGAATTGACAACGGTAGAAATCCGGCTATATTATCGTATCTCTCAGGTACACATAAAGTGGCGTGTGCCGTAAATGAAGACTGAGGAGAGTGAGAGTGACGGAGAACTTGCGCAGGTGGTATGAAAATCAGGATCGGGTTTCGATCTTTATTTCGATCTTCGTTTTCCTGATTAGCTGCAGCATCTATCTCAAGACCATGGCTCCCACGGTCTCCTTCTGGGACTGCGGCGAATTTATTGCCTGCTCCTATATCCTGGGCATTCCCCACCCCCCGGGAAGCCCGCTATTTGTTCTGATCGGACGCATATCCACCCTGTTTCCGTTTTTTGACCAGATCGCCGCCAGGATGAACTTAGTCTCGGTTCTGACCTCCGGCCTTGCGGTCTGGCTGACCTATCTGGTGATCGTCAAGCTGACCGGCAGGTGGGGCAAGGGAGAGACGAGCCTGTGGATAAGGTTGGGACGCTACGTGGGCGCAATCGCGGGGAGCTTCTTTTTGGCATTCTCCATGACCTTCTGGTCCAATGCGGTGGAGGCCGAGGTGTACGGCCTCTCCATGTTCCTGATGATGCTGATGGTGTATCTTACCCTCATCTGGATGGACCACCGGGCCACTCCCAAAGGCGACAAGCTCCTGATTCTGATTGCCTACCTGGGGCTTTTGTCCACCGGGATTCACATGACCATCTTTCTGGTCATGCCTCCCGTATTCCTGCTCATCGTTCTGACGGATCGGCGGAAGCTGTTAGATTGGCGCTTCTGGATAACGGGTTTCGTTTTGGCCTTGGTCATCCACAGCGTGGTCCCGTTTATGATCGCGCTCGGAGCATGGTTTCTGTTGACCTTGATGTTGACCCTGTCCTCCAAGAAGAGAAACGAGTGGGCGCTTTTCTTCTTCTTAACCTGCGCCGGGGTGATGGGCTATTCGGTGCAGGCTTTTATTCCCATCAGGTCATCCAACACTCCCGCCATCGATGAGAACAACCCCTCGGATTGGGCCAGCTTCAAAGGTTTCCTGGAGCGCAAGCAGTACGGGCAGCAGAGCATGATCAGCAGGATGTTTCACCGCAGGGGCACCTGGAAGAACCAGTTCGGGGCCAAGGAGAGGATGGGATTCTGGGGGTTCTTCCGGGAGCAGTACATGCACCGGAGCCTGTGGTTTATCCCCATCTTCTTGGGGCTATTCGGCGTCTGGGAGCAGATAAGGAAGAGAAAGAGGGAGGGGGTGGTGCTGCTCTTCCTGATCTTGGCCTGCACCGTGGGCCTGGTTTTGTACATGAATTTTGCGGATGGAACCCAGCCTGATCAGATGACTAGGGAGACCATCAGGCTGGAGGTAAGGGACCGGGATTACTTCTTCCTCCCGGGATTCATGTTCTTTGCGCTGGCCATGGGGCTGGGGGCATTCGGGTTGGTACGCCATCTGGGCGGTCTTGCCGAAAGGAGCCGAAGGCTCTTCCAGCCGGCTCTGGCTATTGTGGTGGCTGTCCTGCTGATCCTACCGCTTTTGGCCCTGAAGAAGAATTATCATCGAAACGACCGCACCGACAACTGGATATCCTACGATTACGCTTACAACCATCTGATGAGCTGCGATGAGGACGGGATGCTCATCACCAATGGGGACAATGATACCTTTCCCCTGTGGTTTTTGCAGAACGTGGAGAAGATCAGGCAGGATGTGAGAGTGATAAATTTGAGCCTGCTTAATGGTTACTGGTACATCCTGCAGCTTAAGAACGTCTGGAACGTTCCCATGGACTTAAAAGACGAGGAGATCAAGGGTTATCCCGCGACGATGCCCGATGGTGTCGTGGTGCCTCGCCCCAGAGTTCAATTCTATGATCCCATCCGGAAGGAGAAAAGGTTCCTGTTCCCGTTTTTTGACCAGAAGGCCAAGCGGTTCATGCGGGTGCAGGACCAGATGGTGGAGCAGATCCTGCTGGCCAACGAGTGGAGATACCTCTTCTATTTCTCGCGGACCACTCCTTCCGGCAGCAGGGTGGGGCTGGACGACCACGTGGTGCGAGAGGGTCTGGTTCACCGGTTGGTGCCGGAGGAACAGAAGGACATGCTGGACCCGGAGAGATTCAAAAAAAATCTCCTTGAGGTCTATCAATACCGGGGATTGGCGGATATGGACATCTACAAGAACGAGACCACAGTCGGCCTTTTGATGAACTACTCGGAGAGGTTCATCGAGCTGGCCGAGTACTACCAGGAGGTGGACCGAAAGGATGACGCAGTGGCGATTCTGGAACGTTCCGTTGAACTCATCCCGGACTACTATCGAACCTATCTCCAGCTTTACAAGTTTTACTTAGATGACGAGAAGAAAGAGAAGGCGGACAGCCTTCTTGACGCTTACCAGGCGCGTATGGAGACGCTGATAGAAAAATCCCCCGAGATCATCCTTTATCACCAGTATCTGGGCTTAGCCTACCAGGCGCAGGAGAAGTTTGATGAGGCAGAAGTGGTCATGCAGAAAGCCTACGAATTAAACCCCACCGATCGGATGACCTTCCAGATATTGCGCCAGCTTTACCTTTTCAGCAAAAAGCACGACAAGCTGGTCCGATTGTTGGAAGATTGGCTGGACGACTATCCCGAAGACGCGCAAACCAGAGAGCTGCTTCAGCGTACCAGGCGTCAGCAGTAGGTTAGACCTGCCCTTTTCCCTCTGGATTGGTAAATACCCCATTAATCCATCCCTTGAATATCTAAGCGTTATCTCATATTCCTCAGACGGTTAGCGTCATATGCCGCGTCACTGGGTAAAATAGTAGGAATTGCTACTTGACAACCATCCAGCAAGTGCTATACTAACACAAATGGCAGGGGTCTGTTTGTAGCAAGAAAGAGGGAGTATGACTCTACCCGTCTGTGTAAATTGATTTTACTCGACTGTCTTAGTGTACTGTAGGTTTTCTTTCTTTGGGGGAACTGTGCGTCTCGCAAAGTCATTTTGAGGCCGAGAGAGCACTCCTCTCTAATTGGCTCGGTGGGTGGTGATGCGTGAAAGGAGGGCGAAGCGGGAGCTGAGAGATTCGCCGAAGACCGTAAACAATGAACAATGAACAATGAACCATGAACTATGAACCATTCAAACGGAGGGACCGCCTATGTGACGGAACAGGAGGATTACGCAGGAAAAGGGGGTGCGCAGGGATTGAAGAAGCTTCAATCAGTTCACCGTTTTTTCGGAGGAGGGAAAGATGAAAGCAAAAGCTCTAACATTAGTGATTGTCGTGTGCTTTGTTTGGGGCATTTTGATAGCTGCGGGATTTTGTGCCACCGGGAAGAAAAGCCCGGCGAGTGCGAACCGGATGAGAGATATTACCGAGGATGTTTATTCGTCTGAGAGGGCCCAGGCCGCTGCGTCACCCGGCAAGTACTTACCAGCTGGCTCTAAGGACGAGACGGACTGCTACTTCCTGATCCCTGACCCGGAGGTGCCCCCGGTAACCGAGCACGATCTGGTGGGAGCTACACACTATGAGTTTCAGCAGTACGGCTCCATGGGCCGGATGATCTCTGTGTCTTCTGAGGCCACGGGCGGTTATCGGCACGTCTCGTGGATGTGGACTGCCGGCGTGTTTCCCGGGACCCAGCGCCGGGTGTACGCCCGGACCAAACCTCTGGCGGGCATCTGGAGCACTGCCCAGGAGGTGGGGCAGGGCACGGTCCTTTCAGGCTTCTCTAACCAGAGTCATCTAAACGACGGAACGTCGGTGGTAGTCTTTCACCGGACCGGGATTGGCGGTGACTGGTGCTACCTGGCCGTGGCAGACGGGCCGTTTGCCGACCCGATCTACACCCGCAAGTGGGATCTTCCGGACTACATCACCGGCGCTTCAGAGCCGGGAAGGTGGCCCAAAATGGGAATTGTGTATGATGTGGCCGAGGATCGAGACTATATGCACATAGCGGTGACGGAGTCCAGTCGTTTTTCGTACTGGGTTTACCACTCCGCATATTTACCAGCAGAACAAAAGGCATATGGCTATGTGCGCTGTTATGTGGACCCCGCCGACATCAACAATCTGATTTGCCAGAGCTACGTGGATGTAGCAACTCAAACTTATAATATACCAGCGAACACTCCCGGTGGGGGGCCGTCTTCGCCAATAGCAGCTTTTGACATCGGCTACACCATCTCTCCGATAGTGGTCACATCCCCTGTCTCTCAAAGGGTTGCCATCGTTTATACTAAGCCGTTGGTCCTGGACGGATGGGAAGAGAGAAATGATGTATGCTACATAGAGTCCATGAACAACGGTGATGACTGGATTGACGGAACCAACTGGCCCCCTGTCCAGTACAATACTACCAGTTACCCACCTTCTGGTAATGAATTTGCGT
>JBARPX010000027.1:0-41267 GCA_049643405.1 Candidatus Zixiibacteriota bacterium
CCTCTGTGCCGGCTCCGCCCGGGGCGATTCCTTCTCTTCCCTGAACCAGAAGGGGAACAAAGCATATAAGCGCGGTCAGGCACTCACGCAGGAGGGGGAGAAGAATAAGGCCGTCGAAGCCTGGGAGGAGGCTTTGAAGCATTACCGTGATGCGGAGATCGAAAAGCCGGAAAATCCCGAACTCTCCTACAATATCGGCAACACGATCTACCGGCAGGAGAAGTATGAGGACGCTCTGGAGAGATATTTTAAAGCTCTTAACTCAGACGAGCTTCAGCATCAGGCCTGGACCCATTACAATCTGGGCAACGCCCTCTATCGGGGCGGAAAGTATCCTGAGGCGATCCAGGCGTACCAGAAGTGCCTGGAACTGACCCCGGAGGACGAGGACGCTAAGTTCAACTTAGAGTTCGTCCGAAAGAAGATGAAGGAGATGCTGGACAAGGAAGCCAAAAGGCAACAAGAACAGAAGCAGCAACAGCAGCCTCAGTCGGAGCAGCAGCAGCAACAACAGCAGGAACAGCAGCAGACCCGGGAGGATCAAGATCAAGCCCAGCAACCGCAAGACGAGCAGAAGCAGCAAGAGCAGCAGCGGGAACAACTGCAGCCCAAAGAAGGTATGACTGAAGAAGATGCCGAAAGGATTCTAAATGCCCTCAAAGACGACGAGAAGGAGCTCTTGAAAAAGCAAAAGAGGGCGCCCCGGGGGGACGGAAGAAGGGGAGGAAAGGACTGGTAGATGGAAAAATACAGTAGGCAGATGGCAGTAAGCAGACGACAGAAAGCAGTAAGCAAATGGCAGTAGACAGTAGGCAAACGGCAGAAAGCAGAAAGCAGATGGCAGATGGCAGTTGGCAGAAGATGCCCGCTCTGACCATAGGGTTATTTCTGCTCCTACTACTGGTCAGGTCTGGCCTGGCTCAAAACATCAGCTTCGATGCTTCAGTCGACAGAACCGAGGTTTCGGTGGGCGAGCAGATCACCCTCACCGTTTCGGTCTCCGGGGACGTCAAGGCCATCCCCCAGCCTGAACTTCCATCCCTGGATGAATTCAACGTCTATTCTGCCGGCAGATCACAGAATTTCACCTACGTCAACGGGCGCCTGTCCGCATCGGTCACTTTTAACTATGTTCTGGTTCCCAGAAAGGCGGGGAAGCTCACGATTGGACCGGCCCGTATAAAGTTGGACGGGAAGACTTACCAGACCGCTCCCATTCAGATCGCCGTGGCGAGCGAGGGGAAAACCCCGTCCTCTCCAGCATCGTCCAAAGAAGAGAAGAGCACGACGAAACCTCAGCTTTCGGGAAAAGACATCTTCATGGAGACGGTGGTGGACAAGAGAAAGGCGTACGTGAACGAGCAGATCGTCCTCACCTTGAGATTCTATCAAGGTATCAGACTGTTCGATAATCCCCAATACACCCCGCCTTCCCTCACCGGTTTCTGGACCGAGGATTTGCCCCCCAAGAAGCAGTACCACAAGGTGATAAACGAGAAGCAGTATCTGGTGCAGGAGGTGAAGACCGCGCTCTTTCCCACCTCTACCGGAAAGCTCACCATCGGATCGGCTGAGTTGAAGTGCGTAGTGGAGGATGCAGATCGCGTCTTCCGGGATCCTTTCTCCATGTTCGACCGAAATCTGTCTAACCTGCTGCGCCAGGGAGAGACCAAGATCCTGAAGTCAAAACCGATCCAGATCGAGGTATTGCCCACTCCCGAAATCGACAGGCCGGCCGACTTCACCGGGACTGTTGGCAACTACAGAATGAAGGTCAGCGTCGATCAGACCGAGGTGGAGGTGGGCCAGCCCATCACCCTGAAGGCCAGAATCAGCGGAGCGGGAAACATAAAGTCGGTTGGAAAGCCGACTATTCCGGAACTGTCCGATTTTCGTACCTACAGTTCCGGCAGCTCGGAGAACGTCTCCAAGAAGGACTATCGAGTACAGGGCTCCAAAACCTATGAGGAGGTCTTAATTCCCAAAAACACAGGCAAGTATACCATTCCCCCGGTTGAATTCTCGTTTTTCGATCCCAGGGCTAAGAGTTACGAAACCCTGAAAAGCGAGCCTATCCTTTTGACCGTTCTTCCCCCCTCCCAGGCCTCGCCGGTTGAGATTGCTCAGCTCTCCAAGCAGGAGATCGGCAGGGCGGCTAAGGACATACGCTATATCAAACTCTCCGCCGGTGAGCTGAAAAACGGGGGAGAGGACCTTTACCGAAAGCCTCTGTTCTTGCTGCTCCAGTTGATCCCTCTCCTGGCTTTTGCCGTCTCCTGGCGGTATCAGAGGGAGAGAGAGAAACTCAACTCCGATGTCGGATATGCCCGCCAGAGAAGAGCGCACAAATTGGCTCAGAAAAGGCTGAAGGGCGCCAGCAAGTTGATCTCTGAGGGTAATTCGAAAGAGTTCTATTGTGAGGTTGCCAGAGCGTCGCTTCAGTTCGTTGGAGACAAGCTTAACCTCCCGGGTTACGGTTTGACCAGGGACCAGATCGAAGATAAACTCTCTCAACAGGGAGTGAATAAGGAGAGAATAGATGATCTCACCAAGATCCTGGATTCCTGTGATTTTGCCAGATTTGCCCCCGGCTCCTCCACTGTCGAGGAGATGAAGAGATTCTTAAAACAGGCGGAAAAAGCCATTGCAGAATTGGAGGATTAGCTGGCGATAGTCGATCTCTGCTGAAACCGGAATCGAATTGAAACCCGGAGCTCAAGCGACCTTTAAACTCAGAGTTCTATGAAAAGAAAGATAGTAATCCTTGCGCTGCTGGCCTTGTGGTTGTCAAAATCTGAAGCCGGGGCGGATCTTGAAACCGCAAGCGCGCTTTTCCACAAGGGCAATCAGAGTTACGAGGAAGGAAGATTCGATCGGGCCATTGAAGAATATGAGGAGATCCTCAACCTTGGGATAAAGGACTTCAGGGTATTCTACAATCTGGGCAACGCTCATTTCCGCCAGAAACAGCTGGGCAAAGCGATCTTGAATTACAGAAGAGCTTTGGATTTAAGGCCGAGAGATGAGGACGCGCAGGCTAATCTCTCTTATATCAAACTGTATACCTTAGACAAAATCGAGGAGCAGAAGATCAACCCTTTATCCAATATGTTGCACTCCTTTCTGGAGTTGTGGAGCATAGACGAGTTTGCCGTCTTAACTTCCCTTTTCTACAGCCTTTCTATGGGCTTTGGCATCCTGATGCTTTTCCGAGGGCCAAAGAGATATCTTCGACTTGGGTTTGTCGCAGTTCTGATCCTGATGCTGATATTCGGGTCCTCCCTTCTGGCCAAGATTTACTACGAGTCGGTGGATCACGGAGTGGTGGTGGCGCCCCAGGTGGAGATAAGGAGCGGGCCCGGAGAGGATTACATCCTGCAGGTCACCGGCCACGAGGGCCTGGAGTTCCAACTGGACGGGGAATCCGAAGGATGGTACCGCATCTCCCTTCCCAACGGAATACGCGGCTGGATCCCCAAAGATGCGGCGGAGATAATCTGAAGTAGAATTCCTGACTTGTTGGGGCAGGGGTTTAACCCTTCACGGCGAATCGTTCAGGGCAAGCCCCTGCCCCAACCTGAAGGTTTTTTTCAAGGAATAAGCGCTTGCAGTATAAGGAGAGTTGAATCTCCAAAAACCTCATTCACCCTCCCTTAGTCCCTCCCATAAAGGGAGGGAGATTTTCCCTTTCGTCATTGAGGGTGTGTCACAATGTCATTCTGACCCCGCCTTTGGCAGTTCGACTTCGCTCACTGCCCTGAGCTTGTTGAAGGGCGGGGTAAGAATCTCGATTTCGTAACTTATTGTAATTATTAGATTCTTCGCTTCGCTCAAGAATGACAAGTGTACGTTTTTGAAAGTTGCGACACAGCCTCATAGTGGCGGGAATTCCCAGACGGGTCTCCGACATCCCGCCTCGTCTTCAACGCCCCTGGTGTATATGGCCATCCGCGAGCGATGTTGGCTGGGGATGATAATCCACAGATCCGTAGGGACACCCCCAGTGAGCAGAAGATTCCCCGCGCACGTAGCGGAAGGCTTCAGCCTTCCATGGTGGAGACCTCCCTTCGACCCCTCGGTTTCACTCGGGGTGGTGAGCTTGTCCTTCGACTTTGCTCAGGACAGTGAGCTCGTCGAACTGCCGAACCACAAGCTCAGGGCAAGGGAAGGTCTCCGCTGCATTTTCCCAAACTGCCAGAGCTGAGCCATCATCCGATGCGTTTGGCAATCCGGCTTTTCTCTAAATATACCGCTTTCTCCGGGCAGAGTTCGTGGCAGCACATGCAGTTGATGCAGTTGGTGTAGTCGAAGGAGGGTCGTTTTTCGCCGGCGCGGATTGTCTTGGTGGGGCAGTTCTCCACACATATGTTGCAGTTGATGCAGTTTCCGTCCAGGATGTTGGGCCTCACCCAGACGAATGGACCAACCAGCTTCAGGAGGAAATTGGGAATCATCCTTATGAGGCGATTAGAAGGGAGAACGAATTTGGGGAGGGGAATCTGGCTCAAGTCTTCTCCCAGAATCTCGATCTGCTCGAACGACTTCGGACCCAGTCCCCTTCTCTGAGCCTCGACGGTGATATCGATCTCTCCGTCTTTGAACCCCATGATCCTTGCCGCCAACATATCCAGAGCAACCGCGTCCGTCCCGGCAAGGAGCAGACCGGCGTATTTGGGATCGCCGGAGGAGGGGCCGTCCCCCTCCATGGCCACTATGGCGTCCACCAGGGTGACGTGGGGCTTGGTCAACGAGAAGATGTCGACTATCACCTTGGCGAAATCCTTTGGCTTGGGCGCCTCTTTGTGATATACCGCTTTTCGAAAACCGGGTATGGATCCGAACATGTTCTTGACCGCGCCGGTCATCAGGGTAAGAGTGTGAGTCTTGAGCTTGGCCAAGCTGATGACCACGTCGGCGTCTATGACCGGCTTGGCTATGAAGTAGGTCCTGCCTTCCGGCGTGGTCTTTGGGTAGACTCCCGAGCTTTCAAATGCCACTAACTTGGCGCCGGTCTGTCCTGATACTTCCGAGAGCTTGGTATTTTCCCATACTCTTTTGATGCCCCGGTCGACGCCTCCCGGGCTGTCTCCCAAGATCGGCACGGCTCCCAACTCCTGCACTTGTTCCGTGACCGCCCGAACCACGGAAGGATGCGTGGTGATGGCACGGGAGGGATCTTTGGCGGAGAGCAGATTCGGCTTTATCAGGACCGTCTGATCTTTCTTTACAAACCTCTCCAGGCCGCCGATCCGGTCGAAGCAGGCCCTGACCGCCGATTGGACGTTGGGGTAAGCATAGTCGGCACAGCTTACCATGGAAACCTGGCTACTCATCTTGGGAAAGCTTATTGGGGGGGATAATGGATGGCGAAGTGATGGTGATCTTAACGGTCTTTATTCTCTGACCTTCAACCTTCTCAACCAAAAGTCGTAATCCACACTCTTCAGACTCATACTCAAGCTTCTTCCCCTGCTCCGGGACGCTGCCCACCAGATCGTAGATGAAACCACCCACGGTCTCGAATCCCTTCTCCTCGATCTTCGTCCCTAACGTCTCATTCAGATCTTCAATGCTTACACCGGCGTCTACCCGGTAAGTCTTTTCATCCAGCTTTTGAATGGGAGGCAGCTCCTTATCATATTCGTCCTGGATCTCTCCCACGATCTCCTCTAAGACGTCTTCTAAGGTGACCAGACCTGCGGTTCCGCCGTACTCATCCACCACGATGGCCATGTGAACCTTATCCTTCTTGAACTCCTTTAACAGTTCATCCACCTTCTTGGTCTCCGGGACGAAGTTTGCCTTTCGGGCCAGCGAGGACAACTTGAGGGTCTTTCCCTGCCCGGCCGGTAGGAGAAAAAGATCCTTAACGTAGATTATTCCGGTGATGCTGTCGATGCTCTCACCATAGACGGGGATGCGCGAGTGTCCGTATTTCTTCACCAGTTCCCTGATCTCATCGAGAGTGGAATCCTGTTGCGCGCAGATCATATCCGGGCGGGGGCGCATGATCTCCTTGACCTGGGTCTCACCCAACTCCACCACGCCGTGGATCATCTGCCTTTCCTCTTCTTCCAGCACGGTATCGGTCGCCTGAGCGAACGACTCGATCTCCTCCGGGGTCGTCTCGCCGTCATCCCCTTCTCCCACCCTTCTCCTTTTCGGAGCGTAGCCGAACAGGCGATTCAGAAATCTCAAGATAGAGTGTGTTATCTTATGAACGAGTTTCATGTTCTGAGTTTTCGAGTGTATGTTTCGAGCGTGCTTGATTTGATCTTGCTCCTTTTACCTCACCCTCTATCTTCCCTTCAGGGTGAACCCTTCTCCACTCCGAGGCTGTGTCGCAACCTTCAAAAACGTACAGTTGTCATTCTGAGCGAAGCGAAGAATCTAATAATTCCATTAAGTTACAAAATCGAGATTCTTCGGCTGACGCCTCAGAATGACACTATGACACACCCTCTTCTCCATGGAGAGGGGGACGGGGGAAGAGGTGCCTTCAAATGAGCCTTTCCAGCTTCTTTAAATATATCTCCTCTGTTTTCTTCATCACGCCGGCCGCATTCTTGTCGGCATGATCATATCCCAAAAGATGAAGAAGCCCGTGGGTGACCAAGCGCGCCACCTCTTCGCCGAAGTCGACTCCGTAATCCTCCGCCTGCCTCTTGGCCTGGTCCAAGGAAACGTAAACGTCTCCCAAGCTGGGGTATTCCGTGGCGCTCCCTTCACCCTCCCTCATTCCAAAAGAGAGCACGTCCGTTGTCCCGTTCCTCCCGGTGAACTTCTTATTAAGCTCCTTCATGAATTTATCGTCGATTAGGATCACGTCCACGCCCGAGTCCGCCTTCTCCGATGTTAAGATATCTCTCACCAGGAGTCGAATTATCCCCTCCCTTACTTTAAGTTCGGGGTGAGCGTTCTGAATGTTGCTTTTTTTCAATTTAAGTTTCCTTTGTAGCTTCTGCCCGCTTAAAAGATCAGACGGTCTTCTCGGCCGTCTCCGGATACTCAACTCTGGGGTGGAAGATGCTTATGAGCACGGGCAGGAAAGCGTGCTCAATGGCGCTTAGCTCCTTAAATGTCAGGTCGGAATCCGACAGCTCTCCGGCCTCCAGTTTTGAATCGATGATTTTCTTAATCAGGCTCTTGATGCGAGATGGCTTTGGATCTTCCAGCACCCGCGATGCCGCCTCCACCGCATCCGCCAGCATGACTATGGCGGTCTCCTTAGAATGAGGTTTGGGCCCGGGATACCGGTATTCATCTTTCGAATCCTGCCCGGCTCCCTGCTCTAAAGCCTTGTTGTAAAAATAGCTCATCACCGTGGTGCCGTGATGCTGGTGGATGAAATCGATCACCGCCCGGGGTAGATTAACCTCTTCCGCCATCTCCACCCCCTCCTTGACGTGTGACTCTAAGATCAGGGCGCTCATGGATGGGGTGAGCTTCTCGTGCTTGCTTTTTGCTCCCATCTGGTTCTCCACGAAATACTCCGGCTTATCCACCTTGCCGATGTCGTGGTAATAAGCTCCCACCCTGGCCAGAAGGGTATTGGCCCCGATGGCCTTGGCTCCCGCTTCTGCTAAATTGCCCACGATTACGCTGTGGTGATAGGTCCCCGGCGCCTCCAGGGAGAGTCTCTTGAGCAGGGGGTGATTCAAATCGGAGAGCTCCAGAAGGGTGATGTCGGTGGTGACCTCGAAGAGGGATTCAAAGATGGGCAGAAGCCCGATGGTCAGGATGGTGGAGATGAACCCGTTAAAAAGACCGTACCCGCACAACGAGAGAATGGAACCGGAGGGGGAGAGCTTCAGCGATTCCGAGAAATATATGAACACCACGTAAGCAAAGGACACATAAAGCATGGGACGATAGAACCGGTATCTGTGGGCAACCTCCTTCACGCTGAAGCAGGCCAAGCCCCCGGCCACGATGGTGATGAAGGCCAGCTTGAAATCAAAGTAATTCACCACTCCCAGGAGTATTCCCAGACAAAAGGTGAAAACCAACCCCACCTCCACGTCCAGCAGGATGGTTAACGCCATGGAGGCGATGGCGACGGGAATGAGATACTCGGAAAGCTGCCAGCGGAACAGTATAAGATAGGTTAGGATCATCTCCAATACCAGCGTACTGACGATCATCGCAAACTTCTTGTTGTCGAAGAAAACGTCCGGTTTGACCAAATACAAAAACAGAGCCAGACCTAAAATCACCGCTCCGGCGAAGAATATCCTTCCCAGAAGGGGGAAGACAAAATGCCAGGGGTCCGACCTGAGTCCGGTTTTGATGCGGAATTGAGAAAGGGAGTAAAGCTTCTCTAAATCCTCTCTGGCCACCTTTTGATTTCTTGCCAGGATGATCTCTCCCTTCAACACCATTCCCTTGTGCTGGGTGACCGCATCCAGCCCCGCCTGTCTTCGGGTCTCCATCTGATGAGGATTTGAGGTCAGATTGGCCACCAGAAACCGGCTGCCGATCTCGTACATGGCTTTGACTAAAAGCTGGTCGTGCTCGAATCTGACCAAAGCCAAAGAGAGAAGCCTCTCCCTGGCCTTGGAGATGTCCAATAGCTGGTCCTCGGAGATGGCAATCTCTTCGTCTCCATCTAAGATGAGAGCTTTGCGATTATCCGTAAAAGACAGATCCTCGATCTTTTCGACCATCCCCACCTGATAGAATTCCTTGAGGATGAGAAGCAGGTTAGAGCTAAACGAATTCAGGTCTTCATCCGTGCTCAGAACGAATATCCCTTCTTCTTCCAGGTGGGGAAAGACTAAGCGCATGCTCCTGATCCTGGATTCGGGAAGACGGTTGCTCTGGTTGATGCTGTCTGCGCGGGCGAAGAACCTGGTGACCTCCGTCTCAACCGAATCCCCCTTGGCCCGGTCGAAATCCAGAATCACCGAAAGGTTGGATAGTACCAGATCCTTGTCCCGATTAAGCTCCTCTTCGCCCTTCAGGATGGGAAAGGTAATGGGGGCAATGACGTCTTCTTTGGATATGCTTCCCTCGGCCGGAAGAATTATGGTCTCATAGATGGAGGAGATGGGAAACAGAAGCACGATGATTGCAATGGTGATCAAACCCAAAAGCGCCCGAAAACCATAAACCATGGTTTTACGCTCGACACCATTGCTCTCGGAGTTGTGCCGGGGGGAGACCAGTTTTTTTAGACTACTCATAGGAACCTAAGACCTTGATCCGTTAACATTTCGGGCCTATGATCTCCAGATCAATCACTCTCGCTCATTTTTGGCATCATCTTTTGATGACCGGGAACGCGAAGAGGGTCTGAGTCTGCCCTCATATCTCTCGTAGGCCTTGATGATCTCCTGCACCAGTCGGTGTCTTACCACGTCTTTTTCGGTGAGATACACAAACTCTATTTTCTTCACTCCCTTAAGTATCTTCTGAATCTGAACTAAGCCGGAGGCCTTTTTGTCATCTAAGTCTATCTGGGTTACGTCTCCGGTGACAACTGCCTGGGAATTTTCTCCCAGGCGAGTTAAGAACATCTTCATCTGGGCCACCGTGGTGTTCTGTGCTTCGTCCAGTATGACAAATGAGTTGTTTAGCGTTCTCCCCCTCATGAATGCCAGAGGCACGATCTCGATTATTCCCATCTCCATCAATTTGCGGATCTTCTCCGCAGACAGCATGTCGTGGAGCGCGTCGTAGACCGGTCTCAAGTATGGATCCACCTTGGCCCGGATGTCTCCCGGAAGGAAGCCCAGGCTTTCCCCTGCTTCCACTGCCGGACGCACCAGAATCACCCGTGCCACCATTCTCTTCTTCAACGCGGCCACCGCCATGGCCACCGCTAAGTAGGTCTTACCCGTGCCAGCAGGGCCTATGGAGAAGACTAAGTCGGAGGACTCTATCGCCTTTACGTAATCCTTCTGACCTACGGTGCGTGGTTTTATCCTCTCCCGGGTGACTATTGAGGTGACGATAGAGCCGACCTGAAGATCGTTGAACGGGCCGATACCATCCTGCTTGACCATGCTGATGGCATACAGGACGTATCTTTGGGAGAGCTTGTGATTCTTCTTCAGTTGATTCATCAGATCACAGAACAGGGCATCCAAAAGGTTCAACTCCTTCTCCTCGCCCCGCAGGACAACGGAATCGCCCCGGGCCACGATCCTGGCGTCGAACTGGTCTTCAATCAGGCGAAGATACGCCCCCCCCTGCCCAAAAAGGAGCCTCTGATCCACGTCCCCTATGTCGATTTTCTTTTGTTTTGTCAATATGCTCCTTCTTATCCTCCAGAGTCTTGCTGGTCGGATGTCCTACAGATCCGTAGGAAATCCGACCCCTACAGTGTAGGGGCTCGATTGATCGAGCCCAACTTCGAGCCAGCACCTAACTTAAGTTAGGCGCTGGTCACAATCTCTTTACTGTCTTCGTCTACTTGAACATTCAACCCATATCATTCTTTGCCCTTTTCCAGCTTTATCCGCAATTCCTTGAGTTGCCATTCATCCACCTCGGAAGGCGCCCCATCCATCAAGGATAAAGCCTGGGTGGTTTTGGGAAAGGCAATTACGTCTCTTATGGAATCACATCCTGTCATCAGGGCTATTATCCGGTCCAGTCCCGGAGCAATGCCGCCGTGGGGCGGAGCGCCATATTCCAATGCTTTCAAGAGAAAACCGAACATCCTCTCCGCCCGCTGGTCGTCTATGCCCAAAGCGTTTAAGACCTTTTGCTGAAGTTCCCTTTTGTGGTTACGGATTCCGCCGGAGGCGATCTCCACCCCGTTTAAGACCAGATCGTACTGGTGGGCCTTTATGTCGACCCAGGGATGGTCAGGATGATCCAGCGGAAGAGACGAAGTGAAGCCTTGGTCCAGCTTCCCTAAATCCTCCTGGTAGGGCATGGTGACGATGTTGTGCATGGCATCGAAGCGCCCCTCATCCGGGTTGTACTCCAGAAGCGGAAATTCATATACCCACAGGAAATTCCACTTAGTATTATCCAACAGGTCGAATTTTCGAGCTATGTGCAGTCTCAATTTGCCCAGGGAGGCTAAGGCCACGTTAGGCTGGTCGGCAATCAGGAAGGCGATGTCCCCCTCTTCCAAACTCAACCGGTCGGCAATGGAGTTCTGCTCCTCTGTGGTTATGTATTTCAGGATGGAGGACTTGAAGCCCCCGCTGGTTCTGGCCATCCAGACCAGCCCCTTGGCCCCGCCCTCCTTGGCCACCTGTTCCAAGTTCTCGATCTCCTTGCGGGAGAGCTTGCTTCCTTCCTTGAAGTTGATACCGCAGACCATTCCACCTTTTTCAACGGTTGAGGAGAAGACCTTGAACTGCGAGTCCTTGAGCGAATCTGTCAGTTCCTTAATCTCCATGTCGAACCGGGTGTCCGGCTTGTCTATGCCGTACCTGGCCATGGCCTCATGGAACTTGAGCCGGGGAAAGGGGGTCTCTATGTCCACGTCCAAAACCCGCTTGAACATGTAGGCCATCATCCTCTCCACCACCGAGAAGACGTCATCCTTGGTGACGAAGGACATCTCCATGTCTATCTGGGTATGTTCAATCTGCCGGTCTGACCTCAAATCTTCGTCCCTCAAGCACCGGGCTATCTGGAAATACTTATCGAAGCCGGAGATCATCAGGATCTGTTTTAGAAGCTGGGGCGACTGGGGCAGAGCGTAGAATTTCCCCGGGTTGACCCGGCTGGGAACGATAAAGTCCCTTGCTCCCTCCGGAGTGCTCCGGATCAGAAGGGGAGTTTCTATCTCGTAGAATCCTTCGCCCACCAGGAAATCCCTTACTGCTTTCACCGCCTCATGCCGGATTTTGATCTTGTACTGAAGCGGTGGACGACGCAGGTCTAAGTATCTATATTTCAGCTTGAGCTCGTCGCTGGCATGGGGTTCCTCCACGATCTCAAAGGGAGGGGTCTTCGACTCGTTTAAGACCGTCATCTTGTTTGCCACCACCTCGATCTCGCCGGTGGCCATGTCCGGGTTGGCCATCCCTTCCGGTCTTTCATTGACCTCCCCCTCCACGCTGATCACGAACTCGGCCCTCAGGTGAGAGGCCTCGTTTATGGTCTTTTCATCCAAAAGGTCCGGCTTGAAGACCACCTGGGTTACGCCGTATCTGTCTCTCAGGTCTATAAAAAGCAGGCCTCCATGATCCCGCCACTTGTGCACCCAGCCGTTCAGGGTGACGGTTTTGCCGGCATCGGCCTTCCTCAATTCTCCACAGGTATGCGTGCGTTTAAGATTTTCGAAGTTGCTCAAGATTCACTCCTGCTTTAAATTCTCAAAAGTTCTTTCATTGTTTGATCTGTAGATCCGAAATCCCCCGTCAACGGCGGGGTTTCGGAGAAGGGCTTGTCGGATAGGGCTTCGCCCATATCCGACCTACGATCTCTCATCTTCTTCTATGTCTTCTCATAGGCTTCCAAAAAATCATCCCTCGAAATACCCGCTTGAGTGCAAATCGTTCTCAGCTTGGAAGCCTTTATCTTCGGGTGATTAGGCATGGTCAAAGGAGTTTTGCCTCCATCCGGATTTTCGCGCACCAAAGATATATGCTCTTTTTCTCGCACGACTCGGAATCCGAGAATCTCCAATGCTTTGATCACCTTTCCCTTTGGGGCATCAACAGGGAATTTCCTCATCAAACCTCGACTCCTGTTTCAGCAATGAATGCCTCAAGAATCGGGGGCTCGACATCGAAAACCTCTTTTCCAAAAGTCTCGACATGGAAGCGAATAGCTGATTTCACGTCTGAAAGCGCCTCTTCGTAAGTATCTCCCTGTCCAACCACAACCCCTTTAAGCCCCAGGGGATAAGCTACATAACCATCAGGATGCTTTTCTACAATAATCTTGAGTTGCCTCATCTGAGGGCTTCCTCTCTTTAACCACTACTTCTCTTCATCTAAAATACGGCAACACTCTTTCAATTTCACACTTCGGTTCAGCTACTGATTCTCCAAAATGAATTGCTGTTTGTAGGTCCGAAATTCCGCAGGATTTCGGACAAAAAGCTAAATCTGTATCAACGCCCCCCAGCTCCACATAGTATCGTCCAAATTATTATGGGAGTCCCCTAATGAGGACTCCCTTGAAAAAGCCTACACAATCTTTCAATCTTGAAGAATGTTGCCACATAGTGCTCACGCCGGTTTTTATTCCATAAGCCTATAGAATATATCGGCTTAAATCCTCGTCCTCCACTATGTTTTTGAGGGTTTTTTCCACCTTCTGCCTGGTGATCTTCACCTTCCTGGTCTTCACATCCGGAACCTTGAACATTATATCCTCTAAAAGTGTGGTCATCACCGTATGGAGCCGTCTGGCTCCAATGTTCTCCGTCCTCTCGTTGACCAGATTGGCTATTCGGGCGATCTCCCTGATGCCGTCATCGGTGAAGGAAAGCTCTACCCCGTCGGTAGCCATAAGCGCAGTATACTGCTTTAGCAAGGCATTCTTGGGCTCGGTTAAGATGCGAACGAAATCATCCGTGTTCAGGCTGTCCAACTCCACCCGGATGGGAAATCTTCCCTGCATCTCCGGTATAAGATCCGAGGGCTTGGAGGCGTGAAAGGCGCCGGCAGCGATGAACAATACGTGATCGGTCTTGACCATCCCGTACTTGGTCATCACGTTGGTTCCTTCCACTATCGGCAACAGATCCCTTTGCACCCCCTCGCGGGAGACGTCCGGTCCCTCCTTTGGCTTGTCGCCAGCGATCTTGTCCAACTCGTCGATGAAGATGATCCCGGAATTCTCCACCCTCTCTATGGACTCCGAGATCACCGCGTCTATGTCCACCAGCCTGCCGGTCTCCTCCTGGGTTATGATCCTTTGTGCCTCTGCCACCGTGACCTTTCTTCTTTTGGTCTTCTTGGGGAGCATGCCGGAGAACATCTCCTGGAAGTTGACCCCCAACTCCTCTATTCCCTGGGGAGAGAAAACCTCGATGATGGGAAACCTGTCGTCCGAGGCCGTGATCTCGATGGTTCTCTTGTCCAGCCTTCCCTTTCGCAATTGAGCCCGTAGCTTCTCTCTGGTCTTTTCCCATTTCTCTTCCGGGTTCTCCTCCGTCGATTCAGGGAAGGAGAGTGTGGGAGCACTGTATTCACGTGTGGGCGTCTCTATTTTCTTGCGTCGGGGGTTGGGAGGCAACAGGTAGTCTAATATCTTCTCTTCAGCCAGTGAATCGGCCTTGGGCCGAACCCGATCCGCCTCCTCCCGTTTCACCATGCTCACTCCCAGATCGGTCAGCTCTCGTACCATCGACTCCACGTCCCGTCCCACGTAACCCACCTCGGTATACTTCGACGCTTCCACCTTGATGAACGGGGCATTTGACAGATTCGCCAGCCTCCGGGCGATCTCCGTCTTTCCCACCCCGGTGGGTCCGATCATGATGATGTTGTTGGGCATGATCTCCTCTTTCAGCTCTCCCTGCACCCGCTGCCTTCTCCAGCGGTTTCGCAGGGCGATGGCCACCGATTTCTTGGCCCGATCCTGCCCGATGATGTATCTGTCCAGCTCCCTCACGATCTGGGTGGGGGTTAATTCCCTGGGTCTCTCCTTTTCCAGGGAGTTCCCGCCCTCTTGTGCACCTGTCGGCTGGGCTATGACTGAGTTTTTTACTTGGCTCATAGGTTATTTCTCTACCTCCTCCTCACTATACATACTCAAGTATAACAAATTTCTGTATTTTTCAAACTCTTTATCTTCTGGAATTATGAACTTTTGTTTATCCACACAGCGCACGTAAGGCCGCGGCGCTAATCTTCCATTGGGCCTATGTGACAATCTCCCTCTTAAGGTAACCGTTTAACCATCAATGGATTACAAACGTCCAGACTCCGGGAAAACATTGATTCGACATCCGGAGTTTTAGAACACGACTCGCTCTCCTCAAAAAAACTACTGGAGTGTTGCCTCCCGCCTTTGGATAGAGCAAAAGACAGGTTTTCACACTCCAAAAAAACACCGCGGACGCTAAAGTTCCTCGATAATTATCTTGTCGTTCGTATATACGCAGATGGAAGAGGCTATCTCAATCGATTTCCTGACCATGGCCACGGCATCCAAGTCGGAGTGAGATTTCAAGGCCCTCGCCGCAGCCAGGGCGTATGCTCCTCCAGAACCGATGGCGACTATTCCATCATCCGGCTCGATAACGTCTCCGTTCCCCGAGATCACCAGGGCGTGATCGTTGTCCAGCACGGCCAGAAGCGCCTCCAGCCTCCGCAGATACTTATCCATTCTCCAGTCTTTGGCCAGTTCCACCGCTGCCCTGGGGAGATTTCCCCTGAACTCCTCTATCTTCGCCTCAAATCTCTCGAACAGGGTAAAGGCGTCCGCGGAGGCTCCGGCGAACCCGGCCAAGATCTTGTCGTGGTACAGCTTGCGGAGCTTGTTGGCGTTCTGTTTGACGATGGTCTCCTCTAAGCTCACCTGTCCGTCCGCGCCGAGGGCTGCTTTACCGTGGTGCCTCAATCCGATTATGGTGGTCGATTTCATCATTTGAAACCTGCCTCATTCTGGGCCGAAGCCACAGTGGTCGACTTCGTTACTTACGCCCGATTATTCCATTTCCTTTGCCATCATAGTATATACTCAATTCTCAGCCCTGGGATGCGCTTTTTTGTAGATTTTCTTAAGCTTCTCGGTGGTCACGTGAGTATAGATCTGAGTGGTGGAAAGGCTTTCGTGTCCTAAAAGCTCCTTCACCGTCAAAAGATTGGCTCCTTTATCCAGAAGATGGGTGGCGAAGGTATGCCTCAAGGTGTGAGGGGCAGTTCCTTTTTCCTCGCTAACCGCTCGGGCGTGCTTCTTGACTATTCTTCTCACGCTGCGGGAGGAAAGTCTTTTGCCGAATCGATTCCAGAAGACTGCATCGCCGTCAGTTTCAGATAGGTCCTTCAAACATAGCTTGCGCCGATCCAGATAGCTCTGCAAAGCTTTCAACGCCTCCGCCCCGACCGGAATAATCCTCTCTTTCTTCCCCTTCCCTATCACCCGGATCAGTTCGCCTTTGAAATCTATCGATGAAAGCTCCAGCCCGGAGAGCTCCGAGAGCCTCATGCCGGTGCTGTAAAAGAGCTCCAGTATGGCAAAATCCCTCAGGCCGGAAAGATCCTCCCGGGAGGGACGTCCGAGCAGCTCCTCCGTTTGAGCAATGGTCAAATAGGAGGGAATACTTTTCCCTCTCCTGGGTATCTGAAGATATGAACCGGGATCCGTTTTCGTGCGCCCTCTCTTAACTAAATACTTGAAAAACGATTTTAGCACAAAAATCCGGTGGGCGATGCTACTTTGCTTCAAGCCTTTTCGCTTGAGGGATATCAGGAAATCGCGGAAAAAGGATCGGGAAAGCTGGCCTATGAAATCTCCGCTTATGCCTCTCTTCTTCAGAAATTCGCCAAAGCTCCGAAGAGCAGACTCGTAGCTTATGACCGTATTTTCGGAAAAGTTCTTCTCGTGCTGAAGGTATTGAAGGAAATCGCTTTTCTCTGCCTCAAAGTCTTGCATAACGACACCGGATTGATTCCAACTCATCACACCGCCCACCCGCATCGTCTATCCGCTTAATCCCTTTCATCCGTTGGCACGAACCGTACGGTTCCATGCCGTTGACCGTTTAATCCGCTTAATCCTTCGGGCAAAGCCCTTCCTTCGACACTGAGTCTCAGGACGAAGTGCAGGACGAGTCCGTTGACAGCTTCGTAGCGTTGACCTCTTCGGCGCTTAGCGGCTGGACCTGTTCATGCCCGCACTTAACGCATTTCAGATATTCACCCTTAGCTTTGGAGGATTTCTCCACTAAGAACTTGGCATCGCACTCGGGGCAAGGCTGGTTTACCGGCTTATCCCAGGTGGCGAATTTGCACTTGGGGTAGCTGGAGCATCCAAAGAATATCCTTCCTCTTTTTGTCCTTCTCTCGATCAACGAGCCGTCGCAACCCTCCTCCGGACAGCTCACCCCGATGGAAAAAGGCCGGGTGAACTTGCACTCGGGGTATTTTGAGCAGGAGAGAAACTTGCCGTAACGGCTCATCTTTATCATCATGGAAGCTCCGCAGACCTCGCATTTTTCGTCCGACAAAAGCATCCCATTCTCGTCGCCCGGCAGCGGCTTGGTGTTCTTGCACTTGGGAAAACCGGAGCAGGCCAAAAATTTGCCGTTTCTTCCCCAGCGAATGATCATGGGGCTGCCGCACTTTTCACACACCTCGTCGGTTTTCTGCTGAGTAAGCTTTTGGATACTCTTTTTGTCGTTCTCCACCTTCTCTAAATTAAGCTTAAAAGGGACGTAGAAATCTTTAAGTACCTTGACCCATTTCTCTTTTCCCTCCTCGATCTTGTCCAGCTCCTCCTCCATGCTGGCGGTGAATTTCACCTCGAATACGTCGGGGAAACTCCGAATTAGAATCTGATTTACCGTCCTTCCCAGTTCGGTGGCGAAAAGCCTGCGGGTTTTCGCCTCCACGTACTTCCTCTGCTTGATGGTGGAGACGATCTGGGCATAGGTGGAGGGTCGGCCTATTCCGTTTTCCTCCAGTTCCTTTATCAGGGTGGCCTCGGAGAATCGGGGAGGAGGCTTGGTGAAGTGCTGCTTGGGGATTAGCTCAAGAAGATCCAGCCTCTCCCTCTCCCTCAGGGCCGGCAGTTTATTCTCTTCAGGCTCTTCCGAATTGTCTTCCTTCACCTCCTGGTAGACTCTCAGGAAACCATCAAACAGGAGTCGGCTCGCCGAGGCTCTAAACAGGTATTTCCCCGCTTCAATATCAACTGTTGTGGAATCGTAGATCGCCGCGCTCATCTGCGAGGCGACAAACCTGTTCCAGATTAGCTGGTAAAGCCTGTACTGATCCTTGGTCAGGTATCCCTTGATCTTCTCCGGTAGGTTGTCCACGTAGGTAGGTCTTATGGCCTCGTGAGCTTCCTGAGCCGCTTTCCTTGATTTGTAATGCCTGGGCTTCAGCGGCAGGTACTCCTTCCCGTAAGTCTTGCCGATCAACTCGCTGGCTGCTTTTCTGGCCACTTCCGCCACCCTGAAGGAGTCGGTACGCATGTAAGTTATCAGGCCCGCACTTCCTGAATCCCCCAGTTCCACCCCTTCATATAACTCCTGGGCGATGCCCATGGTCTTTTTTGGCGAGAAGGAAAGCCGCCGCGCCGCATCCTGCTGCAGGGAGCTGGTAATATACGGCGGATACGGGTTGCGTTTCTTCTTCTCCCGTTTAACCTCCGCCACCACAAACTCTTGATCGGCGATGTCGGCGCGGACCTCCTCCGCCTCTTTTTCGGTCGCTATTTCGAAATCTCCGTTGTCGATCTTCTCCAGCCTGGCAGAAAACGACTCCTTCTTGTCAGTCTCCAGAAGCGCGGTTATGCTCCAGTACTCTTTGGGAACGAAGCCTTCGATCTGCTCGTCCCTTTCGCAGATGATGCGTAGGGCCACCGACTGCACCCTGCCAGCGCTTAGGCCCTTGAAGACGGTTTTCCAGAGAAGAGGGGAGACCTTGTAGCCCACCAGCCGGTCCAGAACCCGGCGAGCCTGCTGGGCATTCACCCGGTTCATGTCGATCTGGCCCGCCTTCTTTATTCCTTCCAAAACCGCCTCTTTGGTGATTTCGTTGAAGGAGGCGCGGAAGATCCTCGGGTTGATCTTCTCGATTTCCTGGGCAATGTGCCAGGCGATGGCCTCTCCCTCACGATCCGGGTCCGGGGCCAGATAAACCGCCTTCGCTTTTCGTGACCGGGACTTGAGCTTATCTAATATCTTCTTTTTCCCTTTTATTATCTCGTAGTCGGGGGCAAAGTCATTTTCTATCTCTACCCCAAGTTTCCTCTGGGGAAGATCCTTCAGGTGTCCCACCGACGCCTCCACCTCAAACTCCTCGCCCAGGAACTTCTTCAGGGCCTTGGTTTTGGCGGGTGACTCGACTATCACCAGGTTGCTATCCACTCAGATCGCTCCTTATCCGAAAGCTTAATTCTCAGAGGTTTGAGGATATCAGGCAGGCGCCTAAGTTCTCTCCGGCCTCTCGAATTCCACTTTTCCTTTTAGCACATTGTTCATAGCCTCGGCGATGACCTTCGGCTGCTTTTCCTCCGGCTCAACTGTTTCCTCTTCCTCCGGTTTCTCCCTCAGCCTTTCCAAGTTCAACCTCCTGGCATGTTTGGCAACCACCAGAACCGCTTCAAACCGGTTGCTGTACCTCTTATCCAATTTCTCGCCAGCATCTAATTCCATCAGTTCCTCCCTTAGCTTTGTCATCCTATAGCAAAAAGGGTAAACGACATATCCTTAGGAAATCTTTGCCCGATCTGAAGAGAAGTCATTTTTCTTTCGCTGCGATGGAAGCAGGTCATTCTAAACAAACCAACTCTTTCTCCCTCCTGGATGAGAACTAATCTCGCCTATGGATATTGGACTTTCAGGTTACTCCTTTGCCCTTCCTCCAACCGGCGTAATCAAACCGGCTGGATTTTAGCCTCTCCGATTCTATGATGTTCTCCACCGACTTCACCGCCTGACTTAAGTTCCTGTTTATCACGACATAATCATACTTCGACCAGAAGGTCATTTCCCTTAAACCTGTCTTGAGCCTCTGCTTCATTTCCGCCGTCTTTTCCGTTCCCCTGTGGGCCAGCCTTCTTTTGAGTTCGCTCATGGAGGGCGGCAGGAGAAAGATCAGAACGCTTTCTGGGTATTTTCTCTTCATGGCCATTCCCCCCTGCACATCCAGAACGAAAAAGGCTACCTTACCCTCCTTTTTTACTTTGGTCACAGACTTCTTCAGCGTCCCGTACCGGTGGCCGTGCACCCAAGCCCACTCAACGAATTCCTTCCTCTTGATCCTCCTTCTGAATTCCTCCTCGGTAAGGAAAACGTAATCCTTACCCTGTCTCTCTCCCTGTCTTCTTTTCCTGGTGGTGGCGGAGACGGAACGGACAAAAGTTCTGTGCTTTCTTAATATCCTCTCACAGACCGTGGTCTTCCCTCCTCCCGAGGGAGAAGACAGAACCACCAGGGTTTCCTTTCTCTTAGCACTCACGAAAAGCTGACCTCAGTGTTGGATTTAACGTTTCCTGCTCCATCCTGATTTTACATCTGTAGAATCGGCACTCAGGACACATCAGATGCCTCAATTATGCGAAAAAGGCGATGGCAAAATCGCCTTTTGTGATGGCTGCATCTGGGAATCTCGGTTCGTAACGGACAAACCGTCTGTTATCAACTCAATACCTATCTTTGATCCTGTAGTAGTTTGACTTTGTATTCGTCATTCGACATGCGTCATCCGTCATTCGATGTTCTGCACCTGCTCTCTTATTCTCTCGATCTCCTCTTTTAAGAAGATCACCTTCTGCGAGATTTCAGCGTCGGCAGTTTTGGATCCGATGGTGTTGGCTTCCCGGTTCATCTCCTGAAGCAAGAAGTTGAGTCTCTTTCCCACCGGCCGATCTTCCTTTAAGGCGGAGAGAAATTGCTGATTGTGACTTCTGAAGCGGACACACTCCTCGGCCACATCACACTTTTCCGCCATCAGCGCCACTTCGAGCTCGATTCTGTGCTGGTCCACCACCATGTTGTCCAGCAGCTCTGCGATTCTGGTTTTAAGCTTTTTTCTATGATTGTCTATGCTCTTTGGGGTCAATCTCTCTATTTCGGGAATCGTCTCCTCTAATCGTGCAACCCTTTCGGTCAGATCCTGCGCCAGCTTGTCCCCTTCCGCTTTTCGCATCCGGTTGAACTCCTCCAAAGCACGCTGGGTGACCTCTGAAACCACCTCCCAGGCCTTCTCTAAATCCGGCTCCTCCTTCTCCACCTTGACTAAATCGGGCAGGCCGAAGAACTGATCCAAGCGGACGTCCCCGGACAGGCCATATCGTTCCTTGAGCTGCTTCATTATGTTGAAATAGACGTCGGCCGCCTCTTCGTTCAGCTTGGCATAAGAAGCAACCGGAGACGTCTCCTCCCAGCCTAAGGCGAAGCTTATCTTGCCCCGGCCGATGTTGGAGAGGATCATCTCCTTCAGCTTGGATTCTAAGGGGGAGAGTTGTTTGGGCAGACGGAATTGTATCTCGCAAAAACGGTTGTTTACCGAGCTTATCTCCACCGTGGCCTTCAGGTTCTCCTCAACCAACTCGGCCCTGCCATATCCGGTCATGCTTGCTACCATACGATTCTCCGACGATAAATTGTTATCATAGTCTATTACTCCCCTTTGTCAACCAAAATTTGCGTGCAGGCCGCTTCACGCGCCACTGACTCGGATGCTCCATCTGTAGGTCCGAAATGCCCCCGTACGGGGGGCTTTCGCATCAAAAGGAAAAAAATGTTATTGCCCGACGGGGTAAACTTGCCAGGTCAGGGGATCCGGCAGGCACAGGAACAAAAGAGAAATGTCGGATAGTCCCCCTGTGGGGGACATGTCCGACCTACAACCGATCTTACTCAACTGTAACGCTTTTGGCCAAATTTCTGGGCTGATCCACGTTGCAGCCTCTCATCACCGCCATGTGGTAGGCCAAAAGCTGCAGCGGAACCACTGACAGAATGGGGGTCAGAATTTCCAGGGTGTGAGGAATGTAGATCACATGATCCACCTTCTCTGCGATCTCGCTGTCCCCTTCCGTGGCCACCGCAATGATCTTCCCCTTGCGTGCCTTTATCTCCGAAATGTTGGAGAGGACCTTGTCATGCACCTTGTCCTTCAGGCCTACGACCACCACCGGCATGTTCTCGTCTATTAGCGCTATGGGCCCGTGCTTCATCTCGGCGGCGGGATAACCCTCGGCATGGATGTAGGAGATCTCCTTAAGCTTGAGAGCGCCTTCCAGGGCAACGGGAAAGTTGAAGCCCCGACCCAGATACAGGAAGTTATTCTTCTTGTAGTATTTCTCGGCTATGCCTTTGATGTCGGCGTCTTTCTTTAGAATCTGCTCCACCTGATCGGGGATCTTATACATGGCATCGATGATCTCCCGTCCCCTTTCCAGCGACATGGTTCTCATGCGCGCCAGTAGCAAGGAGACTAAAGATAAGACCATCATTTGCGAGGTGAAGGCCTTGGTGGAAGCCACCCCGATCTCCGGACCGGCGTGGATGTACACTCCGCCGTCACTCTCCCGGGCTATGGTGCTGCCCACCACGTTACAGATGCCCAGAACGGTCGCCCCTTTCCTTTTCGCTTCTCTTAGCGCTGCCTGCGTATCCGTGGTCTCCCCGGACTGGCTTATCACGAAGAGGACGGTTCCTTTATTGATGACGGGGCTTCTGTACCGAAACTCCGACGCATATTCCACCTCCACCGGGATCAGTGCGGCATCCTCGATCATGTATTCGCCAACCAGGGCTGCATGCCAGGCGGTGCCACAGGCGGAGAGGATTATCCGATCTATCAGGTGCAGCTCCTCATACTGCAAATTGAGCCCGTTTAAGCGCGCAGTACCCTCCTCGTAATTCAGCCGCCCTCTTATGGCATTTCGCAGGGTGGTGGGCTGCTCGAAGATCTCCTTGAGCATGAAGTGGGGGAATCCCCCTTTTTCGATTTGATCCAAGGTCCAGGAGATCTCCTGAATTTGCGGGGTGACCTCGGTTTTGTCCACCGTGGAGATGACGAAGTTCTCCGGGTCGACCAAAGCAACTTCCTTGTCTTCCAAGTAGACCACCTTATTGGTATGTCTTAAGATGGCGGCCACGTCCGACGCAACGAAGTTTTCGCCCTTTCCCGTGCCTATCACCAACGGGCTTCCGTGCCGGGCCGCCACAATCTGGTGGGGACTATCCTTACACAAAACCGCTATGCCGTAAGTTCCCTCCACCTGGGAGAGCGCCGCCTGGGTGGCTTCCATGAGATCGCCGTCGTAGTATTCCTCGATTAGGTGAGCCAGTATCTCGGTATCGGTATCCGAGGTGAACTTGTGGCCCTTCCGGCCCAGAAGCTCCCTTAAGCTGCGATAATTCTCTATGATGCCGTTATGCACCACTGCGATCTTGCCCTTGCAGTCTAAGTGAGGGTGGGCGTTCAGATCGGTCGGCTCGCCGTGTGTCGCCCACCGGGTGTGAGCTATTCCGGTGGTGCTCTTGAACTTTTTATCCTTAAGCAGAGCCTCAAGCGCGCTTATCTTGCCGGCGCATTTCTCAAATATCAGTCCCTGATCTTCCAGCACCGCAATTCCCGCTGAATCATATCCGCGATACTCTAATCTCTTCAGGCCCTCTACCAGGAGGGGAACCGCCTTTTCTTTGCCTACGTATCCGATTATTCCGCACATATTCTATTTGCTCCTTGACGACTAAGGCATTACTCGGGCTTACAATCGCGCTTCTGAATCTCCTTATTCGGGATGAAAAACATTCGCTTCTGCTTAAAAGATACGTCTTTTTCTACGGTTGAAAAAGATTTTTCTTGCATCTTCGGGACGTCGTCCGAAACCCCTGCCGCAGGCGGAGGATTTCGGACCTTCCAACACTCTATGTTTGACCTAGGATCTTCAGCCCCTCTGTAACCAGTTTGGATGCTTCCCTTTTCGATTTGGCTTCCGCTATCACCCGCACCAGGGGCTCGGTGTTGGATTTTCTTATGTGAAGCCAAGAGTCCTCGAAATCTATTCTGATTCCGTCCAGAGGGTTTATCCTGCCGCGCGCAAAACTCTTTTTTAGCTTGACTAAATTCTTCTCAAAGTTCTTGGTCAGTTCCGCTTTCCTTTTGACCATGAAATATCCGGGCAACTCGGAGAATAACTGGCTCATCGGCTTCTCAGATTCCGCCAGATACTGCAGAATCAGGGCCATTCCCACCAGCGCATCCCGTCCATAGTGGAACTCGGGCAGGATGACGCCGCCGTTGCCTTCCCCCCCGATCACGCCTTTGACCTTTCTCAATTGCCTGGCTACGTGCGCCTCGCCCACCTTGGTTCGATATACCTTGGAGCCGCATTCTAAAGCTATGTCATCGATCATCCGGGAGGTGGAAATGTTGGCCGCCAACTTCGAATGAGGCTTGCGGCTCAACACGAACTTGGTCGCCAACGCCAAGGTTGCTTCTTCGCCCAATGCCATCCCCTTTTCCGAGACTATGGCCAATCTATCCACGTCCGGATCGTTGGCAAACCCGAGATCGGCTTTATGTTTCTTGACTGCCCGACAAAGGGAGGTCAGATTTCGCGGAATCGGTTCCGGATCGTGGGCGAAGTTCCCGTCCGGTTTACAGTTCAACTCAATGACCTTGCAGCCCAAAGCCCTCAAGAGATCAGGCGAGATAACACCGCCCGCTCCGTTGACGCAGTCGAGTACCACCCGGAACTTACGCTTCTTTATCTTTTGCACGTTTATATGGCTTAATTTTAGAACCCCGTTGACGTGTTTTTCAGTCCAGCTATCATCAAACTTGACCTTTCCCAGCTTGTCCCATCTGGCATGCTTTATTCTATCCTTCTCAACTAAGTCGGAGAGTCTTCTGCCTTCCCTTTCACTCAGGAAGATTCCGTCCGCTCCAACGAACTTCAGAGCATTCCACTGAATCGGATTATGGCTGGCCGTTATGATTATTCCACCGTTCGCCTTCAACTCACGCACTGCGATCTCTACAGTAGGAGTGGCACAGATGCCTAAATCTATGACCTCACATCCGGTCGATAGTAGTCCGCAGACAACGGCAGCCCGGACCATCTCCCCGGAGACTCTGGTATCTCTGCCCAGCACCACTTTTCCGGATTGGCACAGCATCCCAAAGGCGGAGGAGTATTTCGTCACCACATCCGGGGTCAAGCTTTCTCCCACCACCCCTCTGACTCCGGAGACTCCCACCATCAGGTTTTTACGCATAATGAAACCTTTCTTCGTCTGGGAGTGAAGCGGACACGTTTCTTCACCCAGTCTGCCAGGTTGACCACTATCCGATCCACCACCTCATCCGGTATGCCGTCGAAATGAGAGGATTTCTTTCGCAAGTCCACCTGATCGTTAACCGGGTCCACCACCACGAGCTTTCCCTCGGAGGTCAACGCTATCTCGGTGGAGAAGAGTTCCAATTTGGAGATGCGGGCCGTTTTACGCATGATCTTGATTATGTTAGAGTAAACCTTCTTATCCATGTCAAAAGGCGATAAAACGTCTGCAATCTTGGTCTGGTCATCCCACCAGCAGGGAAGAACTTCTCCGAACGCAAAGAAGACCCTGAACCATGCTCGGCGGTTATTTATCCGAACCGGCTCGACTTTCTCCTGCACCAGGTACTTATCGTCGGGAAATTGCTGTCGGGCCTGCTGAACGTCTTCCACAGTCCGGGCGTCAGCAACTACGCCATCACCGCACCCCCCGGAAGCCGGCTTGACCACAAGAGGCCTGACCATCTTATCGAGACGGGCCGAACCCAACTCCGGTCGCTTGTCCCAGGCAGGGAGAAGGATGGTTTTCGGAACCTGGATCCCCTGCGAGACAAGCTCCCGCTGCATCCCGGCCTTGTCGATCGCCGGGGGAACCCGATCCGCATGGTTGATCATCTTCACGCCAGAGTCCAGTATCTCATCCACCAACTGATCGAAGGACTCCTCCTGATCGGAGGCGCGGTCAAAGAAGACTTTGAAGCACAAATCACCGCTCTCCATTCGATTAAGGGTCTCAAACAGATTATGCGGATGAATCAGATATGAACCGATTCCTCTTTTCCCGCACTCCGCATCTATCTGGTGGACAAAATCAGCGTCGTATTCCCAGCACCAGGCTGTAACCAAATCATACGTTTCCAACGTCTCACCTCATCTTCGGATAGTTGAACATCAATTAAGGATATTATACATCCAAAAAGAAAGCAAGAGCAAATTTTTGTTCTTACATAGACTATAATCGGAATATAGAGGCTCGGATTCACAGAAGGGTCAGGTCGGATAGACTGAGATTCGATCTGTTGGGGCTACTGATCTTGAACGGTCAGATATAATCAAAAGCGGGGCGGTGAAGGCTGGGTTCACCGCCCCGAATCTAATTCCGCTCTCCAGACCCGGCAGTCTTATGGAGAAGAATCTCGCTTTTTGCTATTTTTCGCCGCCCAGGATCAGGGGAAGCCCGGATTTTGAGCTTCCGATGACCACGACCTTGGTGTTGGGACTTTCTGCTAACTTTATGGTCGCCTCAATTCCCTTCCACCGAAGAAGATTATCAGTAAGCCCCTGGGTTATGAGCCGCTGAAAATCAGCGATTCCCTGAGCTTCGATCTTTTTTCGCTTGGCCTCCTGTGTTTCTCTGAGCAGAACAAACTTCATCTTTTGTTGTTCCTGGTCCGCGGCTAACTTGTAATCTATGGCTTCAGTTATCTTGGGAGGGAGCTCCACATTTCTTATGATCACGTTTTCTATATCTATGAACTTTTCTGTCAGGACTACCCTGACTGCCTCCAGGATTTCTGAGGAGATGATCTCCCTTTTGGTGCTGTAGATCTCATCCGGCTTGTATCTGCCCACGATGCTACGTGCCTCTCCTCTGAGTGCCGGACCGACTAACACGTCATAAAAGGTAGGTCCCACCGTTATCTGAAGGCTATCCAATTTAGCCGCCAGGGGCCTAAACCAGACCGAGGTCTCCAACCCGATGGAAGCTCCGTCAGATGAAAGAACGTGCAAGCTCTCCGTTCTCTCATCGGTCTGGGTTTTGTAGACGAAGATGTTATTCCAGGGGAGGTGCCAGTTGAAACCCTCCCTGTAGATTTTACCCATCTGGGTCCCCCCCCGGAATTGGAAATATTTCACCCCGTGATGTCCGGAGGGAACTCGGGTGCCACAGCCCACCAGAAGAGTGCCCAGGAGAGCCAAAACTAAGACGTTACGCTTGTTCATACCTCCTACCTCCTTTTAAAGGGTTTGTGTTATAGGATCGAGTCTTTATGGTTTCTCCACCAAGCCATGAAGGCTTGGCTACGCTTTAAAGGTTTTTAGGTTATATGGCGAATAATCAGGTTCTGATCACCGAAATTCTCCGAACGGAATAATCCCGAATTTGCGCTATCCCTTGTCAATTCAAAAGCTGCTTTATCTAACGAATTGGTTGATGCGCCCTCATCGCCAACCACGAAGGGAAAAAGAATCTGATCTTACATGTCGGGCAGACATTCACCGTGGTGACCGACTGCGAATCTCTGCCTGGCGTAACCTCAAGATAATTTAAGGAGAGATCTAAATCTCCCCTGAGATGGAAATCTTGTGTACTCCGCCTAAATCAGCGTAGGAGGAAAAGGCATAATCAAAGTGGTAGACTTTCCATGTCACTCCGAAACCAGCGGCAAAGCCGGCCAGGTTATCCTTATCCGAATCGGTTTTGTAATTCTTGCCGAAGGAGCTCCAGCCCAACCTCAGGTAGAGAGGTTTCAGGGCGGTGAACTCTCCCCCCAGGCTAAAGAAAACGTCATTGTCAACCGGCTTGGCTGCATCCATCGCTACTGTGAGGGGCAGTTCTCGCATCCTATGAGAAAGGCCTACCTTGACTGACGTGGGTAACGGGTCCTTGTGCGATTCGGTGGCGCCCCTTAGTTGGACTCCGATATTCTGACCCGCCGCGCCGATCTGGGTGCGGCCATCCCGCAGAAGATACAAAACTCCCACATCAAAAGCCAGAGCATCAGAGGAGAACTCTTCGAGTTTCTCGTAGATGAATTTTCCGGTTGCGCCCAGATTGAATTGCGACCCAACGTTCCTGGCCACAGAAAGCGCCAGGGCGAAGTCTGACGCCCCAAAGGTTCCCAAGTTTCTGCCATCGCCATCCGTCTTGTCGAAGGAACCATAGTTGAAATAGCAGACGGAAACACCCAGCCTGGTATCTTCGCTGTAGGGATGCACGTATCCCAAAAACCCAGATTGGATATCGGTGATATAGTTGTTGTAGGTGGTGAAGAATCGTCTGGTCTGAATCTGAACCAGTCCGGCGGGGTTAAAAAACAGGGCGGTCTCATCGTCGGACAGCCCGACGAAAGCTCCCCCCATGGCGGTGGATCTTGCTCCCACATCTATTTTCAGAAACCCGTAGGCGGTGGTGCCGACCTTGGAGTTGATTCCCCAGGCAGTGACCGAAACCGATAACACCAGGATCAATGCAGAAGTTACAGCTGCGACCGTTTTTTTCATCTCGAGTTCCTTATTCAAAAGCTTGATTTCTACAAACCATAAGATATTACCTGTCCGTGAATCTCTTCGTTTGTTATACTCCGCAAATTTAACTCCTGATGAGGCAAAAGTCAACGCTTTTAGAATCGACATCGGACGGGGCTGGAAGCCCCCGCCTACGGGAACTAACACCTCTCCCCCTCAGTCCCCCTCTCCATGAAATGGAGAGGGGTTCACCCTGAAGGGATTTCCCTCGATCCTGAGATCTTCGGGATCGAAGGACACCCTGAAGGGGAAACAGGGGGTGAGGTCTGTACGGCTTTCCTATGTTCACCGTGGTTCATCGCTCCGAGAAGACTACCATCCCTTCACCGTCTTGTTCACGATGTCCTCGGCCAGCTTCTCGATGGCCCTCTCCTTGCCCATCTCCTCTGTCTCGTCCTGGGCTGAGAAGATACCCCATCCCAGGAGATTATCCTCTCTCCAGACGATCTTCTTGCCCTTTTTCTCCTCAAAGCTGACCCTAACCCAAATCCTGGCTATGTATTCCTTTGGGTTCTCTTGTTCATCAAACGTATGGCTCTCTCTGGTATACTTAGTTATCACCCCGCGCAGGATGGAGTCGGCAGTTCTTTCGTTGACCACCTTCAGCGTATTGTCCTGCACGAACCTCTCGGCGATCTTCTCGGTGAGCGCCTCCCGCAGACCATACTCCTGGGTTTCATTTTCGAATAAGGGTATGGCTATGGTCTTGATTCCGGACAGACCGGAACCGGAAAAAGAGTAGATCCCGCAGCCGGAGGTCAAAAGCAGTAGGCAGTATGCAGTACACAGTAGGCAGTAAACAGATTTCTTGTGTTCGTTTAGCATTCGCTTTTCAATTCGTCGGCTGTTCCGCTTTTCGCCCAAGAACCAATGTACTATCCGTGATCCCATTTTCCTACTTCTCCCTGATCCGATAACGAATTATGGTTTGAGGGTTCTCTGCGCCCGGCAGTGTGAGATATTCCTCCTCGTGGGTGCCTATAACCTCGTAGCCGGACTTTGCCACAAACTCCTTAAGGCGCTCTATGGTTGGTCCTTCGTTGGCATAAGGCCCCAGGTGGAGAATCTGCGCAACCTTGCCGTAGTCCCAGACCTCAATTTTAACCTCGATGCCTTCCATTTCCTGCGGCAGCGAATCCACCGCATGGGGAATGGGCAGACCCCATATTCCGGTCCACTCCTCTCTTGGCAAGTAGCCAAGATCCGGCCAGCGGGCGCGCAAAGCCTCACGCGGGAATTCAATGCCCTTCTCCTTGTACATGGGGATTACTGCGTTGACGGAAGCAAAGATCGCGGGCACCTTCTGAGCGCCTGCGACACTGGGGTCGCCTTTTGTGTAGACCACCGCCATCTTCTGGGAAGGCATGTCAAATATCTCGGGTTGTGGTGGGGGAGCAACATACTCCTCAGTCTGCTCGCCCCCATTTCCGCATCCGAGTGACAAAACCAGCGACATGGCAATGCTGAATATGAGTGCATTTTTTAGATTTGCTTGTGGCAACGTTACACCTCCTTAATAGTCTCTTGTTGGCTACCTCGCTTTCGGGGCAAAACATACGGTTTACCCCTTTCCGCGGAAAAGCAGACCTACGATCTGGCTAACCTATAACCGCGAGAACGACTGGTTCTTTAGTAATACGCAAGTGGCAATGTTGCGTGAGCAATTTCAGAAGAGTTACAGTGGGAGTATTCATTCAATGAATTAAAGCGATTCATATAATCGCACTTCAGATAAATCAATACCCTTTCCGTCCAGGGGCCATAGGATTGAAGTCCCAATAGTAAAATAACATATAACATGTGGGATCGATTATTGGCTCATCATAACACCCAAGCCAGCCGTGATCATTGTCTGATAAGAAATAAGGCAGGCCATATGTCAGGTTTCCAGGAGCACCTGTGCCCAACAGCCATAGATCGTTGAGCTCCTTTTCAAGGAATGATAAATCAATCGAGAGATGTGATTTCCAGATCTTCCATGCAAGGAGTATCTGTGCGCTGATTTCAACATTGCTAAGACTCTCCCAAGAAAATCCAGCCAGCGCATTAACTTCCGTACCATCGTATTCCCAGATTTCGGTTCTCTTGAATACGTCTATGAAGTCAAACCCACTTATGTCAGAAAAACAAAGAGCTCCTCGTTCTATATGATCTAATACATTTTGATAATCTTTTTTGTCATTCCATCTACTTTCAAGTTCAAGCAAAACAGTATCCATACCAGGAACACAATTCTCAAAAGGCTTCAGAGCTGCGTACATATTTGCCAATCCTTCAGCAATTATATCCTCATCAGCCCTTTCAGACAACCACTTCCTTAGCCCTGTTACCATTTCTTTGTAATCTCCGAAGCTTCCTGTGACTGCTATGTAATAATTCAACGCAAGCAAAAGAAAGGCGTTATCACCTTCCCAATAATCCTCGGCCAGTTCATTTCCGGTCTCAGAATTCCAATTCTTGTTGAATCCCCTGAAGGAATTCTGATCGTATTTTGATTTGAAGAAATCGAAAATCCCTTCAGCCAGGCTCAAATCATTCTCGTGAATGAAGGCCATGGCAGCAAGCGCATTCTTGTAAACTGTGGTAAATTCTCTATCATAATCAGCGCTTCTGACCAAACCAGTATTCTCGTTGATCAAGCACCTAACGTAATCATATGCGCCGTTTACTTCATCCTTCGGTTCCACACTTGTGATTTTGAAATAGTCCAAGAGAACCCCCCAACTGCCGCCTTTGGTCATTTCCATTTTCAGAGTATGCGATCCTTTACTTAGGCGATCGAGGTTCATCTTTTGCCTATCTAATTCAAAATCGTTCCACCCCCCAGTCGTCTCCGTTCTGAAACATCCCTTCTTTTGATCATCCAAATGAACATGGATAATGTTACCTCCGACATCGTCGGAATACCATACTTCAAACACTCCCATAGAAAAATCAGCTTCCAGCGAGAGATTATATATGAGTGCGTCACCTATTCCTTCACTTTCCACATCAGAATCAGGGCCGAGATGCACACATTTGTTGCAGGATGCATTTGGTTTCTCTTCCACCCGTACCTCACCAACTGTGTCATCATAGTCTTCTGCCTCACAAATCAGAAAGGCATTCTCGCTGAGATCGTTCGGTTCCGATGGATTCTTGTGCTCACACGAAAGAAATCCCATAACGGAGACAATAATAAATATTTTAATGACTTTCATTTCAAGCCTCCTTTTGGGCTTCCCCCCTGAGGAATTGTCTTTTGCTGGACTGGGATTAGTATTTGTGCTTGGTGTCGGCCAACAGTGCCGATAGTCGTTCCGACCCGGCCAGCCAGGGGGTCCGGCCAATCCGTGCACTGGGGCCGCGAAGCTTCACAGATTGCTAAGCGAGCTGTTCTTCTCGCCGGGTTTCCTCTCGATCTGCACGCCCCTTCTGCGGACCCGGGCCTCCCGATGCCTGCCCTGGGGTACGCGCCGCATTTTCCTTGGTCCGAAAGGCCATTTCTCCGGGCTTTTGGCCACCTCTGTGAAGAATGCCAGGAGCCCTTGAGACAGCTCCTTTGAAGCCCCCTCGCCCGCACGGTCGAAAAGATGTACCGCCTTCTGGTGAGCATCGCGGGCGGACATTTCTTGCTCTGCCACCAGTCTTCCGATTGTTAAAAGTTGCCCGAGGTCGCCCTTAGTCACCCGCGATTCTTCGATGTTTTTGTCTTGGAGCCCAAGCTGCTTCACGATTTCCGACTGTACCCATTCACCAGCCCTGCAAGCGCTGTCGACAAGCGCCTCAAGACTCCCCCCAATGTTGCGATAGTCGGAAATAAACGGTTCATCAGTCGTAAAGTAAACTATGATATCGAGCTTGCCTCGGCGAACCTGGACTACTACGCCGGTTTCAAGGGGGGAGAAAAAGTCTCTTGATCCCTTGTCCGCACGTCCGAAGATAGAGAAGGCACGCTTCGTCAAGGTTGCCTTATCCTCGATACGCCGACCTGCTCTTAGATAGAGCTGGCTGAGTTTGAGCATCTGTAAGCCTCCTTGGCTCTTCTTCCTGGGTTAGCAGTGAGCGGATGTGCTGGCATAGGTTTGCCTGTGGTCACAAAACTATAATCACAGCTAATTGTGACGAGGCGAGCCTCCTATTTGATTTGTACTTTGTTCACTTTATTTGAGAGTACTTTCCCAAAACATTAACGAATACCCATATTGTTGTACGGCACAATACGTCCTGTGATAGGCACTATATGTGTGATAGATTGGAACATACCCACGCAATGGAGATATTCTCAAACCTGTTGCTGTCCATGATCCCCGGTAAGCTTGGAAAATCGTGTGGGTTGTGGCCCTATGCGGGAAAACCGGCCTTCGGGAGGGTTACTCTTTCACTACTTTCGCGTCTTTTATCACCTGGTGTACCAGGTTCACCCCGTAATGGTACGGAATCTCTCTGTAATCTCTAACGTTCCAGATGACCAGGTCTGCCTTCTTGCCCTTCTCGATGCTTCCCACATCATCTGCTCGTCCCACGGCATAGGCGGAGTTTACGGTCGAAGCCACCACCGCTTCAGCCGGAGTCATTTTCATCATCAGGCAAGCCATGCTTAAGATAATGGGCATCGATTCGGTCATGGAACTACCGGGATTGAAATCGGTGGCTAAGGCTACCGTCAAACCCTGGTCGATCATCTTACGCGCCGGGGGATATTCCTTCATGCCCAAGCCAAAGCAGGCGCCCGGTAGCAAGACCCCGATGACACCCGCCTCCTTCATCATCCGTATGCCTTCATCGTCGATGAACTCTAAGTGATCTGCCGAGATTGCGCCCAGTTCGGCGGCAAGCTTGGCGCCGCCCAGCGCCGTAAGCTGATCGGCGTGCAGCTTGAGCTTGAACCCGTGATCCTTGGCGGCAGTCAGAATCTTTCTCGATTCCTGGATATCGAAAACTCCCTTTTCGCAGAAGATGTCGCAGAAAACGGCCAGTTTCCTTTTGGCCACTTCCGGGATCATCTTTTGAGTTATCAGTTCGATATACTCGCCCTTTCTGTTCTTGTACTCTTCCGGCACCTCGTGCGCGCCCAGGAATGTGGGGACGAGATCGATGAGGTGGAGATGGTCCAACTCTTTTATCACCTCCAGCATCTTGATCTCGTCATCTAACAACAGTCCATATCCGCTCTTGGCCTCGATGGTTGTAGTCCCGTATGACATCATCCTGTCGAGACGGGGCAAGGTCAGCTCTATCAGTTCTTGTTTCGAGGCTGCTCTCAACGTTCTCACGCTGGATTTGATTCCGCCTCCCGCCGCGGCAATCTCCTGATAGGGCCTTCCTTTCACCCTCATCTCAAACTCTTCTTCCCTGGTGGCGGCAAAAACCGGATGGGTGTGGCAATCAACAAATCCGGGAAGGACGACTTTGTCCTTGGCATCGATAACGTTCGTCCGTTCGTCGATTTTGATCTGGCTCAAAACCTCCTCAGTCTTTCCCACCGCGGAGATCCGGCCTTCAGACATCGCGACCGCACCGTCTCTAATTATCCCCGGGTCCTCCATACGTTCGCCCATGCGGGGACCTTTTTGATCAGACCTCATGGTCAGAACCTGCCGGGCGTTTCGGATAACCAGTTCGATAGATTTCATGTCCGACCCTTGATTGACGGGAAATGTAGGGGCTAATCTTTAGATTCGCCCTTTACTCCTGCTTCTTGCACGCTCATTCATCTGCCAATCCATGGTAATCAAACATAGCAAAAAGCGAGGTTAGGTACAACAAAAATCTGGATGTTCACTCAGTGCTGCTCTTGGCAAAAAAATGTGCCGGCATGACCAGTTGGTTGCCCTGAAATTCGGCCTTGCCAGCACACAGAATGTCGAGACGATCTTCTCTGTTAGTCTTTCGTCAGCAGGAGGGTTCCGGTCCTCCTCTGTAGAGATAGTTGACCAGATAGACCACGTCGGCAACGTCCACCACACCATCACAGGTCGCGTCTCCGGCCTCCGTGGGATCGGGCTCGACGCCGCTTCTGTACAAATAGTTAACCATGTAGACTATATCAGCCACATTTATTACGCCATCCCCGTTGGGATCGCCGACCAGATACTCCCTGACATCGGCCTCCTCCTCGTGAGGAAGATAATTATGCTTGGTCACCGTCACATACATGGTTCCTAAGGTAGACGGAGACGGGTTGAAACTGACGTCTCCGGCAGGGTCGGTGTATCCGGTCAGATAGACTTCATCACCCTTCCACAGGCAGACGTAAGCCTGATTCACGGGAGTGCCTGTGGTCGCATCCTCGACGTGAACCGAAAAGGACGAAGGTTCCGGCGGAAGCCAGTTGGGATGAACAACGATAAAACTGTCCGGCTCGTCGGTCCAGATGGGCATCTCCGGTTCACCCAAGAGGTTAAACGTCCATTCGCACTGCTTCTCGGCGGTACTGGAACTGCCGAAACGGTGCTTGGCCTCGGCTAAGACTTGACCCAGATCGTTCTTTCCCCAGAAAAACAACGCCACCCACCACTGCTTGTCCAGCGCATTGGAGAGGCTGACGGGATTCCCCGAATAATACCACCCGCTGCGGGTGTTTCCGTTGAAGGCCACCCCCCCCTGCATCGGATTGTAGATGACGAAATGCTCGGCAATGCAGTCGTTGAAATCCATGTGATTGGGATGGCAACCGGGGGAAACTATCACCGACAACTGATCGTTGTTGTAAAGGGCATCCACGTCCGAGCTTACTATACCCCAACCGTGGTTTCGGTCTCCTGTGCCCATGTACTCAATGTAGGAATGATCGGCATGATTCACCAGGTTTTGTCCGGCATTCAGGGCATTGATAAAGGCCGTCTTATGGTTGCTGGCGTGGCTGTCATATACCTTGGTCACGTTGAAGCGCGCAGGGATAGAGCCGAAGTCGATGCTCTCCTTGAGCTCTTCCACCGGGGTGCTCCCGTCGTAGTCCATTCCCAGAAGCAGAGCATCCAGAGGATAGTCCGTTCGGGGAGGGTCCTTCTCGTACTTGAGAACCTTGCCGACAAACGTATTAACCTCGGTCGCGTTTCCCACGGTAGCCCTTCCCACAAATACCTCGTGAGTCCAGTCATCGTCGAAATCAGAATAATACTGATCACTGGCCGCCACCTCGTCGGAATACTGTCTGTAGGCGAAGGGAATGGTCTCGTGCTCGCCACCGAGGAGGAAGTAGGCTGTTCCCCAACTGGAGTTGGCATCGCTGATGAAGTTACGAATCTTCTGCGAGTCCGCACCGGCGTAGTTGGAATAAATCCAAGTGGTGGTGATCACCGTATCCTTGACCCCTTTTTGCGTATGCCAGTCCACCAGGGGCTGGAAACTTGAGGCATACAGTGAAGAGGTGATGATCACGTGATCGAAGGGTCCGCCCGGGGGCGCCATCGACTTATCAAGCTTGAAAGCCGCGTTTAACTGAACCTCTTCCGGGTTTTCCACCATGTCTCTGGTCATCTGCTTGTAGGTTTGTCTGTTTCGCTGTGAGGCATTCGGCGAAAGATAATCGCCGCATTCATAGCCGCCCGTTCCTTCGATGACCAGCGTGACGGAGGTGTAGAGTGTAAGCCTCTTCTCTCCGGGAACGTACCTGACCGGGTAGAGCCGGACAACGGCCATTCCCTGACCGACTAAATCTGTCTGGCGCACGAACTCCACCGGTTCTGAAGGGTAGGGTTGGATTGACGAATAGACCGCCAGGTCAGGCTCGACGAAACCCATGCTTTCATCTGATGAGCCTACTTTTCTGGGCGGTTGGGCGGGAAGGACGTCAAACCGGCCTGGTATCTCTTCCTGCGTAGTGTTGACAATCTGCACGCCCGTCACTACCATCCCTGAAGGAAGGGCTATTCTGATCTCTTTAGCGGGCAGCATCGGTTTGCCCAGCTCGGCCAGGTGCCCGCCGTCGGTCAGTCTCACCATGTCCCAGGCCATAGTCTGGTAGAACTCCAGTTCGTCTAAGGAGAATTCAGCCGTGTAGCCAACCTGATAGCTGTCCTCAGCATAGACCGGCTGGGCGAAAAACACAAAACAGGCTATGGCTAACCATGCGCCAATTGTTAGCTTTGATCTTCTCATTTCTTTCCCCTTATCTAAGAACATTATCGGCTGACGAGAAACGGTATCTTAAGAATGCTCCCCTTTCCGTGGAGCCGACCGGCACCAGCGTGATGCCCTGAGATTTCAATAAACGGCACTGCAACCGACTTCCTTCTTTCAAGTCAATCCAAAAATGGACGAAATTCGTCCTCTTAAATACAATTTAGCAGAAAACCTCGGTTTGTCAACTCTTTTCTGGTGCTCGGCCTGCAAACCAGCACCTGACTTAAAGTAGGTGCTGGTCTCTCAAAGAGTTGGCAGGTGGTCCGGCAGACCCTCTCCGCGCCAATAGAAAAAGGGCGGATTTCTAATCCGCCCTTCGCGAAAATTGACGCTGGTGTGCTGGCCGCTGACCAGCAGATGCCAATCAACTACTTCCCGTTTGGCACGTTGTTGGCCACACGGATAACTTGATCCCCACAAAACGATTCGGCGGGGGTTGAAGTTGTTGTCCCGTTCACCGTAAATTTACAATCGCCGACTAATCCTGCTTCTTCAAGCAGTGGCTTAATATCGTCCATTGAAAACTTCGCAACGAAATTACCGCAGTCATCTGCTTTCGACCAGCTAATGAGCACGGGAGGCAAATCATCGATGATCAGACATACGGTCGAGCCGTTAACAAGGGAAAAAGCGATATCAGTGTGTACAGTCAGGACTGTACTTTTACTTTGAATGTTCAGAATGTTTGGTGATACATCAATAATAATCGGAACTTCACAAGCATGGGCTGCTGTGGACACCACACCAGAGGCAGCTATCAGCAGCGCGACAAGTCCGATAAGACTAAAGAGGCCGTTTCTGATTTTCTTTAATGACATTGTCCTTCCTCCGTGAAGAGATTTCTGTGATTACCAGTGAATACATGGAAACTCCACCTTGACCGTTTCTCACCTCCTTTCAAGAACCTCCTGGAAACTGTTTCTCACCTCCTTTCGAGAACCCCTCAGAAGAGGTATTTAAGGGTGTCGTGCATAAATGCCTTGGCCAACATAGCCCTAAGGGCAGAGGTATTTCCACTGTCCCTGGAAGTAACCCTTTCTGCCTTTCTCGCCGCCGGCCCTGAAGTGGCCTTTGAGGACTCCCTTTTGCTGACCCTCGCGGTCAAACAACTCTCCGGCGAACCATCCCCTGTCCTCGCCTTGAGAATGTGAATACTCCCATCTCGCCCGGATCAACCATTTAAATTCACCGTTCGGCCCGATGCACTTTCCGAAGAACATCTTCTGACCATTGTTTCTCTTACCCCAGTATCCTTCGAAGTGGCCGGCTAAGCTGCCATCGCGGTTGATCCACCTCCCCTGGCATACTCCTTCATGCTGTCTGGTCCTGATCCATCTTCCATCGAAGAATCCATTGCCGCACGGGACCAGTTGCTTTTTGTAACCCACGAAGGCAATCTCGTTCCCCTCCTGATCGACCGGGTAGACGACGTTGACAGAATCCAACTCAGAGAAGCTGAACGTATGGCTGAAAGGCGTGCTGGAGAAGGTCAGGGTTCCCTCGGCACTGGTGGTATCACCGGGCGGGACCACAATGGCGATATAGATGCCATCAAAATGCGGTCCGGTGTACGAAGTCCACTCCAGGGTCCGGCGATCGGGCCGGGGTCGATGTATATAGTCGCCCGGCTCAAAACGAATTGTCCTCAAGAGCACCAAAGTACCCTTATCTATCTGAGCCGTCCCGCTCCAGTCCATCACCGTGGTTGCGGTAGTGTCCCATTCCAATTGGCCCCAGGTGATTCGCAGAAAGTAAACCTCAACTAAGGAATCCTCGATATCCGCAGCGATCTGGGGATCGGTGCTCAGAAGATCGACAACGTCCTGATCCTCTGCAAACTCGGTCAAAATCTCCGGGTCACCGAATCCTGCCGTCTCATCCGTGGGTTTGAACCCGCCGAACTCATCTTCCAGATCCGGGATCTCAAGTTCGGTGTTGTCATTGTTGATCTTCTTGGTGGAGTTGAAGATGCATCCGTTCACGAAGAAAAGCATCACCACAAAGCTGACCAGCAGCATGATGATCAGTTTCGGCCTCACAGTACACCTCCGGTTAGGATGTTCGCTTCACCAGTTCCCACCTTCCAAGCTTGGCGCCAACTTCAAGTCTCAATATCCTGCGGACAAACTCTTACGCAAGAAAGATGCCAAAAAGAAGGAGAATGTGTTTGATGTCGCTAAGGCACGGCAAATCAACGAATTAGTAAATATCCGGGAATTGCCTTGCATCAAAGAACACGTCGCCAAGCGAACTTGAGGGTACAGCAAGTTGGTTGTATTGTACCGCATGGTACATTGGTTGTTATCCTAAAAGAGATGTAACAGATTAAGCAGATAAGAATTGTTGATATCAGCTTAATTCCATCAAACAGTTGTGAGGTAATCTCCCGTTGGTGTTCCCCAGAGGGGGCGTCCGCGCATGGCTGGCAGGGTTTACCAGCGGAAGACCCATGGCGGGGTAAGCCTGCCAGCCATGGAATACCCGCCATGAGCAGGGGGACACCCCAAATTTGGTAAAGTGATTTTATGTAGGGACAGGGCTTGTTCCTGTCCTAACTCTAAGGCGGACAGCCACAAGGGCTGTCCCTACGATAATCTCTTCTTGCTTTCCCTTGGCGTTCCCCAGAGAGGCAGGGAGACGCCTTCCGTCCAGGCGTCCGTGCATGGCTGGCAGGCTTCACCAACGGGGACGCAACGGCGGGTGCAGAACACCCGTCTTAAGCAGGGATTAACACCAGATATTTGACTTGCTTATTCACACCCAACAATTATCTTAGCTTTAAGCCCGGACATCTTAATTCCGGGCTTGCAGAACAGCGCGGCAGATGCTTCAATCCCATTTCCTGGAGGTTTCATGTTCGACAAGCATGCAGTTTGCAGATTCTCCATCCCGGGCCTCTTAGTCCTGTTTGCGGGTTTGGTCCTTTTGTTCACTTTTGCCTGTGACACCGGCTCAGATCTGAAGGAGGTGATCACGATAGGTGCCCCGCCGGAGACGCGGGTGGAAAACGTGACAGAGGAGATGTTCGGGCACAAGGTGGAGGATCCCTACCGCTGGTTGGAGAATAGGGAGAGCGAGGATGTGAAAGGATGGGTGGATCAACAAAACCAGTATACCCGGTCTGCTCTGGACAACCTTTCAAATCACAAGAAAATCGGAGAACGTTTAGAAAAGCTCTTCTCCATTGGCTATATCGCTTCCCCCAAGATGTACAAGGGCCGGTACTTCCATATCAAGAGAGAGGGGAAGCAAAACCAGCCGGTTCTTTACGTGCGCGATGGATTGCAGGGCAGAGAGCGGGTGCTGATAGACCCGAACGCAATGGACGAGGAAGGTCTGGTCGCCTTAGACTGGTGGTTTCCTTCAGAGGACGGAAAGCTGTTGGCCTATGGACTTTCCCGGGAAGGCACGGAACAGAGCACCCTCTATGTCCTGGACGTCAAGACGGGTGCACAACTGCCCGACGTCATCACCAGGACGCGATACACCGCCTTATCCTGGAAGAGCGACAATACCGGATTCTATTATTCCCGCCTGCCGGCAGCAGGCACGGTTCCGGAGGGGGAGGAGAGCTATCATCGACATATCTTCTACCATGAGTTGGGAACGGACCCGGAGAGTGATCCCAAGGTATTCGGCGAGGGACGCGAGATGACCGAGTGGCTGAGCATATCCTTTTCGCCGGACGACCGGTATCTTTTGCTCTCGATATTCATGGGCTGGGATAAGACGGACATCTATTTTCAGGAGTTGAAATCTTCCCCTGAGTCCGTCAGACCGGAAGGGTTCATCCCGGTTGCGGTGGGAACCGGTGCGATCTTCAACGGCCAGATCGTGGGAGATAACCTCTATCTTCACACCAACTACCAGGCCGGCAACTATCGCTTCATCAGGGTCGATCTGAAGGCGCCGGCGGAGGAGAACTGGGAGGAGCTCATTGGTGAGGATGAGTCGGTTTTGGAATACGTGGCAGTGGTGGGAGACCGGCTGGTGGCCAGATACATGCAAAACGCCTCGTCCCGATTAAAGGTGTTCTCTCTCTCCGGCGCATACATCAAGGACATCGAGTTGCCCACTTTAGGCTCGGTCTACGATCTGCACGGTGAATGGGACGGGTCTGAGATTCTTTTCTGCTTTAACTCCTATTTCATTCCCCCGACCGTCTATCACTATGATCTCAAGGCGGAGAAACTTTCGCTTTACCAGGAGGTAGAGTCGGATCTCGACACCTCACCCTATCAGGTGGAGCAGGTGTGGTATGAGTCCAAGGACGGGACCAAGGTTTCCATGTTTCTGGTTCACCAAAAGGGAATCAAGCTGGATGGAAGCAACCCCACCATGTTAAGCGGCTACGGCGGGTTCAATTCCCCCGCAACCCCCAGCTTTCATCGCAACAGGTTTCTCTGGCTTGAGCACGGGGGAGTCCTTGCAATCCCCAACCTGAGGGGAGGATCGGAATATGGCGAGAGGTGGCACAAGGACGGGATGCTGGGGAACAAGCAGAACGTCTTTGACGACTTCATTGCCGCTGCAGAGTGGTTGATCGAGAATGGTTATACCAGCCCGTCCAAGTTGGTCATCCGGGGAGGGAGCAACGGAGGGCTTCTGGTGGGAGCGGTAATGACCCAGAGGCCCGATCTGTGCAAGGCGGTGATCTGCTGGAATCCGCTTCTGGACATGACCAGGTATCACCATTTCTTGATCGCCAAGCTCTGGATTTACGAATACGGGTCACCGGAGGACTCGGTGCAGTTTCAGTGGCTCTATGCCTACTCTCCTTACCATCGGGTCGTCGATGGCACGCCGTATCCGGCTACGCTTCTTTTAACCGCAGACTCGGATACCCGGGTGGATCCCATGCATGCCAAGAAGATGGCAGCCCGCCTGCAGACGGCGACCTCTTCGGATGCGCCGATACTCCTGCGGATTGCCACCAAGGCCGGTCACGGGGCGGGTACGCCGCTCTCGAAGTCGATTGAGGAATACACCGATAGCTGGACCTTCATCTTCTGGCAGTT
>JBARPX010000028.1:0-22997 GCA_049643405.1 Candidatus Zixiibacteriota bacterium
CCTGGAGGGTGGGGTATTCACAAAGGATATTCTTGACGTCTGGATCGATCATAAGCTGAATAAAGAATACAACGAGGTCAGGAACCGACCTCACCCATACGAGATATCGCTTTACTACGACGTGTGAGCTGTTGAGTGGGGCGCACCACAATTGATCCTGTTGACAAATAGAGTTTACCCATCCACATCTTTCCTTAAGCGAGGTAAGGAGTCATGACCAAAACCAAGGATGAGGTTTTAGCCCTAATTGACGAGAACAAGGTGAAATACATCCGCCTCTGGTTCACCGACATTTTGGGCCAGTTGAAGGGGATGTCGATAACCCGGGGTGAGATCGAGCACGTGCTGGATGACGGGCAGGGGTTTGACGGGTCGTCGATTGAAGGATTCGTGCGCATCGAGGAGAGCGATCTTGTGGCCATGCCTGATCTGAAAACCTTTCGCATCCTGCCCTGGACGGTGAATGACGAGAAGGTGGCGCTTTTCATCTGTGACGTCTTGAAGCCGGACAGAACTCCCTTTGCCGGGGATCCTCGGTACGTGCTTCGAAGGGTGCTGGCCAGGGCAGCGGAGAAAGGATGGAGCTTCTTCTGCGGACCGGAGCTCGAATACTTCTATTTTCCAAAAAAGGATGACGTCACTCCATTGGATGAGGGAGGATATTTCGATTACAGCACAGTAAGCGCGGGAACCAGGATGCGAAAGATGGCCGCCTCTGCGCTCGAAACCATGGGCATTCCGGTGGAATGCACCCATCATGAGGTGGCTCCCTCTCAACATGAGATTGACCTTCGATACCAGGAGGCTTTGATCATGGCCGATTTCGTCATGTTCTATCGTCTCACCATAAAGGAGTTGGCTCAGCGTGAAGGCTACTACGCTACCTTCATGCCCAAGCCGATATTCGGCGAGAACGGTTCGGGCATGCATGTTCATCAATCCCTGTTTGAAAACAACAGGAATATCTTCTTCGATCCGCAGGAACCGAGATATCACCTGTCCAAGGAAGCCCGGCACTATATCGGTGGAGTATTTCGCCACGTCAAGGAAATATGTCTGGTTCTGAGCCAGTGGGTCAACTCGTACAAGCGACTGGTGCCCGGATACGAGGCGCCTGCATATATCAGCTGGGGTACCCGGAATCGCTCCGCTTTAGTGAGAATCCCGGAGTACAAGCCCGGAAAGGAGAAGGCCACGCGAGTTGAGGTGCGATCTCCCGACCCGGCCTGTAACCCCTATCTGGCATTTGCCATGATGCTGGCGGCCGGTCTGAAGGGAATAGAGGAAAAGACGGAGCCCCCTCCCCCGGAGGAGAAAGACATCTTCGCAATGTCGGCGGAGGAGAGGAAAGAATTGAACATCGATTGTTTGCCTGGATCGCTGGAAGAGGCCATACGGGAGTTTGAAAAGAGTCAATTGGCTCAAGAAACGCTGGGCGATCACATCTTCCATTCCCTGGTCGCCAACAAAAAGGTGGAGTGGGACAGGTACCGGGTTCATGTTGGCGACTACGAGTTGAAAAAATATCTGCCCTGGCTGTAGATTATTTACCTCTCCCCCTTTCCCCCTCTCCTCACAATGGAGAGGGAGACCGGGATGAGATCTCCAGAGAATAAACTTAACCAAGTCGCAAGATTCTTGTGTACAGCACAAAACTAAATGAACTGACAGGGTGGCGGCTGAAGGAGATGATGCTCCAAGGGGAGGTCTCCTCAGAAGAGATCGTCTCCTCGGTGTTCGATCAGATCCGCAGAGTCAATCCTGATATGAATGCATTCATAACCTTGACGGAAAAGCAGGCCAGAGAAACCGCCGGAAAGATCGATGATCGTCGCAAAAAAGGTGAGAATCTTGGAGCCCTGTCCGGTCTGCCGGTTGCCGTTAAGGACAACATCTGCACTAGGGGGATTCGCACCACCTGCGCATCCAAGATTTTGTCCAATTTCATTCCGCCATACGACGCCACCGCTGTGGAAAGGCTTAAAGAGGCAGACGCGGTGATAATAGGCAAGACTAACATGGACGAGTTCGGCATGGGATCGTCCAACGAGACCTCTTTCTTCGGGCTGGTCAAGAATCCATTTGATCCCGAGAGAATACCCGGTGGTTCAAGCGGCGGCTCGGCTGCGGCGGTGGCTTCACACATGGCCACCATGGCTCTGGGATCGGATACCGGCGGATCGGTAAGGCAACCGGCCAGCCTGTGCGGGGTGGTGGGGATGAAGCCCACCTACGGGCGAGTTTCCCGGTACGGCTTGGTGGCCTTTGCCTCGTCCTTAGATCAGATCGGAGCAATAACCAAGGACGTGAGAGATTGCGCACTGCTCTCAAGCGTGATCTGCGGCCGTGATCCAAGAGATTCAACCTCCCTGGAGGAGGCAGAACCGGACTTTTCGGAATCTTTGGAAGGCGAAGTCAAGTATATAAGGTTAGGAATCCCCGAGGAGTACTTCGGACAAGGCCTGGATAAGGAAGTAAGAGAAGCGGTGATGAAGGCAGTGGGGGTTCTGGAAAAGCTGGGAATGAAGGTGGAGGAGGTTTCTTTGCCCCATACGGATAAAGCCATCGCCACCTATTACGTTTTGTCGGACGCAGAGGCATCTTCCAACCTCGCTCGCTATGATGGAGTGAAGTACGGCTTCCGACCAGAAGATGAGCTGGAGCTTTCCCGGATGTATAAGAAGACCAGAAGCGAAGGATTTGGCGTGGAGGTGAAAAGAAGGATCATCCTGGGGACCTACGTTCTGTCTGCAGGTTACTACGAAGCCTATTATGCCAAAGCCCAGAGGGTCAGAACAGTGATCAGGGAGGATTTCAACCAGGCGTTCGAGAGGGTGGACGTGATAGTCACGCCAACTTCGCCTGCCACCGCTTTCAAAATCGGCGAGAAGATCGATGATCCCTTGACCATGTATCTTTCGGACGTATACACCGTCTCGGCTAACTTAGCCGGGATACCGGCGATCTCAGTCCCCTGCGGCAAAGACTCAAAGTGCCTGCCCGTGGGACTTCAGATAATGGGAAAGCCGCTGTCCGAAGGTTTGATCTTGAAAGTGGCATATGCCTTAGAGCAGAGTTTATAAGAGTGGAAGCCCGAAATGTCCCGCGAGACTCTCGGATGAGGCTCGGTTAGAAATCGTAACCCTCCCTTAGTCCCTCCCATAAAGGGAGGGAGAGTAGGATAGGGTGAGGGGTCGTGAGTTGAACTGTTAATTAACAAGGAGGTTTCTATGGATTACGGTGGATTGGTAAGGAGAGCGTTGGACGTCATGTGGAAGTTCAAGTACCTGTGGATCTTCGGGTTCTTCTTGGAATTCGGATCAGGCACAGGCGGGTGGTTTGGAAATGCGCCGGAGAAGATCAAACTGCCAGTGGGTGACTTCATAAGCGGAGCGCTTGTAGGGGCAATCATATTTCTGGTGCTGGTCGGGCTTCTGATTTTCCTGGTCTTCCTGATCATGTATCTTATCTCCCAGGGCGGGCTTATTCACTGCGTTTGGAAAATAGAGTCCGGAGAGAAGCCAACCTTGCGCGACGGGTGGAACGCAGGAGTCGGGAACTTCTGGAGAATCCTGGGAATCAGCGTGTTGATAATAGTATTCATACTCGCCTCAGCCGTGATAACCTTGGGACCTTTTGTAGCATTGATCATCGGCTTCAAGGTGCTTGGCCTTCTTGCCGGACTGGTTCTCTTTCCAGTGTTCCTGGTTTTGCTGATCACCCTGATCTTGGTTGACCTTTATGCCAAGAGAACTTGTATTATCGAAGGGAGGGGGGTCTTCGATTCACTCAGCGGTGGCTGGGAGATGCTCAAGAGTAACCTGGGTAGCTCGCTGGTGATGGGTCTGATCGGCATCGGCAGCACCATGGTTTATGTGCTTGGGTTCGTAATTGTGGGCCTACTGCTGGCCTTGCCGTTTGTGGCGTTGGGCTTCATCAATCTACTCCTCGGAATTTCCCTGGGAGTGATCGTTGGACTAGTTTACATAGGCTTAGCCTCCGCTATGTGGGGAACATATATCGACTCCCTGTGGACGATGGCATATATGGACATGAAGAAGCTGCAGCTACAGACGGCCACGCCCTCTTGACGGAAGCAGGCATTCTCCTTCCCTTGGAGAGTACCAGGAGAAAGACCAGCGTGGCAGTCATTGCGAGCGGGCAGACGCCCCCGTCTGGGCAGCGAAGCAATCTCCTGCACCTGGAAATAGGCTAAGGATTGCTTCGTCCCCTACGGGTCCTCGCAATGACATTCGTTTCCTCTCCCCTTGTGGAGAGGGTTCTGGTGAGAGGGATAAAGGAAACGTGGAATTCGAGAGCACGATAGGCCTAGAGGTTCACGCCCAGCTTCTGACAGACTCCAAGATATTCTGCGGGTGCTCCACCAAGTACGGAAGTCCGCCCAATTCCCAGACCTGCCCGGTCTGCCTGGGCATGCCGGGCGTTCTGCCTGTGTTGAACAAAAAGGCGGTGGAGCTTGCCTTGAAGATGGTTCTTGCAGTCGGGGGAACCGTTCGTGCCGAAGGCACCTTCGCCCGAAAGAACTACTTCTATCCGGACCTGCCCAAGGGCTACCAGATCTCCCAATATGAGCAGCCGCTGGCAACCGGCGGGTTCATCGAGATAGAGAGCGACTCCGAAAGGAAAAAGATCAGGATAGCTCGTATCCATTTAGAAGAGGATGCGGGAAAGTCTGTGCATCCCGAGGGTGAGCCGGAGAATGAGACGTCTGTTGATCTGAACCGGTGTGGTGTTCCTCTGATCGAGATAGTAAGCGAGCCGGATATTTCATCGCCGGGTGAGGCACATCTTTATCTTACCAAGATCAGACAACTGGTGCAGTACCTGGGTATCTGCAGCGGGAACATGGAAGAGGGCGCTCTCAGGTGTGATGCCAACGTGTCGGTACGGCCACCAGGATCAACGGAATTAGGAGTCAATACTGAGGTCAAAAACATGAACTCCTTCCGGGCGGTGGAGAGGGCTTTAACCTTTGAAATAAGGAGACAGATTGGTATATTACAAAAAAGCGGCACGGTTGAGAAAGAAACCCTGCTCTGGGATGAAAAAAGACAGAGATCAGCGGTCATGAGGGGCAAAGAGGAGTCCCCCGACTACCGATATTTCCCCGAACCTGATTTGGTGACGCTGGCGGTATCTCAAGAATGGATCGAACGGATCAAGGAGAGCCTGCCAGAGCTCCCCGACGACAAAAGGCAAAGATTCCTAACTGAATACAAAATTCCAGAATATGACGCCGGAGTCTTGACATCTTCCAAGGAATTAGCAAATTATTATGAGGAATGTGTGAAACGCCACCCCGATCCCAAGACGGTAAGCAACTGGGTGATGGGTGAAGTATTGCGGGAGCTAAACGAGAGGAAGATCGAAGTCGGGCAATTCCAGGTTAAGCCAGACAACCTGGCGGGACTACTGAAGGAGATAGAAAAGGGAACCATAAGCGGCAAGATGGCAAAGGAGATTTTTCCTGAGATGGCCCGAAGCGGAAAGTCCGCCGCCGAGATCATCAGTGAGAAAGGATTGGCTCAGATTGTTGATGAGAAGCACGTAAATCGTATCGTAGAAGAGGTATTGAAGGAGAATCCGGAGAACGTGAAAAGGTATCGTGAGGGAGAGGATAAGCTCCTTGGCTTTCTTGTAGGACAGGTGATGAATAAGACCCAAGGGAAAGCCAATCCCAAATTGGTCAATGAAGTCTTGAAAGCAAAGCTCTCAGAAAGTAGAGAAAAGAGGTGAGCCTTGTAGGTCAAGCATGGCGTAGCCTGCTTGACAAAAACAGTTGTCAACCACCCTCTGAGATGGTTGACCTACAAAACGGAGGGAGGTTCATGCATATCAGTAAATATCTTGAGACATTAAAAAAAGATAGCTGTCCAAACAATTGCGAATTTAAAAAGAAGAGAAAAATAGATATTGCTCGAGTTCCTCCTCCTGATGAAATTTTAGGTGTCATCATTTCAAGGGATCCGACAACTGACTGGTTGACTAAATACAGAAAAAACAGGGAAAATCGCAAAAGACTCTTTGAGACTGCTATTCCCGGACAGTTGATTGAAAGAATTGAAAAATTTACGAGGGAAGATGTAAGCTATCTACGTGAATTTCTAAACCAATATGTATATTGGACACACCTACACAAATGCTTTACAGACAAGAGTGGCAAAACTTCAATTAAATTTAAACCTAAGAATGCCAATGAATGCGCAGACGCATGGTTAGGAGAAGAACTGAACATTGCCATAAATGATAAGACAAAATTTATAATTGCTCTTGGAAAAGATGTGCAGAAATGGATTGGTGAATGGCAAGAGGATTGTTGCAGAAACAAAAATATTAAGATTATTTACCTCCCCCATCCATCACGGGCAAATGTTGGAAGGTATTTATCATGGTATCCCAAAGAATCGAAAAACAAAGAGAGAATAAAAAAACGAATCGACAATTTATTACAATTAATTCGTGGTTCAGCATACTCACCATAAGAGATTCAGGGTGACGGAGACCCCCAGACGGGAGCGTCGGCTTGTCTGGGAGGACACCCCGAACCAACGTATGAACACTTTTCTCGGGGAGACAAGTTCAGGATGAAGAAATTAAATCTAATAGTCTTAGCTTCGGGTGGCGGCACCAATCTGCAGGCAATAATCGACAGCATCGAGGCGGGAGAAGTGGATGCGCAGATTAAGGCGGTGGTTAGCAACAACAGCAAATCGGGCGCCCTGGAGCGTGCCCGGAACCACAATATTACCGACATTCACCTAAGCCACAAGCAATTTGCCACCCCGGAGGAGTTCAATCAAAGATTGCTCTCGATCCTGAAGGAGAACGAAACCGATCTGGTGGTGCTGGCGGGATACATGAAGATGATCTCTCCCACGGTGATAAGAGAGTACAGGAACCGGATGATAAACATTCATCCAGCGCTCCTGCCTTCCTTTGGAGGGAAAGGGATGTACGGCATTCACGTGCACGAGGCAGTGATTGAATCGGGCGTGAAGGTGACCGGCGTGACCGTGCACGTGGTGGATGAGGTCTACGATCGCGGCCCCATCCTTTTTCAAAAGTGCGTGCCGGTCTCCAGTGACGACACGCCGGAGAGCCTGCAACAGAAGGTTCTGCCACATGAGCATGAGGCTTACTCCAGAGTAATTCAGCTTTTCGCCGAAGGAAGAATCGAGATAAAAGACAATCGCGCGTTCATAAGAGAATAGTGCGTAGCAGAGGCTTCATGCCTCTGAGTACCCCGAGACTTCTTGAAAACCTCTCCCCCTGATCCCCCTCTCCATTTCATGGAGAGGGGGACAAAGGGGGTGAGGTAAGATAGAGACAAGTCACATGGCGGCGGGAATTCATCCCGCTCCTGCAAATAGCTCTTTGAAAAAACGCCAAAACTTCATAGATTAGACCAATGCAACTTTTGACTTCTGGAGGTAGGATGGAACAAGTGTTGATGGAAACCAACATAGCTGAATATCCGCTTTTTGCCCGGGGGAAGGTAAGAGACGTATATGACCTGGGTGATAAGCTCTTGATCGTCGCCACCGACAGAATCTCTGCCTTCGACGTGGTGCTCCCCAACGGGATTCCCGGCAAGGGAAAGGTGCTTACCCAGATGTCCTTATTCTGGTTCGATCTGGTCAGGAACGTGGCGGAGAATCATCTGATATCGGGGAACGTGGACGAGTATCCGGATGATCTGAATAAACATCGGGAGGTTCTCGAGGGACGCTCCATGCTGGTCAAAAAGGCCGAGAGGATCGACGTCGAATGCGTGGTAAGAGGATATATGGCCGGCTCCTTGTGGAAGGAATATAAGAACAATGCGGTCTTTCAGGGAAAGTCACACACGGTAGAACTCCTTGGCGTTCAGCTTCCCTCTCATTTGACCGAATCTGAAAGACTTCCCTATCCCATCTTCACTCCCACCACCAAGGCTGAGGAGGGGCACGACGAGAGCATGACGTTTGAACAGGTGAAGGAGATGGTTGGTGAGAAGCAGGCTCAGGATCTGAGGGGAAAAAGCCTGCAGATTTTCAGGAGGGCGGCAGATTACGCGGAAAGAAGAGGAATGATCATCGCGGACACCAAGTTTGAGTTCGGGACGCTTAACGGTAAGATGATTTTAATCGACGAGATATTCTCCTCCGACTCCTCCAGATTTTGGGACAAGAGAAACTTCAAGAGAGGACGGCCCCAGGAGGCCTTTGATAAACAGATCGTGCGGGACTATCTGGAGTCGATCCACTGGAATAAGCGGCCTCCGGCACCCCGGCTTCCCGAAGAGATAGTCGCGAAAACATTGGAAAGATATCAGGAGGTTTATAAGAGATTGGTTAAATGAAACCTCTCCCCCTTGTTCCCCCTCTCCACAAAGTGGAGAGGGGGATAGGGGGTGAGGTAAGGAGGCTGATTATGGCAAAAAAAGAATCTGATCTGAACTTGGAACCTGGTAATAGAATAAAGATACGAAGGGCGCTGTTAAGCGTGTCCGACAAGACAAATCTCTTAGAGCTGACAAAGGTTTTGTCCAAACTGGGTGTAGAGATCGTCTCCACCGGTGGCACCCGGGCAGAGCTGAAGAAAGCGGGGATAAAGTCGATATCCATCTCCTCCTTCACCGGTTTTCCGGAGATTCTGGGAGGTCGGGTCAAGACTCTTCACCCGAAAGTCTTCGGCGGTATCCTGGCCAGAAGGGACGACGAGGAGCAGAAAAAAGAGGTGACCGAGCAGGATATAAACTACATCGACCTGGTGGTGGTGAACCTCTATCCCTTTGGCAGGGTGATAAGCCGGGATGATGTCAAGAAAGAGGATGCCATTGAGAACGTCGACATCGGCGGGCCCAGCATGTTGAGGGCTGCGGCGAAAAACCATGAGTCGGTGGCGGTGGTGGTAAATCCTGAGAGGTATGGTGAGATTATTCAAGAATTGGAGGAAAACGACGGATCGCTTTCGTTGGAGACTCGGCTGAGTTTGGCTGCCGAAGTCTTCCGGCACACCGCCCATTACGACAGCATGATAGCAAACTTCTTCCGGGGAATCCTCCCGGCAAAAGAAGCTGAGTTCCCCCAATATGTGTCAGTGGGATGGGAGAAGGCGCAGGGTTTGCGCTACGGGGAGAATCCTCATCAGAAGGCGGCGTTCTACAAAGACACCGGATTCAAAGGCCCCAGCATTGCCAGGTGCGAGATACTTTCAGGGAAGGAACTCTCCTATAACAACATCATCGATCTGAACGCGGCTCTCTCTATGCTGGAGGATTTTCAGGAAAAGCCGTTTGCGGTAGTCCTTAAGCACACCAACCCGTGCGGAGCTGCCTGTGGGGATACGCTAGACAAAGCTTTTGAGGATGGGTTGGCCTGTGATCCTCTCTCCGCCTTCGGATGCATAATCGCCCTTAACCAGGTGGTGGATATGGCCACCGCGCAGAAGATTCATGATACCTTCTTTGTGGAATGCGTGCTTGCTCCCGGATACCAGCCGCAGGCGTTCGAGCTTCTGAAGAAGAAAAAAAATCGAAGATTTTTGGCTTGTCCCGATCTTTTGAACTTCCGGAAGAGCACGAATAATGTGGTCAACGTGATAAAGGGCGGCGCTTTGCTGCAGACGCCGGATCACCACGAGATGAAGGAGAGTGACTTGAAGGTGGTGACACAGGTCGCCCCAACGCCAGAACAGGTAAAATCTCTTCTCTTTGCCTGGAAAATGGTGAAACACGTCAAGTCTAACGCCATACTTCTGGCGCAGGGGGAGAAGACCGTGGGGATCGGAGCCGGGCAGATGAGCCGGGTCGATTCCTCGATAATCGCTGCTCGGAAGGCAGGAGACAAAGCCAAAGGGTCGGTGCTGGCCTCGGACGCATTCTTCCCCATGAGGGACGGGGTGGATGCTGCTGCCGATGCGGGAGTCGTGGCGATTATAGAGCCCGGCGGTTCAAAAGGGGACCCGGAGGTGATAAAGGCGGCCAACGAGCATAAGATCGCCATGGTATTTACCGGGATTAGACATTTCCGACATTCGTAGACTCTCTGATTATTTCCCGGTTCGGATTAGGAGTACCTTGCCCTAACGAATCGTTTTGCCAATTCGCGCTCTGTCAGGGAGATATGCCTGCAGAAATCTAAGAGGGAGCAAGCTATGCTGAAGAAAACCGCTATCACTCTTGCGCTAATCCTTTCGGCCACCATCTGCTATGCCCAGGGGGGCTGGCACTGGCAGAACCCCCTGCCGCAAGGAAATACCCTGAATGGTGTCTGCTTCACGGATGCCAATACTGGCTGGGCAGTGGGATATGGGGGCACGATCATGTACACGAACGACGGAGGAAGCAACTGGATCCGTCAGGCCTCCGGAACTTCAACCGGGTTTGAAGGTGTCTCTTTCGTGGATGCCAGTACCGGCTGGGCCGTAGGGGACTCCGGTACAATCTTGCACACCGCTGATGGGGGAGTGACCTGGAATCCCCAAGCCTCCGGAACTTCAAATCAGCTTTATAGCGTTTTCTTCGTCGATGCCAGCAACGGTTGGGCCGTGGGGCTCTCCGGCGTACTCGTGCGCACCGCGAATGGGGGAAGCAGCTGGACCCTTGGAAATTCTGGAACTCTCAGTGGCCTTCTAAGTGTCTTTTTCGCGGACGCCAATATGGGCTGGGCGGTGGGCAACTCCGGCACGATTATGCACACCATTAATGGGGGGGTGAACTGGAATAACCAGACCTCCGGAGCACTCTTCCGCCTCGACGGTGTCTATTTTACTGATGCCGATACCGGTTGGGCGGTGGGAGATTTGGGTACGATTCGTCACACCACCGATGGTGGAAGCAACTGGACTGTCCAGAGCTCCGTGAATATCAAGAACCTTCGAGGTGTTTGTTTCACAGATGCCAATACCGGGTGGGCGGTAGGAGAAGGCGGCACGATCGTATACACCGCGAATGGAGGTACCAACTGGGATTCTCAGACCTCTGGAACTTTCGATGAACTCATAGATGTTTGTTTTGCAGATGTCAGCACCGGCTGGGCGGTGGGACGTGCAGGCACGATCTTGCTTACCACCAACGGCGGCACAAACTGGGTCGCCCACAGTTCTGGATTCACAGGGAACCTCTACGGTGTCCACTTCGCAGACGCGAATGCTGGGTGGGCAGCAGGAGCCACCGGTACCATTTCCGCGACGACAGACGGCGGAGACAACTGGGACGCTCTAAGTCACTACCCGTACCAGGATCTTTATGCTGTTTGTTTTGCAGATGCCAGCTTTGGCTGGGCCGTGGGACGTGCCGGCGCCATCCTAAGAACCACCAACGGCGGAGCCAACTGGAGTTACAAAACTCCGGTGACTCCATTTGCGCTTTATGGAGTCTCTTTTGCGGATGCCGATACCGGCTGGGCGGTTGGAGATTGGGGTGCGATTCTGCATACCGCCGACGGCGGAGACAATTGGAGTCCACAAACCTGGACGACAACGGATAAACTCTATGGTGTCTGCTTTTCCGATGTCAACGCCGGTTGGATAGTGGGGGAGGACAGCATACTTCTGCACACTACCGATGGCGGAGCCAATTGGAATGCTCAAGCTCCCCCGAGTTCTAACGATCTTCGCGCTCTCAGCTTTGTCGATGATAATACCGGCTGGGCGGTAGGAAACGGCGGCACGATATTGCATACAACAGACGGGGGAGTCACCTGGAATCCTCAAACCTCCGGCATTACCGGTCACCTTTATGGTGTCTGCTTCGCAGATGCCGATACCGGCTGGGCGGTAGGACAGTATGGCACAATCCTGCAGACCTTCGATGGCGGAGGCAATTGGAATCCTCAATCTTCCGGCACCTCAAATGTCCTTAGAGGCGTCTATTTTACGGATGCCAGCACCGGCTGGGTAGTGGGGGACAACGGCACCATTTTGCACACCACAACAGGAGGTTTTTCTTCTATGGAACAGGATCTCGACGAATTTGTCGGCTCACCCAGGAGCTTCAGCCTGTCGCAGAACTACCCAAATCCCTTCAATCCTGAGACAATCATTCGTTACGCTCTAACCAGACCGGGGCGGGTCACGCTTAAAGTGTATAACCTCCTAGGTCAAGAGGTCGGGGCATTAGCAGATGAATTCCAAGGTTCAGGCGTCCACAGCGTAGTCTGGGATGGAAAAGGGAAGGATGGGAAGCCTCTTGCCAGCGGTGTCTACTTCTACAGGTTCACGGTCGAGAGGAACGAGATGCGCACGTCTGAGACGAAGAAGATGCTCCTCTTGAAGTAGACGACAGCGACCAAGAATTGTCCTCAAAGTCCTTGATTTTGGAATCGCGATCTATTATATACTAATAGCAGAATAACCCGGCCTCGGGTTTCAGAATTAATACGCCCACAGAGATACTGGGACGAGTCTACACGGCGTGGAGTCTTCGGTAGGAAGATCATGTTAAGTGACAAAAAGATAATCATGGGAATTACCGGGGGGATAGCTGCATACAAAGCTTGCGAGATAGTCCGCAGGTTGAAGAAGCTGGGTGCACAGGTAATCGTGGTGATGACCGAGAACGCCCAGAAGTTCGTCACCCCTCTGACGTTGGAGACCCTCTCGGAAAACGAGGTGGTCACCGAGATGTTTCCGGAAAAGAGAATGGTGGGCGTCAGGCACGTCAACCTGGCACAGTGGGCTGATCTGATCTTAATCGCTCCGGCCACCGCCAACGTAGTCGGGAAAATAAGAGTAGGGATTGCAGACGACATCCTTACTACCGTGGTCATCTCGACCAAGTCTCCGGTGATGTTCGCTCCCTCGATGAACGTCAATATGTACGAAAATCCCATCTTCGGTGAGAACATGGAATATCTCAAGAAGCTGGGATATAAGTTCATTGAACCGGAGACAGGGGACTTAGCCTGTGGCACGGGAAAGGGAAGGCTGCCCGAGCCGGAAATCATCGTGGGCCAGGTGGTCAAGTTCCTGACCGGCAAAAGGGATTTAGAGGGAAGGTCGATTCTGGTGACAGCCGGCAGAACCCAGGAGCCTCTGGACCCGGTAAGATACCTCTCCAACCGCTCCAGCGGGAAGATGGGATATGCCATAGCAGAGGCTGCTCAGAGAAGAGGAGCAAGAGTCACCCTGATAAGCGGCCCTTCCGATTTGCCGGTGCCCGGTGAGTTGAACTTCGTGCAGGTGGAGAAGGCCAAAGAGATGCATTCCGCCGTCAGTTCCCGTTTTGGCAAAGCAGACGTATTGATAATGGCAGCGGCGGTCTCAGATTTTGTCCCCAGTATAGTGTCCCCGGAAAAGACCAAGAAAAAGGAAGAGGAGATTTATCTGAAGCTGAAGCCCGGGGTGGACATCCTGAAGGAGATGGGCAAACGCAAGAAGAAACAAATCCTGGTTGGATTTTCCCTGGAGACGAAAGACGAGATAAAGAACTCCAAGAGAAAACTAACGGAGAAAAATCTGGACCTGATAGTGGTCAACAACCCGACCGTTCCGGGCGCCGGGTTTGAAGTGGATACAAACCAGGTTATCTTCATCGACAAGAAAGGAAAGGTGGAAAAACTACCTTTGCTTTCCAAAAGAGAAGTGGCAGAGAGAGTGCTGGACAGGGTGAGTGTTTTGTTGAAAGGGAGAGCAAAGAAATAGGAAGGCAGGTCACGCGGGGCAGGTCGTGCCCTAGGCACATCCCCCGCCTACGAGGTGGAATGGGCGCGTAACCCGTAGGCCGGGCATCCTTGCCCGGCGATTCTTTCCGATTCTCATGGGAAGACCCAAAGGCATGACAGGCGACGAACATGAAAGAATGCTCCAGACTTTCGCGCTGGCGAAGAGCTTTCTCAAGCAGCAGGTAGAGTTAGGATTCGACGAGGTTTACGCTCAAGTGAAAACCAAGAAAAAGAGTCCCAGCCCCAAGAGCCTGGATGATTTTTATCATCAGATAAAAGGTTGTACGAAGTGTGATCTTTGCAACAGCCGCACCAACTTCGTGTTTGGAACGGGAGACCCCGGGGCCAACCTCATGCTCATCGGAGAGGCGCCGGGAAGGGAAGAAGATCTGCAGGGGGAACCGTTCGTAGGAGCGGCGGGTAAGCTTCTGGACAAAATGCTTGAGGCCATCCATTTCAAAAGGGAAGAGGTCTATATAGCAAATATCCTGAAATGCCGTCCCCCGGAGAATCGCGACCCCCGGCCGGATGAGATAGAAACCTGTAAGCCATATCTTTTTCAGCAGATCAAGCTGATCCAGCCCAAGATAATCTTAGCCCTGGGCCGCATCTCGGCTCAGGTGCTTTTGGAAACCAAGAGCGCTTTGGGGCAACTGAGAGGCAAGTTTCACGATTTCGACGGAATCAAGTTTATGGCTACCTATCATCCGGCTGCGCTTCTGAGATACCAGCAGTACAAAAGGCCGACCTGGGAGGATTTGCAGCTTTTGAGAAAGGAGTATGAAAAGTTAGATGTGTAGGTCGGGTTGCCCAGACGGGCCTGTAGGGCGACCCGTCCATACGGACGCCCCCGGACGGGGGCTCGTCTGAGCCCGTCAGGGCGTAGGGGAGTTACCCGACGATTTAGTTTTCTTGTCGGGCAGTCTTACGACAGCCCAACCAACGAATCTTCCCGTCTCCTGGAGAGGAGAAGGAAACAAAAAACGTTGTGGTAGCCGCCCGTATGGGCGCAGAATAACAGTAGATTGAGTCACAAGTTCAATCGAGTGACGGATACAGATGAGTGAAAAAGCATCCGTTAAATCCGTTCACGGTGAATCCGTTCAGGATGAATCCGTTTAATCCGTTGGTATGAACCATACGGTTCATACCGTTGACAGTACCGGAGAACCAGCCATGGCAAATCGTAAAAGCTCATCACCATCGGAAAAGGTTCCGCCGCAAGCCGTAGAAGTAGAACAGGCGGTTTTGGGAGCCATGCTTCTGGACAAGGAAGCTATCGGAAAAGCGCTGGAGATAATAGACAAGGACTGCTTTTATCGGGACGACCATCAGAAGATCTTTGAGGTGCTGGTGAATCTGTACGACAGAAATAAGCCGGTGGACATCATAACCGTATCCGACGAGTTAACAGGACGCAAGCAGTTGGATGAGGTGGGAAGCAGGATGTATCTTCTGGAGCTGACCGAGAAAATCGCTACCACCGCCAATGTCGAGTATCACTGCAACATTATCTTAGAAAAATCCACCTTAAGGAGACTGATCAACACCAGCACCAGGATAGTCTCGCAGTGTTACGATGCTACTCAAGAAGTGGATGATCTTCTTGATCGAGCCGAACAGGAGATTTTCAGCATTTCGGAGAGAAGGATAAAGGAAGGATTCATTCCGATTGCCGAGCTTCTTCCTCATACCTTTGAGGGCATAGAGGAATATCAGAAGAAGGGGGGAATGATAACCGGCATCGCCACCGGTTTTGTGGAGCTGGATTCCTTGACCGGCGGTCTTCAGAAATCCGATTTAGTCGTGGTTGCCAGCCGTCCGGCAATGGGCAAAACGGCCTTTTGTCTTTCTATTGCCGAGCACGTGGCGATTGAGCAGGGGATCCCGGTGGGCATCTTCAGCCTGGAGATGTCGAAAAGCCAGCTGGTTTTGAGGTTGCTTTGCAGCAAGGCGCGGTTCTCCACTCACAAGATGAGGACCGGAAGGATCGGCGAAGACGAATACAGTAAGTTGTCCATGGCGGCAGGTCCTCTCCACGAAGCCCCGATATTCTTGGACGACACTCCCGGCATCGGAATTCTCCAGCTGCGAGCCAAGTCCCGCAGGCTAAAGGCTCAGCACGACGTGGGCTTGATCATAGTAGACTATCTTCAGTTGATGCAGGGCCCGCGCAATGTGGAATCCAGACAGCAGGAGATCTCCACGATATCCCGCTCGCTTAAAGGTCTGGCCAAGGAACTGGACGTTCCGGTGATCGCCGTATCCCAGCTTTCCCGAAAGGTGGAGGATCGGGGAGGAGAGAAAAGACCAATGCTGGCTGATATTCGGGAGTCCGGGGCAATCGAACAGGACGCCGACGTGGTGATGTTTGTCTACCGGCCGGAATTCTACGGGCAAGAGAAATTCAGAGACGGGGCGCCGGCCCAGGGAGTGGCGGAGATAATCGTGGCTAAACACAGAAACGGACCGACCGGCGAACTGCGCTTGACCTTCCTGAAAGATTACGCCAGATTCGAGAACATGGAATTCATCCACCGGGAGGTTCCCGTCTAAGCTGCGAAAGGGGTGAGAAAAACGCCGTCTTCTCATACTTCCGAAAACATTTTTACCTTCGTAGGCAGAAGGACCCTCATCTTTTTGGAGAACGTGGGGGGCTTGGTTCTTTTCGTGAAGGATATCTTCCTGGGCTTGCCCAAGGCTTTCACTCGATTTCATCTCACCGCCGAGCAGATGCTGGTGATGGGGGTAAACTCGCTTCCCCTGGTGGCTTTGGTGTCGGTCTTCACCGGCGCGGTGACCGCGGTTCAGGCGGTATATCAGATCTCGGACTACGTTCCCATGAGATACATGGGAACGGCTGTGGGCAAAGCGGTGCTGATCGAGCTGGCTCCGGTTCTCACCGCCCTGGTGGTGGCGGGCAGGGTGGGGGCAGGAATTGCCGCAGAGTTGGGAACCATGAAGGTGACGGAGCAGATCGATGCGCTCAAGACCATGGCCTTGGATCCGGTGGAGTATCTGGTCGCTCCCAGGTTCGTGGCTGGTTTGGTGATGCTGCCGGTTCTCACCATCTTCGCCGACGCCATCGCTTTAGCCGGCGGGCTGGGAATTTCCGCCACCGCTTTGCACGTCCCCCCGCACGTGTTCATAAGCGGGTTCAAATCGTTTTTCAAGACTATGGACTTAGTGTCCGGGCTCTCCAAGGCCTTAGTTTTCGGGTGCATTATCTCCGTCATTGGGTGTTATCAGGGATTTAAGACCAAGGGAGGCGCGGAAGGCGTGGGTAGATCCGCCACCAGAGCGGTGGTCTTAGCGTCGGTGTTAATATTGATAGCTGATTATGTAGTGGCGAGCATCCTCTTCGGATAGGGGATTTTAATTATTATTTGACTCGCGACGAAGTCGGCCTGAAAACCGCCGGTTCTGTAGAGAGAATTAGGGTGAGCGGCGGTCAGCGGACGGCCGACGATAAGCGGTCAGAAGAGAGCATGATAGAGATCAAGGACGTACATAAGAGCTTCCGTGACAACTACGTGTTGAGAGGGGTCGATCTGACCATCAACAAGGGTGAGACAACGGTCATAATCGGGAGGAGCGGCTGCGGCAAAAGCGTGCTCTTGAAGCTCATCATGGGGCTTCTAAAGCCGGACGAGGGGGAGATCCTGGTTAACGGCGATAGCGTCGCGTCCATGAACGACAAGCAGCTTTCCAGGCTCAGGCAGAAGTTCGGCATGCTCTTTCAGGCGTCGGCATTGTTTGATTCCATGACCGTGGACGAGAATGTGGGCTTAGGGTTGAGGGAACACACCGAGTTGGCTGAAGTGGAGATCAGGCAGAAGGTCATAGAGAAACTCAAGATGGTAGGACTTTCGGAGGTGGAGCACGAGAAGCCGGCAGAGCTGTCCGGGGGAATGAAAAAGAGAGTGGGGCTGGCAAGGGCCATCGCCATGGATCCGGAGTACGTGCTTTATGACGAACCTACCACCGGTCTGGATCCAATTATGGCAGACGTGATAAATGAACTTATCATAAACTTGAGAAATACAATCTCCATAACCTCCATAGCGGTCACCCACGACATCGTCTCTGCCTACAAGATTGCGGACAGGATCGCCATGCTGTACGAGGGGAAGATCATCTTCGTAGGAACGCCGGAGGAGGTGAAGAATACCGACCACGCGGTGGTGAGACAATTCATTGAGGGAAGTGCGGAGGGGCCGATACCGGCGCTGTGAGCGCTGTCCACCGCTAGCCGACCGCGGTCGGCCGCCAGACGTCCGCAGTCTACAGTCCGCAGTCCGCCGCAAAAAGCAGAGAGTGTCAATATGGGGTTCAAGTTTGAGAATCTGGAAGTGTGGCAGTTGGCTGTTGAGTATGTGGACCGGATTTATGACATATCTAACCTGTTGCCAGATAAGGAAAGACATAACTTAAAGTCACAGATGATTAGAGCTGCAACTTCTGTCTCGCTAAATATTGCGGAGGGTTCCACCGGCCAGACCGATCTTGAGTTTAACCGTTTCCTTGGCATAGCAATAAGGTCGTGCGTGGAAGTGATTGCCTGTCTGCATCTCGCAAAGCGAAGGGGATATGTTGACGAGAAAGCCTTTTCACAAGCTTACGAGTTTGGGGAAAAACTGTTCGCCAAACTGCAGGCTTTACGGAAGAAGTTGAAGTAAGCGGCGGACAGCCGACTTGTCCTGAGCGAAGTCGAAGGACGGTGGACGGCGGACGTGAGGAATTCATGCTGAATCCCAGCAAGACCAAAACAGTCTATATCTGCCAATCCTGCGGGCACAAGTCGCTCCGATGGATAGGTAAATGCCCGGACTGCGGGGAGTGGAACAGCATGGTGGAGGAGAGGGTCACCAAACGCCGGGGGACCGGTTCCACCCAGAAGGCCTCCTCCGTCCCGTTGAGAGAAGTCGATCTGACAGATGAGGATAGGGTTAGAAGCGGCATAAAGGAGTTTGACCGGGTGGTGGGGGGAGGAATCGTCAAAGGATCGGTGATTTTGGTGGGGGGCGATCCGGGCATAGGCAAATCCACCCTGCTTTTGCAGATTTCTGAAAAAATTGCTTCACAATTCGAGAAAGTTTTATATATTACCGGTGAGGAGTCTTTAAAGCAGATTAAGCTCCGGGCTGAAAGATTAAGGATAAACCCAAATCGAATCGAGATACTGACCGAGACTAACCTCGATCTGATAATGGACGTGCTAAGGCAGGACGTACCTTTCATGACGGTGATCGACTCCATCCAGACCACCTATAGCCAGAACCTGGAAAGCACACCGGGAAGCATCAGCCAGATAAGGGAGTGCGCCAGCGCTTTAATCGGCTTCGCCAAGCAGAGCCACAGCCCGGTTTTTCTGGTGGGACACGTGACCAAGGACGGTTCCATTGCCGGACCCAAAGTGCTGGAGCATATGGTGGATACGGTGCTCTATTTTGAGGGTGAGAAAAGCTGCCTGTTTCGAATCCTCAGGGCGGTGAAAAATCGCTTTGGATCCAGCAATGAGATCGGAGTATTTCAAATGGAGGAGAAGGGACTTCTGGAGGTGGAGAATCCCTCCATGTTGTTTCTGCCCGAAAGAGCAGGAGGCGTTTCCGGCTCTGTGGTGGTTTGTTGCGTGGAAGGTACCCGCCCGATTCTGCTGGAACTGCAGGCATTGGTATCACCCTCAAGCTACGGTACGCCGCAGAGGGTCTCCTCCGGGGTGGATTACAAAAGACTGGCTTTGCTTTTGGCCATCCTGGAAAAAAGGGAGGGGCTCTCTATGGCGGCCTTCGACGTGTTCGTCAACGTGGCTGGTGGGGTGAGAGTCGATGAGCCGGCAGCGGATCTGGGAGTGGTTGTGGCGCTGGCTTCCAGCTTAAAAGAGGTGCCGGTGGACAGGGAGGTGGTGGTTATCGGCGAGGTGGGATTAGGAGGCGAGGTTCGGGCAGTAGGTCAGATAGAAAGGAGGATAAAGGAGGCGGAAAAGCTTGGTTTTTCTAAATGCATCATTCCGCAAGGAAATCGGAAAGGGCTGAATCAAAACTTTGGGATTGAGATCATCGGAGTCAAAAGTATCCAGGATGCCATTAAGTTGGCGTTAAGTTAAATCGTTTCACTTCAATGGAGGTAGAGAGATGCGGTTAAAGGTTAAAAAACTGCTTAGAGGTGGGGAATACTTTGTCTCTTTCGAGAATGTGGATTTCACCGCGGAGGAGACAGAAAGAATCGAGAAATTCGGGATGCCTAACGTCGATTTCAGCCAGGATGGCCTGGGCGCTCGTAAGCTCAACGAGATAGACCTTTCCCTCAAGGGCCAGAGTGAGGAGGATGCGGAGCAGTTGATCAGCAGCATCAGGCAGAACATCAGAGACGCCGCTGCCGAGCTTATGGCTAAGGTGGACAATTTCACCGGCGAGGAGGTAATAGAGCTTTAACTGCGCTCTCAGATCTGAAGGGTTTCTTCATTTCCGAATTATCAATTTTTGGCATGTCGGATACGCGCTTTTTTCCAGGTCGTATCCGACATTTTTTTAGGCAACGGCTGATACCTCACCCCCTTGTTCCCCCTCTCCACTTCGTGGAGAGGGGGTTAGGGGGAGAGGTTTCTTGTAACGTAGAAAAGCCTCGTCTCTGATGGGACTTTTCGGAGCTTCTCCTTGTCTCCCCCTCCCTTGATGGGAGGGGACTGGGGGAGGGTGATACAAGAGATTCCGAATGCTTTCCCCCTCTCCCCCGCCTCTGGCGGGATCTTCGACTTAGTCCTCTCCCGCAAGGGGAGAGGAAAGTGGGGGGCAAATAAAGATTGACAGTTGGGGAATCAGGCGCAATCTTAATAGCATGATAAAAAGAAAAAAGACCAAGAAGGTGTGGGTGGGCGAAGTGCCGGTGGGTGGGGGCGCGCCGATTTCGGTTCAATCCATGACAAAGACCGACACGCGCGACGTTTCCTCTACCATAAGGCAGATCAGAAAGTTGGAGAAGGCCGGATGCGAGATCATTCGAGTGGCCGTGCCGGATATGAAAGCAGTCTCTGGCTTGCCCAAGATAAAGAAAGCAATCAAAATCCCGCTGGTGGCGGACATTCACTTCGATTATCGACTGGCGTTGAAGGCGATAGATGCGGGCGTAGACAAACTCCGGATCAATCCAGGAAACATCGGGGAAAAATGGAAGATCAGGGAGATCGTAAAGGCGGCAAAGGAAAGGAAAACTCCCATAAGGGTGGGCGTGAATGCTGGTTCACTTCCCCGTGACCTTCTAAAAAAGCATAAAAAGGCGAAGCCTTCCGTGCTGGTGGAAGCAGCCTTGAGGCAAGTTAGAATGTTAGAGGATTTGAGCTTCAACGATATCGTCATCTCGCTCAAGGCCTTCGACGTTCCTGTGACCGTCGAAGCTTACAAACTTATCTCAAAAAAGACGAAATACCCTCTCCATCTGGGTATCACCGAAGCAGGACTGCCTCAGGCGGGCTCAGTCAGGTCGGCTCTGGGAATAGGGATGCTCTTAGCTTCCGGCATCGGCGATACGATAAGAGTCTCTCTGACCGGTGATCCGGTGGAAGAGGTGAGAGTGGGATATGAGATTTTGAAATCGTTGAACCTGCGGGAGCACGGCCCCACCATCATCTCCTGCCCCACCTGTGGAAGATGCGAGATAGACATAATCTCCCTGACCAAGAAGGTGGAGCGAGCAGTCAGGAATATTGAAGCACCAATAAAGATAGCCGTGATGGGGTGTGCGGTGAATGGCCCCGGGGAAGCGAGGGATGCGGACGTGGGAATTGCAGGTGGCAAAGGATACGGGGTTGTGTTCCGCAGGGGAAAAGTCGTCGGAAAAGCCAAGGAACAGGATCTGGTAAAGCGTCTTCTCGAGATGACGGACGATCTCATAGATTGATCCTTATGATATTCCAATCCTCGTGAAAAACCGCCGAATTGCATTAAACATTAGAAAATGAAGAGATGCAGCAAATGTGTTCTGCCTGAAACAACACCCAACATCGTGTTTGGCCAGGATGGGGTCTGCAATTACTGCCGCTCCTATCAGAAGCTGAAATACCGAGGTGAAGGTGAGCTGCTGAGGCTCCTGGACTCGTACCGAAGAGCCGGCAGTAAGTATGATTGCATCGTGACCATAAGTGGCGGGCGGGACAGCACATACACCTTGTTAAAGCTGGTCAGAGATTATGGCATGAAGGTTCTTGCGGTCAACTACGAGAACCCGTTCACGGATGCTCAGGCCAAAGCGAATATTGATAATGCGGTGAAGGTGTTGAATCTCGACATAGTCAGATTCAAGCTCAAGAACAGACTCCACGAGAGAATCTTCCGGAACAACGCGACGGCCTGGTTTGGAAAGCCATCCCCGGGATTGGTGCCCATGATGTGTATTGCATGCAAGAACCTTTGGTGGCATATCCTGAAGATTGCAGAAAAACGTGATATCCATTTGGTGGTTAGTGGTGGAAATCGATTCGAGGAAGTCTCTTTCAAAAAAGTGTTGCTGGGTACGCCGGCAGGTGAGAGGGCTGAGACAACCCTGGTCAAAGAGATATTCGGTGTCCTAAGGGAAGCCCTCAAGAATCATAGATATTTCAAGCCGCAACTCGTTCCGGCGATGGTAAAAGGGTATCTGTTTGGAAACCCGTACGCCCTCGGTTCAAGACTCCTTGGACACACTGTACTGGGGATAGACCTGTTTTTTTTCATCCCGTGGAATGAACAGGAGGTTGTGTCAAGGATAAGATCCGAGCTTAACTGGGATTATCCTCGCGAAGCGAACTCGAGTTGGCGATTCGATTGCAGAATAGGACACTTAAAAGATTTTATGTACATGAAGACCTTGGGCATGACAGAGAGAGACGACTTCTACGCCAAGATGGTAAGGGAGGACCTGATGACGCGAGAAGAGGCTTTGCTGAGACTGCAAAACGAAAACAGGATTCACCTGGCTCATATACAGCCATTGTTGAGGGAGGTAGGAATTGACTTCGCTGCCGTTCCGGAAAAGCAAAGGATGTAGGGGTTCCCTTGATGGTTGGCAAAGCTCACCAACCTCTGATGCATCGGCATCGGGGAATGTCGATGCCACGTCCAGGCTCGGCACTTGGAATTCCACAGGCATCCAAATGCATTTCAACCAAGCGGGTAGACTATGAATAAAGAAATCAAATTGCTAGGTGAGGTTTTTGAAAAATCAGCCAGAAACCTGGCCAATAAATTAGCCTTAAAGAAAGGGGATACCGAATATACTTTTGCACAGCTACAGGATGCTGTAATAAAGCTGAAGAATCATCTACTGGGGCTCGGATTAGAGAGGGGGGATAGATTC
>JBARPX010000029.1:0-13621 GCA_049643405.1 Candidatus Zixiibacteriota bacterium
ATCGTTCTGACCCTGATTTTGCCTCTCTCTCGCTGCGCAAGCTGCTTCTATCATGGAAAGACCTGCAACACCGGATGGGGCAAGGTGGCAGCTTATCTTTTCCCCAAAGGAGACGAATCCAAGTTCGTCGATCACTACAATTACGCCATCTTCATCCACCTGCTCTGGATCATACCCCTTTCTGCTTCCCTTCTTCAGCTTGTCAGGGAGAGGAGCCTGCTGGCTCTGATCGTCTTCTTGGCCTACGCATTTGTTCTGTTGCTTGAGAAGATTACCTTGAAGAAGCTTGCCTGTTCAAGATGCCACCAGAGGAAGTTCTGTCCCGCGGTCCCCTTCAGAAAGGCGAGATAAGTACAGGCACAAGGGGCTCATGGGCGCCGCGCCACAGACAAGGAAATCTTAAGTGAACGTGTTGTTCTATCTCATCCTGGCCTTGATCATTTTAGGCCTTGGCAGCCGGTACTACTCCCGGTTTGTCGGCAGGATTATCGGCGAAAAGGCGGATCGTCCCACCCCCGCCGTGACCCAGTATGACGGAAGGGATTTCGTCCCGGCCAAACCTCACGTGCTTTTCGGGCATCATTTCTCCAGCATCTCCGGCGCAGGCCCCATTCTGGGACCGACCATGGGGATACTGTACGGATTCGTTCCAGCCTGGTTGTGGGTCGTCCTAGGGGGAATCTTCATCGGTGCAGTGCATGATTTCACCACGCTTTTCGTCAGCCTGCAGGAGAAGGGGAGATCCATGGCGCAAATCGCCAAACGCACGCTGGGGACTCCCGGATTTGCCCTGTTTATCCTCTTCACCATCGTGATGATCGTTTTAGTCACCTCCGCTTTTTTGACCGCCACAGCTACCGCTTTGACCTCCAAGTGGCCCATAGGAAAATTAGGGCTTTCTCTCGATCAAACACTGCTTAGGACCGAGACCACGGCCGACGGGCAAACCCTGGGCATCATCGGGGGAATAGCTTCCATGTCGGTCATCATCATCACCTTTCTTTCTCCTCTCTTGGGATACCTGCTGTATGTGAGGAAGATCAAGGTCGTTTACGCCTATCTCTTTGCGGCGGTTGTATGTATTCTCTCCGTATGGATGGGAATTCGTTATCCGGTAAGATTGGACCCGGAGACCTGGATGATAATCCTGTCGGTTTACGTTCTGTTCGCCTCCGGAGTGCCGGTATGGGTCGTCCTGCAACCCAGGGACTTCATAAACGTGCAGATCATGTATCTGGGAATCGCTGCCTTATTCCTGGGGCTGCTGAGCGGAGGATTGGGTGGCCTTACGCTTCATCTACCCGCCTTCAATGTGGCGGAGGGAACGAAGAACTTAGGCTTAATCTGGCCCATGCTTTTCATCACCGTCGCCTGTGGGGCCATCTCCGGATTTCATGCCCTGGTTGCATCCGGCACCTCATCCAAACAATTAGCCAGTGAGAGGCATGCCCGCACCATCGGATATAATGGGATGCTTTTGGAATCGGTGTTGGCCGTATGCGTTCTTCTGGTGGTGGGAAGTGCATTCCTCTTTCCGGAGTACAAGAGTTTGGTCTGGCCCGAGGTGGGAAGATCAAATCCCATTCTGGCTTTTTCCTTGGGAGTGGGAAAGCTTTTGAACCGGGCATTCTCCATCCCCATTGCCCTGGGAAGCGTCTTTGGCATTCTCATGGTGGAGGGATTTGTGGTGACCACGCTGGACACCGCGGTCAGGCTAAACCGCTATCTTTTCGAAGAGCTGTGGGGTTTGATCTTCAAGAAGGTGCCCGGTCTTCTCAAGAACTTCCTGTTCAATTCTGCTCTGGCCGTGGCTTTGATGTGGGTTCTGGCGTATTTCAATACCTTTGCCGCTCTGTGGCCGATCTTCGGAACTGCCAATCAGCTTCTGGCCGCCCTCTCCCTCATAGCCGTTTCCACCTGGCTTTCCGTGAGGGGAAGAAAGAACTTAATCACCGTGATTCCTGCCATCTTTATGATCATCACCACCACCGCTTCCCTTTTGATTCTGCTTTTCACCAGGTATATCCCGCAGATGAACGTCACCCTGTTGGTGGCGGACATCCTGCTACTGCTCCTCTCTCTTGGCGTGATTTATCTCTCTCTGAGAACCATGTTGAGGTTGATGAATGAGAAGAAGCAAAAGGGGAAAGTTGGAGATGAAAGAAGGAGTGCATCAGCTGGCTGATGCGGTTTTTGCTCTTGGGTGGATGTTATCATCCACCCAATACGCGGGATGATAACATCCCGCGGGGAGCGGAGCGCGAGGCTGAAGGCGCTCACGACCGGACGGGTTGACATGGGACGATGTGGATGATGAGGCTAAAGATACTGCTATTCCCGCAACGCCAGAATACTGAAAGATTCAGAGCGAGCCAATTGAGCCAGCTTTTCGCGTTCTTCGGGGTCAGTGTGAACTTCGGGCCAGATGCGGTGCCATAGAGCCAAGTCAATCTGGAGTTTTGCCAAGTGACCCTGCACACTGACAGGAGCCAAGGGGGCTGTCCATTCGATGAAAAGCTTGCTTTCCTCCAGCATACTTTGCACCGCCTCCCAGTCGTCGGGATCAGAGGAACAGGAGGCGATTCGAGCCAGATTGGAAGCCAATCCACCCAGCCGCGTCCGCAGGCCATCCTGCAGATAACGCTCTTTTATTTGCTCTGAGTTTCTCACCCCACTCCCCCTAATAGCTGTGTTGCGATGGACTCGACCTCAGAACGAATACCGCTGTCCTGAATCTCCATGCTTTGATTACCTTGACGTGGGCGAATGTTTATTAGCGCCTCAAACTGCACCTTTTGCGACTTTGGAAACCAATCTGTCCCAGATATCTTCCTGTTTGCTTGCGTCATTGAGCAACTCCGCTTCACAATCGGCATGGAGAATGCCGCCGCCAGCGAGTATTCTACGCCGGATGTCTACAGCGAGCTTGACGTATGTTTCTAATGCGCCCAGCATCTCTTCTAACTGTTGAGGAGTCGCCTTACTGCGAATTATATGAATCATTATTGTTATCCGATCCCTGGTCTGTTTTTGAATTTACTGCTGGAGAGGGCGCGTGTCAAGCCGTTTTCCGGTTTAGATCCTTGCAGCCATTCTCCAGGATCAGCATCGGAGACCTGCTAATCGCACCCACCCTGCCTTCTCCCGCGAAACACGGGGGGATACAGCCTGCTTTGGGCTCATATTCTTAGCCTGTCACATCTCCTGCGAGACGGCAGGGTCATTTGCGGGTCAAAGAAATGGGCGGGATGAATTCCCGCCCCTATCAGTCGCGCATTTTAGGGTCTAACTCATCCATGAGATGGCAGTTACTTGAGCAAGATCATCTTCTTCGTCTTGGCGAAATCCTCGGTTTGCAGTCGATAGAAGTATATCCCGTCTGCCAGATCCTTCGCGCTGTCGTCCTTTCCATCCCAGGCGATGCTGTGCAGACCTGGGTCAAGACGATCTGCCACCAATCGGCGCACCCGTTGCCCCAAGACGTTATAGATCTCCAGGGTCACCCATCCGTTTCGAGGAATCACGAATTCAATCCGGGTGCCGGGATTGAAGGGATTAGGATAATTCTGTCTTAAGCTGAATCCGCTTAGTGCGCGGCCTTCCATTTCGTTCTCTACGCCCGTGAATGCAGAGGCATCGAAGTACAGGTCGTGCAGCATGTCGCGGACGTAAAGCAGGGCAGAGCGGATGGAGTTGTCTGTGCCTCGTAGCGTGTAGCCTTTCTGCGGCGGGCGGTAAGAGGGACTGTAATCATTGATTCCGCTATATGGCGCCATCCAGACCGAAGGATTGGCCTGGCCATTTGACTTGTAGATGTAACGGATCTGGCGAGGAACCGTTCCTTCGTAACGGTAAGCCAAGGTTACGTTCTGCGCCTCGTTCTCTTTCAGCACGTGCAAGGATGGATATAGCCGGTTGCCGCTCGAGGTATCGCTGGGCTGTGACGTTATGGACCAGCTCTGACCAGCGTCTGTGCTCCAATGAAATCTCAACTCATAATGGGGAGAGGGGATAGTCATCAGGAACTCGTAGAATACCCAGAAGACGGCCTGGTTATCCGGAGACGTGTGAGAACCTGCCACCACTGGATTCCTGCAACTGGCGTGCCCCGACGGGTACTGGCCGCTTTTCCAATTACCAGCCTGTCCCCAATTGTCGTTCCTGATGACGTATATTTTGTCCTCGTCTGTCTTACCGGCCACCACAAGGTGCGGGCCTCGGCTCCAAGCAATGCTGGGTTGGGTCCTCATAGGCGTGCTCTCTGTTAGGTTCTTCCTGGATATCCAGCTCTTGCCATAGTCGGCGGACCTTTTGCATATGATCGAGTCCTGATCTGTTTGGTACACGACATATAACCAGTAGTTGGGATAAAGGTCCTGGCAAACGTCAAAATCCACCACGTTCTCGCTGGTAGATATCGGGATGAGCAGGTTCTGCCCGGTGAAGTTGTGGTGGAATCTCATGCACCAAAGTCCTTTATAGGCGCCGGTGTCGCGGATCCAGAACACGAACACGAAATTAGAATCACCCTTTGCGGCGATGACGTCGGCCTTGCCGTGGCGGAGATTGTCGGTGGCGGGGAACATAGAAGTGCGGTAATTCCAGCTCTGTCCGTTGTCTGTGGACCGGTAGACATATAGCGTATCCTTGAGATTGGTAGTGCTGCTGTCGGAGACAACCAGAAACAGGGTGTCGTTGTCCGCCTGATCTAAGCCAAAACCGTAAATACGGTCGGCCTGGTGAACCAGCACGTCATTGCCCCACATCTGGCCCTCAGCAAAAATCTGCTGAGGAATCATAAGGGTAAAGACCGAGATTGCCAAAACCAAAGTGTGAGTCTTAAGCATATCGCCTCCTTACGGATATGCGGTGAGAAAGGTAAGCATCTCCTCCATGGAGTGGCGGCCGACCCATTCAACCTATCCTCCCTTTCTAGATTAAACCTTTGAATGAGAAGATAAGAAGGTCTGATTAGCTTGTCAAGGTTTCTTTGAGAGTTAAGCGAAGGTACGGCCCCCTTGGCGGACTGACTATGAGCGGAGAAGGCTTAGAAGATGTGCCATATCTTCGGGGAGAGAGGAATCGAACTCCCGGTATTCTTCCGTCCTCGGATGAGCAAAACCCAACTTCCTGGCGTGAAGGGCCTGCCGGTCAATAACGCTTAGGAGTTTTTGAGCAAAGGGACGCTTCTTATCGTGAATCCCTTTGATCCACTTCTGCCTGCCGCCGTATTCCGGATCACCCAAGACCGGATGGTTCAGGTAGGAGAGATGAACTCTGATCTGGTGAGTTCTGCCGGTCTTCAACCGGATGGATAAAAGGTCGCACAGATCAAATCTCTCCAAGACCCTATATTGAGTCAGCGATTCTCTTCCCTTGAATCTGGTCACCGCCATCTTCTTTCTGTCTCTTATAGCTCTTCCGATGGGAGCATCGATGATTCCCTCCTCATCCGGCATGTGTCCCCAGGTTATGGTGGTATACTCGCGCAGGAGAGACCGATCTTGAATCTGCTCGGCCAGGCCCAGGTGGGCAGAATCATTTTTTGCCACCACCAAAAGACCGGAGGTGTTCTTGTCCAGCCGGTGCACAATGCCCGGCCGCAAAACCCCGTTTATCCCGGACAGGTCCCTGCAGTGGAAAAGAAGGGCATTGACCAGAGTGTGAGAGTAATTCCCCACCGCCGGATGAACCACCATTCCCGCCTTCTTATTCACCACCAGAAGATCGGAATCCTCATAGATTATATCCAGGGGTATATTCTCTGGCTCAAGAGAGGGTTTTTCTAAAGGTGGAACATCGATTCTGATTTTTTCTCCCCCTCTTATTTTATATGAAGACTTTGTTGGCCTGCCGTCGACAAGTATGTGATGGTCCAGGATCAATCTTTGAATGAAGGCACGCGACAGACCGAGATCCTGCTGGGAGAGGAATGAGTCTATTCTCTTTCCCGACGCCTTTTTTGGCGTTGAAATCTCAATCGTTCTTGTGGGGTTTTTCTCCATAGAACATATCAGAATTCTGAGGGGTCTCGGCGGTTGGGCTTTCCTTGGAAAACAGCAGATGAACCACCACCAGGATCATTCCGATGAGCACAAAGCTGTCCGCTAAGTTAAACACAGGCCAGCGATCAAGATAAAAGCCCGAGAATCTCAGGAATGCAATTTTTGCCGGAGGAAGGGATATATTGAAGAATTCGAAATCGAGAAAGTCGACCACCTCTCCGAAGCGGAAGCGATCGATCAGGTTGCCGATTGCTCCTCCCAGCACCAAAGATAGCCCCACTTTCAAACTGATTTCCTTGTCGCTGGTCTTGAAAAAAAACCATAGGATGATCCCTATGGCCAAAATCGAAATGAAGGTGTAGAAATTTTGACCGCCTATTCTGGTTCCGAATACCCCACCCGGATTTAATACCAGGGTGAGCCTGAAAAAATCACCCAACACCGGAACCGACTCACCCGGAGCAAGAAGACGACTCGCTATAGTCTTCGAAAACTGGTCGGTAAGAATCGCCAGCAGGCTGATGATCACAAGACCAAGGGGAAAAGCCTTTGCATTCTCCTTAACCAAATCTTCTCCTGCCATGCCTCCGACTTTGCGCACCCCTCTCGATTACACCGCACGAACCGTCTGTGTGGTGCCTGCCCGGAGAAAAGAGTCTTCGCTAGGCTTGTCCGGCTTTCCTGAGCTCCTCTTTCTCCTTACACTCGATGCAGAATCTGGCATGCGGCACTGCCTCCAGTCGGGCAGCAGTTATGTCTTTCCCGCACTCCTGGCATTTCCCGTATTGCTTATCCTTTATGCGGCGCAGCGCCTCGTCGATGTGATGGAGGAACCGACCGCCTTTGGATGCTAACTGAAATGCCTTTTCCCTCTCAAAGGAGTCCGTGCCCTGATCGGCCATATGGGTGGAGTATGAGGAAATCTCACCGGCGGCTTCTTTAAGCGTGTTGTCCATGCCGGTTTTTTTGAGAAGTCCCAACTCCTCTAACAACTCCGCCCGCTTGGCCAAAAGCAGGGCTTCATACTTCTGTAGATCCTTCTTCTTCATCTCCTTCCTCCACTTAAGATCTAACCCGTTCTATCGATATTCGTGCCTTCTGCCCATTTATGTCCCACTCCTCGGTCCGTTCGCCTTTGGCACCAACATGGGAGAGTTCCGAAGAGAGTGTCTCCCTTTTGATATAGTCCTTAAATGCTCTGATGGCCTCCTGGAGCCGGGAGGTGGTCTTGATGTCCGCCTTTATTCGATCCATCACCTCAAAGCCTGCCGCTTTGCGCATATTCTGAATTTTGTTTACCAGTTCACGCGCAAAACCTTCGTCCTTCAACTCTTCAGTTAAAACGGATGAGAGCGCCACCTTGTATTCGTTCGCCGACTCGACCACCCAACCCTCTTTTTCCTTCTCCGTTATCTCCAAATCTTCCGGTTCCAGCTCCAGGCTGGTGCCGTTTAAATCTATCTTCAATTTCCCTTCATCTTTAAATCTCATTAACTCATCCTGGCTCAAAGATTTCATCCCCTCCGCCACCAGGTTTGCTCTCTTTCCCCATTTCGGACCAAGTCGACCGAAAATCGGTTTGGCAGAAAGCTGTACTAAAGAAACGCCTGGCTCCAGGAAAGAAACCCGCTTCACATTGAGCTCTTCCGAGATCAAACCGAAAAGAGGTTCCAAATCCTCCCTTGAATCTCCCTTGGGCACTGCAACCAGCATCTCCCCCAACGGCTGCCTTATCTTTATCTGTGCCCTGCTTCGGGCTGCCCTTCCCAGGATGACGATTCTCCTTAGGGATTCCATCTTCTGTTCCAGCTTCTTATCGACATGCTCTTCCATAACCTTTGGGAAATCGGTCAGGTGCACGCTTTCCGGATGTTTCGAGTCGGTCTTGGCACAAAGCTCCCGGTAAAGATCCTCGGCTATGAACGGAGTGTATGGAGCGACCAATTTGCACACCGTGACCAGGCATTCCCACAGGCTCAGATAGGCCGCAACCTTATCCGGGGTCTCCTCCGACTGCCAGAATCTTCTCCTGCTCCGCCGCACGTACCAGTTGCTTAAATCCTCTACGACAAACTCCTGAATGTAGCGGGCGGCTCTGGTCAGATCGTAATGATCCAAAGCGTAGGTTACCTGTTTGGTCAGAGAATTCAACCTGGAGATAATCCACCGGTCCAGCTCCGGCCTTTCCTCCATTTTCGACTGATGTTTCGAGGGATCGAATTTGTCGATGTTGGCATAGAGGGCGAAGAAGGAATAGGTGTTCCTCAGTGTGCTCAAGAACTTCCGTTCCACCTCGGTTATGGCCTTCTTATCGATTCTGGAGGGAAGCCAGGGCTGGCTGGCCCAGAGCATGTACCACCTTAGGGCATCCGCTCCCTGGACATTCAGAACCTCCCAGGGATCGATCACGTTCCCCTTGGATTTATGCATCTTGGCGCCATCTTCATCCTGAACCAACTCGATCACGATCACGTTTTTGTAGGCGGGCTGATCGAAAAGAAACGCCGAGATGGCCAGAAGGCTGTAGAACCATCCCCTGGTCTGATCCACCGCCTCGGAGATAAACTGACAGGGGAACTTATCCTTAAAATCGTCCTTATGCTCAAAAGGATAGTGCCACTGGGCATAGGGCATGGACCCGGAGTCAAACCAGCAGTCGATCACCTCCGGCGTGCGATGCATCACCCCGTCACACTTAGAACACCTCAGGGTGAGCGTATCGATCATCGGCTTGTGGAGATTTATCTCCTTTTTGAAAGCCGCCAGCGATTCATCTTCGAAGGCTGAGTCGAGAAGCTCTTTTATGCTGGGCACGGATTTCTCCTCGCCACAGCCATCGCATATCCAGATATTCAGAGGCGTGCCCCAGAATCTCTCCCGGGAGAGAGCCCAGTCCACGTTGTTCTCCAGCCATTCCCCGAACCGCCCGGAACCCATCTCCGGCGGGTACCAGTTTATCTTTCTGTTATTTTCCAGAAGCTTGTCCTTATAGGCTGTGGTGCGGATATACCACGACTTACGGGCATAGTATATCAAGGGCGAATCACATCTCCAGCAGAAGGGATAGGTATGAAGGTAGTCTCCCCTTTTATATAATAGACCCCGCTCTTTGAGGTCATCCATTATGCTCTCGTCTGTGTCTTTCACGAACATGCCTTTCCACGGGGTGACCTCCGAGGTAAACTCTCCCTTGGCGTCCACCGGCTGGACTACGGGCAGATCGTATTTCTTCCCCACCTCGTAGTCGTCTGCTCCGAACGCGGGGGCGACATGGACGATTCCCGTTCCCTCCTCCACGCTGACGAAATCTGCTAAGATCACATAAAACATCCTGGATCTGTCGGCCTTCACAAAGGTAAAGAGGGGTTCATATCTGAGCTTCTCCAGGTCTTTTCCCTTGTACTCCTCCTTTATCTGGTATTCGCCGTCCAAAGCTTGATCCAAAAGTGCTTTGGCTAATATCAGCTCCTGGCCCTGGTGCTCCACCTTGACGTAGTCGATCTGTTCACCCACGGCCAAGGCCACGTTGGAGATCAAAGTCCAGGGGGTGGTGGTCCACACCAGAAAGTAGGTGTTCTCCTCCCCCTCCAGCTTCATCTTGACCGTCACCGACGGGTCGGAGACCTCCTGGTACCCTTGAGCCACCTCATGGCTGGAAAGGGGGGTGCCGCATCTGGGACAATAGGGAACGATCCGATGCCCCTGATAGATCAGACCTTTCTCCCAGAATTGAGAGAGAATCCACCATACGGACTCGATATATTCGTTGGAGCACGTTATATAAGCTCCGTCTAAATCCAGCCAGTAGCCGATCCGGCGGGTGAGCTCGTCCCATTCCTTCTTGTAGCGGAAGACACTTTTCTCGCACTGGGCGTTGAATTTGTCGATACCGTATTCCTCGACCTTGGCCTTGCCGTCCAAGCCCAGTTTCTTCTCCACCTCTATCTCCACCGGAAGCCCGTGCGTATCCCAACCCGCCTTTCTCTCCACCTTGAAGCCCCGCATGGTCTTGTAGCGACAGACCAAGTCCTTGATGGTGCGGGAAATCACGTGGTGAATTCCCGGCTTTCCGTTGGCGGTAGGAGGTCCCTCGTAGAAAACGAAATCCGGGGCGTCTTCTCGGATCTTAATGCTCTTATGGAAGACGTCGTTCTTATCCCAGAACTGGAGAATTCTCTCCTCCATCTCCGGATAGTTGAAATCCTGTTTGATCTCTTTGAACATCAGCAGCTTCTCACCTTTCTAGTCGCAGCAGACAATAAATATGAGTGCTTCAGACCGCGTAGGCAAGCCTTCACGGCTTGCCAGCCAAGGCATGAAGCCTTGGCTACGCGAGATCTAAATGCCTATTCTCTCAAACCACGTCGGCAAATTGCAGTCATTACAACTGTAGTAAAACTGGTAACTTGAGTGACGGTATTCGGAAGGGTCGTCGACCAATCCCGCTCTCAGAGGGTTCAGATGTATGTAGTTGAGCTTCTCCACCAAATCCCGCCGATTCCGAATCACGTGATCATAGAAACCTCTCTGCCAAAGTTTGCCCTTCACCAAACCGCAATCCAACATTCTGAACGCACAGATTCCTTTCGCATCGTGCATAATGTCCGATAGATCATTATTTTCAGATACGATGATAAAATGGCAATGCGTCGGCATTATGACGAACCCGTTGACTTTGAACTCATATTTGGGATAAACCTCGTCCAAAGCTTCATAGATCTTCTCCACCCGACTATCCCGCACAAAGAGTGCCTTTCTCTCGAAAGTGTCTGTCGTGATGTAAACCGGCTTCCTCGAGTAATCGAAGTCTCTCAAACGACGCATCGTTCTAACGCAATGCTGGCTTAATCGCGTAGCCGAGGGTTTATCCCTCGGTGTCCCGCCTTTGGCGGGACTACGCTTTTATCTTTAAACTTTGAACCTTGAACTTTAAGCCTTCATTTCTTCAATCACCCGGATCATTATGTCTTTCAAAAGCGGTTCCGATTTAGCGGCTGTTGCCAGAATCTTTTCCATATTCATTGGGCCCAAAGCGTCCGGCAAGCCCATATCCGTAATCAGGGAGAAGCCCAACACCCGCATGCCCTGATGCCGCGCCACGATCACCTCCGGCACGGTCGACATTCCCACCACGTCTGCTCCGATGAATCGCAGGAAGCGGTATTCCGCCGCAGTCTCCAGATTCGGACCGCCAACCGCAACGTAAACTCCTTTGTGCAACTTTAGGCTCAGGTTCAAAGCCACGTTCTCCGCTAAGGTAATCAACTCCGGGTCGTAGCAGTGACACATGTCCGGGAAGCGGGGCCCTAAGCTTTCGTCGTTGGGGCCGAACAGGGGGTTCGATCCCTGAAGATTAATGTGGTCGGTGATGACCACAACCTCGCCCGATTTGAATTGAGGATTCAACCCGCCACAGGCGTTGGAGACCACCAGGGCTGTTGCGCCCAGGGCCTTCATCACCCTCACCGGGAAGGTCACCTGTTTCAGATCGTATCCCTCGTAGTAGTGAAACCTCCCCTGCATGGCCACCACGCTTCGTCCGGAAAGCTCGCCTAAGATCAGCCGCCCGGTATGGCTCTCCACGGTGGAGACGGGAAAATGGGGTATCTCCTCGTAGGGAATTTTGGCGTCTACGTTGATAGCGTCTGCCAGCGACCCCAAACCTGTCCCCAGGATGATGCCTATCTGGGGCAGGACTTTGGTCCTGTCCCGGATGAACTGGGCCGCTTCGTTTATGGTTTCTTTGATATCCGATATGTTCTTTTCTGCCATTTTAACATCCCCCGCAGAGCTCTTTTTGAAGTTTCTAAATCTTCATCTCCTCATCCGAATTCGACTTGGGTTGACGCCGACTGCCAGCCAACTGAGGCTCCTTCTTATACGATTCATCCTCTTTTTCCATTGATTCCAAAACCCTCAGGTGAGTCTCGACCAGCGATTTTAAACGCGCCAGGTATTCTCTTTTCGTGTTCTGCAGGTCGGCTATCTGTTTTTTCAACCGGGAGAGAGTGTCATGAGTTTCCTCCATATTTCTGTCGGCTTTGATCTTTGTCTCTCTCATCAGAAGCTGAGCCTCTTTTGTCGCATTCTCCCGAATCTCCTCTGCCGACTTCTGGGCGGTTACCAACGCTGACCTTAGGTTTCCCTCCAGGTCCTTATACCCCACCAGGGTCGACTCGGCTGAGGAGAGCTTCTCTTTCAGCCCGGCATTTTCCCTGATCAGGTCCTCTAAGGTCGAGCAAACCATCTCTAAGAAGGAGTCCACCTCGGAGGGATCATAACCCCTGAAGGATTTGCCGAACTGTTGATTCTTGATATCTACCGGTGTGATCTTCAACTTTCACCTCCGGATTTAGTCATTTTTTTGACTCTATTATCGGCAACAATATTCTAACGTTACTCTACGAGCCGACAATTATTTTAAACTTGCGCTAAGATCATACAGGCTTGCCACCAGAAAATACTTGATGAACAGAAGTCCGAAGATGGCAATAATCGGCGACAGGTCCAAACCCACTCCGCCGCCAAGGGGGAGTAGCCGTCTGATGCGCTCCAGAACCGGATCGGTGATCCTGGTTAGGAACTGAATTCCCGGGCTGTGCGGATTCGGGTTGAACCATGACAGCATCGCCCGTATGATGATAACGATCACGTAAAGACTGATAGCCAGATCCAGAACCTTGGCTAAGGCGAATATGAAATTACCGAGCACAGAATCTCCCTCATTGGTTAATAACTTCTCGCGCCGAATATCCCGGTGCCGACCCGCACCATGTTTGAACCTTCCTCTATGGCAACCTCGAAGTCGCTGGTCATTCCCATGGAGAGATACTTCATCTCAACCCCGGGGACATTGGCCGACTTGACCTCCTCGAAAAATGTTTTCAGCCTCTTGAAGCAAGGACGCGTATCTTCCGGGTTGTCCGAGAATAGCCCAATGGTCATCAAGCCTTTGATCTTAATACCCTCTAATCTCGATATTGTTTCAATCAAAGGCAGCGCCTGATCGGGTTCCACGCCGAACTTCGTTTCTTCGGCGGAGGTATTCACCTCCACCAGCACGTCCATCACCTTTCCCTTATCCAGCGCTCTTCTGGAAATCTCTTTCGCAATGCGTTCGCTGTCCACCGACTGGATGAAATCGAAGAGTTCCACCGCCTTTTTGGCCTTGTTGGTCTGAAGATGTCCAACCAGGTGTTTTATCACCGGTTCGGTTATCTCTTTGAACTTGCCTTCTGCCTCTTGAACCCGGTTTTCCCCGATGATGTCGATTCCGCACCGGATGGCCTCGTTGACCCTCTCCGGTTCCACGGTCTTGCTAACCGCCACCAACTCGACTTTTTCTCCTTCCCGCCCGCTTGCCTGTGCCGCCTTATCGATGAGAGACCAAACGCTTTTAACATTTTCTTCTATCCTTGACATCGTAGCTTATGAATATAATACCCGAAGCCCCCACAAGACAAGGAATTTCTTATGTTGTCTGAATCCCCATTGTGTCAAGCTAATTGTGTAAATTCGTAATTGGGCACATCCTGGGGTTGGTTTATGACATAAGCGATTAGACCATATATGATTCTTTCTGCGCTTTTGGGGTTGTTGAAGGACCTCATGGGTAT
>JBARPX010000030.1:0-13592 GCA_049643405.1 Candidatus Zixiibacteriota bacterium
GGATTTGGGCTTATCCTTGCGGTAGGCCGCCAGAACAGAGAGGGGTATGGTGGCCAGCTCCAAGGATACGTACAGGGTGAGAAGCTCACCGGCACAGGCTAAGAACATCATCCCCACCAGGGAGAGAAGAATCAGGCCGAAATATTCGCCCTGGTTGGCTTCGAATCTCCTGGCGACCTCAACAGAGGAGGCAATGGTCAAAAATGCGGTGAGCAGGAATATCAGATGGAAGAACGAGGCGAAGGAGTCGGAAAGAAACATCCCGCCGAAAAGCTCTCCCTTCGGGGACGTCAAAACCAGAATGACGGTTACGACCAAGCCCAGAAGAGCCACGTAGGCTAAGTTGTGTTTTCTTTCCTTCCGGGCCAGATCCAGGACGAATATCAAAATCGCCCAAACGAAAAGGAATATCTGAGGCAAAAGCAGTTGATAGTTCATATCAAGAATCTATGTTAGGCTTTAAACCTTGAACTGTGAACCTTGAACGTTTGACCTTTCACCTTAAACCATAGACCTTTCTTACCCGGTTACCAGGTGAACGATATTTTCTATGGTGGCCTTGATCATGTTGGCCAAAGGAGAGGGATACACGCCGATTCCGATCATCAGGATGGCCAACGGAATTACGGTGAATAGCTCTCTTCCGGAAATCTCGGTTAAACCTTCCCATTTGGTGTTGAACGTTCCCAAGAACATTGTCTGAACCATTCGCAGGAAGTAGGCTGCGGTTATCACCACACCGATTATAGCCAGAGGAACGATCACGTTGAAGGCCGGAAATGCACCCACGAATACCATAAACTCGCTTACAAAACCCGAAAGCCCGGGAAGCCCGAGCGAACCGAGAACGAACAGCATCATGATTCCTGAATAGACCGGCAGTTTTGTCCACAATCCACCGAAGGCCGCGATCTCCCGGGTGTGGGACCGCTCATAAAGAACTCCCACCAGAATAAAGAGCGCCCCGGTGATGAGGCCGTGGGAGACCATCTGAAACATGCATCCGGAGATGCCGGTGACGGTCACCGCGGCCAGTCCCAGCATGCAATAGCCCATGTGGCTTACCGACGAATAGGCGATCATCTTCTTCAAGTCCTTCTGCGCCATGCAGACCAAGGCTCCGTAAACGATGTTTATGAGCGCCAAAATCGCAATCGGTATGGCGAAGTAGATGGCACCTTCGGGAAACATGGGATAGCTGATTCGCAGGAATCCGTAGGTTCCCATCTTCAGCAGCACACCCGCAAGGATGACAGAGACCGCGGTGGGGGCGTCCACGTGAGCGTCCGGCAACCAGGTATGGAAAGGGAAGATGGGTACCTTGACGGCGAATGCTATGAAAAAAGCGACAAAGGCCAAAAGCTGGAAGCTCCTGGCGAGTTCGGGCGCCCTCTCGATCAAGACCATCATGTTCAGGGTGTGCGGCTCCACGGTGAAATAAAGCGCCAGAATTCCCACCAGCATGAACAGAGACCCGAAGAGCGTGTACAGAAAGAACTTTATGGCCGAGTATTCCTTCCTTCCGTGTCCCCAGATTCCGATCAGGAAGTACATGGGAACCAAAACGATCTCCCAGAATACATAGAAGAGGAAGAAATCCAGCGAGGCAAAGACCCCCATCATGCCCACCTCAAGAAGGAGGAGAAATGCAAAGTACTGCTTCACCCGTTCCTTGATGTCCCCGAAGGAGTAGATGACGGAGACGAAGCACAAAAGCGCGGTCAAGAATAGCATGGGGACGGAAAGCCCGTCTGCTCCCAGATAGTAGGTTATCCCCAAGGAGGGGATCCATTCGTATTGCTCCACGAACTGCAGGCTGGCGGTGGAACCGTCATACCGGGCCAGAAGAATAAATGACAGAACCAGGGGGATGAAGGAGAACAGGGCCGCAAGAAAACGTGCAGCGCTCTCCTGCTCTCGTTTAAGAAGCAGAATCAGAATCATCCCCAGAAATGGGGTGAAGATCATCAAAGTCAGAATTGGAAAGTTCATCGAATACTTCTCCTCTTTATTTGCTTAGTTGGGGCAGACCAGAATTCGATCTTGTGATAATCTCCGTTTGAAAGGTCTCAAGCACCAGGCTAACCCACTCGTAGGGACAGCCCTTCCTTCGACTTCGCTCAGGACGGTGAGCTTGTCGAACCGCGTGGCTGTCCGCGCTTCCGTTCGGACAGGGACACCTCGTGCTGAGCACTCGGTGCGAAGCAAGCCCTGTCCCTACGCAAAACCTAACTCTATATAGCTTCTTCAACATATTCCGAAACTTAGCTCAGTTTAAAAAGAATGATCAGAACCAGGCCAAAGAATATGACGAAGGCATAGTTCTGCACTTGTCCGGTCTGAATTCTCCTTAGGCCCGATCCCATTCCCCGGGTAACGTGTGCCAACCCGTTAACTGTGCCGTCGACGATGCGGCTGTCAAACCACTCTTTTATATCTGACAGGAAGACGGTGAAGCTGCCCGCACCGTTCACCAGCCAATCGACGACTCCCACGTCCAGCTTGACAAATAGGATCTTGGAGAGCTTCATGATCGGGTTCACGATTATGGCATGATACAGTTCGTCGAAGTAATACTTGTTGTAGAGCAGTTTGTAAACGAATGCAAACTTCGTCTTCAATTTCTCCGGAGAGATGGACTTCTTATAATACATGGCATAAGCCAGATAAATTCCTGACAGAGCCACAACGGTCGAGACGATCATGAGAATGAAGTTGGGCTCAACGTGGTGAGGCTCGTGGTGATAGACAAAAGACGAATAGCCGTGTTTGAGCCATGGTATTCCCACCCAGCCGGCGACTACGGAAAGAAAGGCCAAGACCATCAACGGAACGGTCATAACCTTGGGCGACTCGTGCGCATGGTCATACTTCTCCTGATCCCGCGGTTTTCCGAAGAAGGTGACGAAGCAGAGCCGGAACATGTAGAACGCGGTCATTCCTGCCACCAGCGTCGCCACGATTAAGAATATGGGATTATGGAAATGGCTTGCCACCGCCAGTATCTCGTCCTTGCTCCAGAATCCGGATAAGGGGAAGATTCCGGATATAGAGAGCGAGGCTACGATGAAGGTTACCGCGGTGATCTTCATCTTGCGATAAAGCCCGCCCATCTCCCAGATGTCGTTGGTGTGCACGGCGTGAATCACGCTTCCCGCACCCAGGAAGAGAAGGGCTTTGAAGAAGGCGTGGGTATACAGGTGAAAGGTTCCAGCCGTTAATCCACCCAGGCCCAGGATCATAATCATATAACCCAACTGGCTTATGGTGGAGTAAGCCAGTACCCTCTTGATGTCGTTTTGCACCAGGGCGATGGATGCGGCCAAAAACGCGGTGAAGCACCCGATGATGGCCACCACCAGGCCGGCATTCTCCGCCGCCAAATAGATGGTCATGGTTCGGGCCACCAGGTAGACTCCGGCCGCCACCATGGTGGCGGCATGGATCAGCGCCGAGACCGGGGTGGGGCCCTCCATGGCGTCTGGAAGCCACACATGAAGCGGAAACTGGGCCGATTTGCCCACTGCCCCGGCAAACAAGAAGATCGCACCTACAGTCAGGAGTCCGAAAGGAATATGTCCTGCCTCCACCGCATGGAACATCTCCCGGAAGTTGAAGGTTCCGGCGGCGGTGGTCAGGATGAGAATGCCGATTATGAACCCCAAATCGCCGGTGCGGGTGGTGATAAATGCCTTCTTGCCCGCATCGGAGGCTATCTTTTTCTCAAACCAGAAGCCGATCAGAAGATACGAGGTCAACCCCACAAGCTCCCAGAAGACGAAAAGCTCCAGGAAGTTGTTGGCCAGCACCAATCCCAGCATGGAGAAGCTGAAAAGCGACAGAAAGGAGAAGAACCGGGAGAATCTGGGATCGCCGTTCATGTAGCCGACCGAGTAGATGTGCACCAGCATGGAGACCGTGCAGACCACGAAAAGCATCACCGCGGTCAACGGATCGATCAACATCCCCACCTTAATCTTAAATCCCGGAAGATCGATCCAGGTGAACTCGAATTCCGAGGCCACCGGGTTCTTCAAGACGCTGGCTATGACGATAAGGGATAAGACAAAGGATAAGCATATTGCGCCGATGGAGACCAGCGAGCTTGCCTTCTCGTTCCGGTTGGTGAAAAACACGATGATGACAAAAGCCAGCAGGGGAAGCAGCGGTATTATCCAGGCGTTAGCTAACATATCTTAAATTAGGTCTCCTACCATTTCATTATGTTTATATTGTCCACGTTGATGCCCTTGAAGTTTCGGTATATTAAAAGCACTATGGCCAAGCCGACGGTGGCCTCCGCAGCGGCTATGGTTATCACAAAGATGGCGAATATCTGTCCCACAAAGTCGGCGGGGGTGACAAACTTGGAGAAGGCCACGAAGTTTATGTTGACCGCATTGAACATCAACTCGATGGACATCAGAATCCCGATGGCGTTCCGCCGGGTTAAGACCCCGAAGATCCCGATGCAGAACAGAACGATGCTTAATATCAAGTAGTGATTTAGACCAACCAAAGCTCTAATCCTTCCGGGCGATGACTATCGCCCCGATCAATGCGGTTAACAGCACCACCGAAACCACCTCGAAAGGCAGAACATACTCTGTCATAAGAAGCCTTCCTATGCCCACCGTCGACTGAACGGCGGCAGCCTGATCAGACAGCTTCCAGGCGGTCCTGGTCAGGGTGAAGATGGTGGCGACTAAAAGAGCCGCCACGATGATGATTCCCGGAACCACCTGCTCGTTGGACTGCTTGATCTTGGCGTTGTACAGCTTAGCCGTCAGCATGATGGCGAAGATCATGAGTATGGTGATGGCTCCCACGTAAATTAAGACCTGAACCGCAGCCAGGAACTCTGCCGAAAGAAGTATATAAATTCCGGCCACGCCGAAAAGGGCCAGCACTAAGAACAGAGCGCAGTGAAAGATGTTCTTGAGGCTGACCACCATCACCGCCGAGCCCAAGATCATGCCAGCCAGAATGTAGAAAACAGCAGCCGGAACACCAGTTAACAATTCTTTTCCTTTCCGAAATACTATTTCAAATCAAACGGGTGAGAGGAGATCCAGTCTTGAGTTGGGGCAGGGGTTCAACCCCGGCCCCAACATTAAGATCCACTCTCAGCCGGAGTACTCCCTTCCTATCTCACCCAGTTTCTCCCTATCGTAGATCAAATCCTTCTTATCGTACACCGAGAACTCATACCGGGGAACCAGTTTTATGGCTTTCCCCTTTACCGGGCAGCTTTCCTCGCACAGTCCGCAGTAGATACATAGCCCGGTGTCGACCTCGAAGACTTCAGCGAATCGCTTTCCTGCCTCGTCCTTGGCGGCGGTGAACTTTATGGCATTGTTGGGACAGACCCGGTAACAGAGCCCGCAGGCGATGCATTTCAGTTTGTTGGCCTCAAGATCGGTCAGAAGCACCACGCAGCCGCGGGACCTTTCCGGCATGGGCCATCTCTCCTTGGGATACTGCAGGGTGATGGCATGTTTTCCCAGGTGCTTCACCGTCACGGTCAATCCCAGAATCAGATTGTATACTCCTGAATATATTCTTTTGACTAAGGCCATAGTCTTTTAAGCGAAAAGTGCCGTTAGCATTAAGTTCAAGAATCCCAGGGGCAACAGAAATTTCCAGGCAAAGTCCATCAACTGATCCACCCGGACGCGGGGATAAGTCCATTTAAACCACATAATCACCAGGATTATCCCAAAAGTCTTGATGAAAAACCACATCCAGGAGGGAAGCCAGGGCCCATGCCATCCTCCCAGAAAGAGGGTGGTGGAAACGGCGCTTATGGTGAAAAGATTGGTGAATTCGGCAAAGAAGAACATGGCGAATTTCATTCCACTGTATTCCGTATTATACCCGGCCACCAACTCCTGTTCGGCTTCCGGTATGTCAAAGGGAGTACGGTTGACTTCAGCTATCGCAGCCGTTAAGTAGACTAAGAAACCAATGGGCTGCCTGACGATGTACCAATCCCAGAAATGCGCCTGCGATTTGACTATCTCCACCATGGAGAGCGACCCTGCCAGAAGCACCACTCCCAGAACGGATAAGGTCAGTGGCACCTCGTAGCTCACGATCTGTGCCGCCGATCTGAGTCCGCCCAGAAGAGACCACTTATTGTTGGAACCCCAGCCGGCCATCAGGAGTCCCACCACGGTAAAGGTGGTGATTGCGAGTATATATAAGATCCCGATGTTTAGATCTCTTACTATCAGACCCCGGCCAAAGGGGATGCAGACATATACCAAGAGGGCAGATACAAAGACCACTATGGGGGCTATCACGAATACGGCTCTATCCACCTTGAGGGGAACGATGTCCTCCTTCTGGATCAGCTTTATCGCATCGATGACGGTCTGTCTCCATCCGTGCCAGCCGGTGCGCATGGGCCCAAACCTGACCTGCATGTGGGCGGCTACTTTTCTTTCCCACCAGACCAAGAACAAAACCGCCACGGAGATGAAGGCGATAATAACCACAAACACCAGGAGCATAGAGAGGAGGTCCAACCAGAATTGGGGGATTCCCCAGCGGGTGAATAATTCCTCCAGCCAGAAGTAGATTGCCTTGAAAACCTTATCTAATTCGAACAATAACTATCTCCTAATCTTCTGTAGTCGCCCGATTCAACGGGCCTGTTGCCTATCTATCCACGTCCGGCATGATCACGTCCAAGCTGGCGAAGATCACCACCAAATCCGCGATCTTCCAGCCCCTGACCATCTCCGGCAGTACCGCCAAATTCGAGAACGAGGCGGTGCGGAGCTTGAGCCGATAGGGCATGGTATCGCCCTCTGAAACAACGTAGAATCCCATCTCGCCGCGTGTGGATTCCACCCGGGCGTAAGCCTCTCCTTTGGGAGGCTTAAACACCGCCTTGGTCTTGGCCTTTATCTCTCCCTCCGGTATGGATTCTAAGGCCTGCTCAACGATTCTGTTGGCCTGCCTCATCTCCTGGATTCTCACCATGTACCTGTCCCAGGTGTCCGACTTCGTGCCGGTGGGGATATCGAATTCGAATTTGTCATAAACCGAGTAGGGCTCTTCCTTCCGCAGATCCCACCTTAGCCCGGTGGCTCTCAGGTTCGGTCCGGTGACCGAGTAATCGATGGCGGTCTTTTTGTCCAGTATTCCCACCCCCTTGGTTCTTCCCAAGAAGATGGGGTTTTGGGTCAGGATGGCCTCGTACTCGTCCACCCGGGGCTTGAAATACTTCACAAACTCCCTGGCCTTGGGGATGAACTCCTTGGGCAGATCCCGCGACACCCCTCCCACCCGCATGTAATTAAAGGTCATCCTCTGGCCGCAGGTCATCTCGATAAGATCCAAAATCATCTCCCTTTCACGGAAGCAGTACAGAAACGGCGTGATGGCTCCCAGATCCAGGGCGAATGTGCCCAGCCAGACTAAGTGACTGGCTATGCGGTTGAGCTCATCCATTATCACCCGGATGTATTCGGCCCGCTGGGGCACCTCGATTTCCGCCAGCTTCTCCACCGCCATGCAGAGACCGTGGTTGCATAACATGGCGGAGACGTAGTCGATCCTGTCGGTGTAAGGGATGAACTGAAGATAGGTTCGGTTCTCCGCGATCTTCTCCAGCGCCCGGTGCAGATACCCGACAATGGGAATAAGGTCCACGATCACCTCGCCATCCATCTTCAGGAGCAGCCGACATACCCCGTGGGTGCTGGGATGCTGCGGGCCCATGTTGAGTATGAACTCCTCCGTGCCCACCTTCTCGGTGGTGATAAAGGGCAGGTTGAGGCTATTTTTTGGGTAGTCGGACAAAATCTTTTCCCTCCCAATCCTTTCTCATGGGGAAACCCTCATCCCAGTCCTCAGGTAGAAGTATGGGCCTGGGATCAGGGTGGTTTTTGAAGGTCAACCCAAAAAGCTCGGCTATCTCCCTTTCGTGCCAGTTGGCGGCTTTCCAGACCGGGGTCATTGAGTCAATATCTCCGTCTCTGGAAACGGAGGTTTTTATGGCTATTCTGTGTCGCCGGTTGAAGGAGAACAGGTCATACACCACTTCCATATGGTCCACGTAGTCGACGCAGGTCATGCAAGTCAGAAGATCGAAAGCAAGCTCCTGCGTCTCTTTGGCAAATTGGCAGACCTCAAGGATCATATCTTTATCCACTTTGAAGGCGGCGTCCGCTCCCACAAATGGAATCTCCTCGATCTTATCCGGGAACTTATCCTGAAAGGCTTTGAGTATTTTCTCTTTGGTCATTCTCTTGATTTTCCCAGACCAGAACCTAACTTAAGTTAGGTTCTGGTAATTCTCTCAACTCCAGTCGGCAATTTTTTCCTTCTTTATCTTCTCCTGCAACTTGATGCATCCCTCCATCAGCGATTCCGGCCGGGGAGGGCATCCGGGAATATAAACATCAACCGGGATGATAAGGTCCACCCCTTTTACCACGCTGTAAGAGTCGTAGTAAAAAGGTCCCCCGATTACGGCACACCCTCCCATGGCGATGACGTACCTCGGCTCGGCCATCTGCTCATACAGCCTTTTCACCCGGGGCGCCATCTTCTTGGTCAGGGTGCCGGCCACGAACATCAAATCCGATTGTCGGGGCGAGGCCCGGAAGAACATGCCGAACCGGTCAAAATCGTAACGGGAAGCCCCGGTGGCCATCATTTCCACCGCACAGCAGGCTAAGCCGAACAACATGTACCATAAGGAGCAGGCTCTGGAATAATTCAACACGTCGTCCAAGACCGTGGTTACCAGACCACCTCCGGGGAGATGTTCTAAGTATACCGGCACCTTCTTGATTAGACCCATTTTAAAGCTCCCTTTTTCCAAACGTAGACTAAGCCAAAGATCAGGATGCTTAAGAATATCAGCATCTCGATGAATGCAAAAAACCCCAAGCTTCTGTAGACCACCGCCCAGGGAAACAGGAATATCACCTCCACGTCGAAAATCACAAAGACTAAAGCGTAGAGGTAGTAGCGAACGTTGTACTGCACCCAGGCCCCGCCGATGGGCAACTCCCCGCATTCGTAACTTTCCAGCTTGTCGGGACTGGGATGATGAGGGCGGACTAAGCGGGAGAGAAAGAATACGAATGTTACAAAGATAACGCCAATTGCCAAAAAGAAACCAACGAATGCGTAGTCGTGAAGCATAAAGGAATCTGTCAAGAAAGTTCTCTTAAATTAACCGTCGATCCTTTTCGTCCGGCTCACAACAGAAAGACGCAAGTGAATTTCTTCACAAACAGTTGAGGTAAAAAATAACTTTTTAGAGGTTTGTCAAGAAAATTCTTTCAAAACTTTTCTTGAGTTTTTTTGTAGAAAGGAAAAAGAGGCGGTGCTGCGGTGGGATGCAAAGATAGACCTTCAGCGAATGAACAGAGCCAGAACCTAACTTAAGTTAGGTTCTGGCTCTGAAATGCGAAAGTGAGTTTTTGGCGGGCGTTTTCAAATTATGCTTGACAAAGGGTGGGGTGAACTTATTTTGATGTGACGTTTTCTCGAAAGCTTCGAGCAAGCGGGTACTTAAACGAAAGTTCTTCTCCATGGACGTAAAAGGAGGTTTGAAAAAATGAGGAAAACAGTGACTAAGGCGGTGTTGGTTATCCTTTTGGGAGGGGTGGCTTGGGGCGCATTGTTCTCAACCAGCTTGGCCCAGCAGATGAAAATCGGTTATGTGGACGTGCTGCGTTTGAAGCAGGAATACAAGGAATATCAACAGGCGGAGGTCCGATTCGGGAAGCAGATGGCCATGTGGCAGGCAAGGGCGGACTCCATGCAGCAGCAGATGCAGGAGTTGGCGGACAAGTTGGAAAAGCAAAATCTCATGCTGACCGAACAGGCAAAAAACGACATAAGACAGGAGCTTTTAGCCCGGCAGAACGAATACCAGGTGTTTGTGAACGAGGTGATGGGTCCCGAAGGCGAGGCGGCGAGCAAAGAGTATGAGCTCTCCAAACCCCTGCTGGAGAAGATCGAGACGGTGATCAAGCTGATCGCGCTAAAGGATAACTATACCTATATTCTCGATTCCACCGCGGGCAGCGTCCTGTATGCCGACGAGAAATACGACATCACGGGTAAGGTGATAGCCGAACTGAATAAGTAGGGGCTTCGAAACACAAGAGAGCGACGAGGGGCTGACCGATGGTAAAGAAGGTCCATAAGAGAAAGCGACTGCGAGCAGGGCACCAAATCGGGGGGATGTCAGCGGAGAATGATTTTCTTCTTTCGGAATGTTTTTATGACAACGGGGACTACGACGCCATCGCGTCACGCAACATGAAGAAGTGCTTTTTGATTGGTCGCACTGGTTCGGGAAAGACAGCCATACTAAGGCGACTGGCACAGCAACACCCAACGAAGGTTATCCAGATAGATCCAGAAAGCCTCTCGCTGCAGTACATATCGAACTCTCCTTACATTCGGGAACTAATGGAGGCGAACGTCCGTCTGGACCTGTTCTTTAAGGCCCTATGGAAACACGTTTTCATCGTGGAGATCATAAGGCACAAATACAAGATTGATTCTCCAGAGGCCAAGACTACCATCTTGAAGTGGTTGAAAGATAGAATCATCAAGAACCCCAGTCGACTCAAAGCGCTGAAATACTTCGAGGAATTTGGGGAGCAATTCTGGTGTGACGCACATGAACGGGTTCGCGAGTTATCGAACAAATTTGAGACCAGCCTCAGAGGAGATTTGTCCCTGCCTACTCAAGCGGTTAGCGCAGGTTTAGGTTTTTCGAAGCTTAAGACATCCGAAGAGAAGAGACAGTTTTCCGTCAAGGCTCAGCAGAGGGTCAATCAAACCCAGCTGGCCAGACTGAACGAGATGATCAAAATACTCGACGAGGAAATTCTCGGAAACGACCAGGATTTTCGGTACGTCATCGTGGACGACCTAGATAAGGAGTGGGTCGATGACGACATAGCCAACACACTTATTCGGTGCCTCTTTCAAAGCGTCGTGGATTTTCTGGATGTCAAGAATCTGAAGATTTTGGTAGCCCTGCGAACGAACATTTTCGACCAACTAGGATACTCAGAGCGCAGGCGCGGCGCGCAGGAAGAAAAGCATAGGGGATTGATTCAGTTCATCGATTGGAACCGCGAAGATCTAACCGGTTTGCTTGAGAAACGCATTGAGCAATTCTCCATCTACTACGCATATGACCGTATGCTTAACTTCTACTCGCTGTTTCCACAGAAAACTCAGCGGCACGGGGACCCTCTTGAGGTGCTACTAGATCATACTCTCATGCGCCCTCGTGATATTATCAGTTTGGTCAATCACTGCATACGTCTGTCGGCGGGCAAAAGCTCTATTTCGTGGCAACACATAGACGAAGCTTTGGACGCATACTCTCTCGAGAGGCTAATGGCCTTGAGGGATGAGTGGAAGGATCCCTATTTTGACATTGGAAAATTCTATAATCATTTTCAGGCGAAAGACGTGGAGTTTGAGTACGAGGGCTTGAAAAGACGCGTTTTGGAGGACGTTATCCTGCTCCTGGCCGACGTAAGGTTTCGAGGCCGCTTCTGGCTAGAAACGCTGACGGAGTCTTTCTGGAAGCCTGATGCCAGCGCGCAGGACGAGGAGGACACCTATCTTGAGCTTATCCGCTTGCTGTTCCGCGTAGGCTTCTTGGGGATCGCTGCTCCCAATTCAGACGAATTCAGGTATTCCTATGACGAAAAGTATCTGCCTCGTACCGAAAGCCTGGGGCCGGGGTGGAAGTTTCGAGTTCATCCTGCCTTCCAGAGAGCCTTAAACCTTATGGGTAGAACCTAGAATTGAACGCAGCCCGCGTGTAACCAAGTTTGGACCCTGCGGGGATGCCGGTGGTCGGACTTTTCAAACGTCGTGCCACAATCCTCTTGATGGACTTCTGGGACTCAACTTCTACTTTCGGCGTATTCGGGTCGCTGTGGCCCCAGATTTTTTTCAAATACTTGATTTTTTTCTTGACTCGACAGGAGGGATGTCTTAATTTTCACTTAAACGGGACAAGAGTAGATTGCGTATAAAAAGTGCAGGAGTTATCTTAGGGAAAGGAGGGAGAAGGGAAAAGCACTCAAGCTAAATCGGGCTGAGTACTGATTACCCATTTTGAGGGGGGACGGAAGTTCTTTAGATCCGTAAGCAATGAGGAAAATTCTCGCAGCTTCAAGAATTCAGTCTGACCCACCCGCACGTGCCACGGAGGCATCAACAGTAGTATCGTTACACGCAGTAAGAGCAAAGGGACAACCAATAGAATAATTGCTAAGGGCTAGTTGTTCGTTAGGGCGAAGAGATGTCGTGCCTAAGAGAAGAGGCTTATAGGTACGTTCAGCAAACAGGTTTTTTTGGATGTTTGTTGTCCCGTATGCTCGACGCACTTGGAAGTCAGTTGATTTGAAGGATAGAACGAGCCTCTTTTTGCATCACCTCTTGTGAGGACAGGGGGTGGTGAAACTAAAAACCTTATGTTTGTCAGGTGAAAAGGAGGTGGTCGGAGAATGCTGAAGGGGAGACCTGAAGAGAAGAAAAGGGTAACCGAAAACCTTAATCAACACATGAAGGGAGGGTTAGTAATGTCTAGAACGATCTTAGCAGGACTCGTGGTGTTGGCCTTTGTGCTGCTGACATCGAGCGCGTTGGCTGACTGCAGTGATCCGCTGAGCTATGAGGTTGTTCTCTCCAAGAGCGCAAACACCGCGCAGGTGAAGCTCTATCTGGAGAACGAGAGAGGGATGGCTGGCGCTTCCGTGCCTTTAAGCTTCGCCTCTGTTGGCTCGGATATCGTGTGTGAGAGAGTCGACTTTAGCGGAAGCCGGGTGGAGCATTTCAGTCTGTACCCGCAGATCGACAACCAGAACAAGAGAATACTCATCGGAATGATTCGGGCCTTAGACCAGAACATCTCCGACGTTCTGCCTGCGGGCAGCGGTCTGATCGCCACGCTGCACTTCAGTTCGACGAATTCCCGCTGCGTTCCGGAGCTCAAAATGACACCCTGGCCTCTTTCTGCCGGTGAGTTGGATTTCGACATGGTGGATGATAAGGGCAGCTCCATCTGCAGGATGAAGGGAGAGACCCCCATCCCCATCACTCACGACACGAGTGAACCCGCGGAAGTGCAGTCGGCGCCTTTCGAGGTGAAGGGAAACTTCCCCAATCCGTTCAATCCGGAGACGGTGATTAAGTTTTACCTGCCTCAAGCTTCCCCGGTGTCCCTTAGGGTTTACAACATCCTGGGACAGGTGGTCAACACGCTGGTGGATGAGCCGCTGTCTGCCGGAGACCATTCCGTCAGGTGGGATGGCAAGAACGCACAGGGTCGGGACGTGGCCAGCGGAGTCTATTTCTATCGCATCAGCGCCGGCGGCTACGAGTCTATCGAGAAGATGACTCTGCTAAGATAGGAGAAAGACCGACTACCCCGCTTCGGGGACTGACCATGTAACCAGAAGAGAAGATGAATCCCTGGCCCGTACGGGCCAGGGATTTTTTTATCTGTTAAGCTCGGGACTAAAGCCAATTATTTTATTGACTTTTCAGTCAAAAGGATATAGAATAGCTTCCGAAGTAAATAC
>JBARPX010000031.1:0-15114 GCA_049643405.1 Candidatus Zixiibacteriota bacterium
CAAAAAGACCAAACAATTAATTAACGAATACCTAATGACGTATAATGGATTTTTATCCGTCATCCTTCATTCGTCATTGGTCATTGGCCATTCGTCATTGGTCATCCTTCATTCGTCATCCAGATTCCCCTATCCCTTCTTCTTTATGTCATAAAGCTGTTTTGCCTTCTGAGCGATGTGCTCGGCGGAGACCTCGAACTCCTTTATCAACTCCCAGGGCTTTCCCGATTCGCCGAACCTATCCTTGACCCCGATCATTCCCAAAAGCATGGGTTTCTTGTACAACTCGGGTGCTTGAGAAACGGTGGCGCTTATCCAGTTACCGAATCCGCCCACCTGATGTTCCTCGGCGGTGACGATGATGCCGGTCTCCAGTGCCGCCTTGATCACCGGCTCCTTGTCCAGAGGTTTCAGTGTATGCACGTTTATGATTCTGGTCTCAATGCCGAAATCCTCTTTTAAGATCCAGGCCGCCCTCATGGCTTCCGGAACCTCGGGGCCGCAGGCAATGATGGTCAGATCCTCATTTTCTGAGGTGTACTCGGACGCTAATTTCACGTCAAAGGCATCCTTGAATTTATCTTTTTCTCCTCTGTACCTGTAGATATTCGCTTTCCCGAAATTGAAAGGGGTTGTCTCATCCGTGACGATGGGCGTTGCCTCCCGGGCGAACCTGACGAACTTGGGCCCCTCAACCTCAAACAGGAGCGCCTCTGAGGCTCTTTCGGTCTCGATTGAATCGCAGGGGACGACAACGTGCATGTTGGGCAGACCGCATGTCTGGAAGAGATCTTCCAGAGCCTGGTGAGTAGCCCCGTCCGGCCCGACCGAGACGCCGCCGTGTGCTCCGGCGATCAGAACGTTGAGATCTCCGTAACATACCGTGGTTCTGAGTTGGTCTAAGTTTCTTCCGGCGGCGAAAACGCCGTAGGTGCCGAACACCGGGATCATTCCTTCCTTGGCCAATCCGGCCGCCACGCCGGTGCCGCTCTGCTCGGCGATTCCCATGCTTAGGAATCTACTCTTTCTCTCCGGATGCTTATCATGAAACATGCTGATGGCGATGGAGCCGGATATGTCCGCCCCCAGACAGACCACTCTGGGATCGTCTCCTCTCTTCTCCAGGGCGCGACCGAAGCCCTTGCGGGTGGGGTCCATCTCCACCTTCATCTTCTCCTGCATGTTCCAGAAGTAATCCTTGGAAAACTTGGGCATCTTGGCCTCAAGCTTTTTGGTCGCCTCCGCCTGATAATCGTCCGCCTTCTTATCCAGCTTGTGGTGATCGAGCTTTTTATCAACCCCCAATTGCCGCAGGGCCTCTTCCATCTGTTCGCAGATGGGCGACTTTCCGTGCCAGCCGGCTACATCCTCCATGAAGTCGACGCCTTTGCCCTTGACCGTGTGCGCAATAATCACGGTTGGTTGGCCTTTATGGGTTTTGGCCCTCTCCAGCGCTTCCACGATCTGCTTCATGCTGTGCCCGTCTATCTCGATTACGTTCCATTTGAATGCTTTGTACTTGTCCACTATGGGATCGATGTCCATTACGTCCTTTACCCAACCATCGATCTGCAGGCGGTTCTTGTCCACTATGTTGATCAGGTTGTCCAGCTTAAAATGGCCCGCCTCCATGATTGCCTCCCACATCTGTCCCTCCTGATGTTCTCCGTCTCCGGTAAGACAGAAGACGTGGTAGTCTTTGCTCTTCAGCTTCCCTGCCAGGGCTATTCCATTGGCGATGCTCAAACCCTGCCCCAGCGAACCTGTGGAGACTTCCACCCCCCCAAGCTTCAGCCAGTGGGGATGTCCCTGAAACGGGCTGTACAGTTTCCTGAGCTTGACCACCTCTTCCACGTCGAAGTAGCCAGCCATTCCCAGGCTGAGGTAGAGCGACGGCGCCTTGTGGCCGCTGGACCAGATGATTCTGTCCCGCCCATCCCAGGAAGGGTCCTTTGGGTCATGGGCAGCCACATGCAGATACAGGGCCGCGGTGATATCCATGATGGACATGGTCCCGCCAGCGTGTCCTGAGCCCGCCGCACACAGGGAGATCATGTTATATCCCCGCATCAACTTCGAGGCCTCGGCCAATTCTTCTATGCTATATTCTTTCCTTATCTTACCTGTCTTGGAGTCAACGATAGGCATCTCTCCTCCTGAAGTCGAAAACGTTCATCGATCAAATCCAGAAACCATTAAGGTTCATACGCTTTGCTCTACACTTACGCTTGTGAATTTCGTAACATACCGTTAGAAGATACGGTTTTGGGAATTCTTGTCAACTCTTTTCGGAAAAAGTTTCTTGTAAAAAATCCACTCCACGATTGGCACGACTCATTGCACAGGCAGAGTGAACTACAAAGTCACTGCACGCTGGGGACTGTCCCTGTCGATCCTTCAGATTATCCCTCCACAGCCAACCCTGCTCGTGGATGACGGAAACCTCATGACGGGCTCGTTGGGGCGTCCGGGACAACTTCCACCACGAGCTAAGTTGCCTCAACCACAGATCTTCCCTCGCCGGCGACGTTACTCCCCTACGACTAACCTGGCTGTACACGAAGGCAACCGCAAAGGACCGGTTATCACCCCTGCCCGTACTTTGGTCCAGAGTCTTGCATTCTTGGGCAGCACAATTCGTCACCTCTGGAAGACTAAGGAAGCAAACTTGGATGGATGCTCTCTGGATAACCTGGGGGAAGGTTTGCGGTCAAAAGCGCAAGGATGGGAGTCATGCGGTAGGGTGAGTCAGTTTGTCCAGTAAGGGCTATGTGCGGTGATCCCGCTTGAGGCCAGCACTTCACCCCTCCACGCAGCCCCTCTGCAGAACGGGTCCGGTGCGATAAAGGTAATTCATCAAGTAGATGATGTCGCCTACGGTGATGACACAGTCCCCATTTACGTCGCCGGCCGAGAGGGGATCAGGAAACGGCCCCAGCCTGTAAAGATAGTTGACCAGGTACACCATGTCTCCAACGGTGACCACCCCGTCGGCGTTGGCGTCTCCGTAGACGTAGGTGTACCCGGATGCCAGCACCAAGGCACCGTAACAGTTTATCCGGCCGTGACCCAGTTCCAGGCTTTTCCCTGTTTCTATATAATACTGGTAGTCTCCCACCTGATCCGCGCTCTCCTCAATAATCTCTCTCAGCTCAAAGGCATTGAAATTCGGCTCTACGGAGAGCAACAGGGATGCCAGTCCGGTGACCATCCCGCAGGACATGGAGGTGCCTGCCATGTAGCCGTAAGTTTGGGTAAGGAAGTAGGGCGAACCGTTCAGGGTTACCGGGTAATTGGGCGTGGTGGACATAACGTCATTCACGTCCCAGGGTGTGCCTCCGCCGCCGGGGGCGGCAACGCACGTGGACGGACCATAGTTGGAGTAATCAGCCAGCCGATCATTGCAGGTGGTGGCGGAAACCGCTATCACGTTAAGATAGTCATCCGAATAGTGAGCCGGGTATAGGACCGAATCCCCCATCCCGTTGCCAACTGCTGCCACCAAAAGCACGTTGCTGCTGTCGGCGTATCTGACCGCCTCCTCCTTGGCAAAGGAGTGCAGTCCTCCGCCGCTGTAATTGATCACCCGGGCGCCGTTATCCACTGCGCTGATGACACCGTTCTTGAAGGTGTTGTGGGTTCCGACTCCGGAGTAGTCGAATACCTGGTTGATAAGGATCCTGCAATTCCAGTCCACCCCTGCTATCCCTGTCTCGTTGTTGGTCAAGGCAGCTATGATACCCAGGACGTGCGTGCCGTGCCCATAGTTGTCCCTGACCCCATCACCGTCACCGACCAAATCCTCGCCCAGCACATATCTGGAGGTATCACTCAAATCCGGGTGATAAAGGAAAAACTGCAGCAAAGGTATTCCCGAATCGATGATCGCGATTAAAACCTCCGAACTGCCCGTACTGACGTCCCAGCCGGCCGTGGCGTTGATATCCGCGCCAGCGGTCCCTCCCGGAGGAAGCTGCCCGTGGTTATAAAGCGCCCACTGGACGTCGTTGGCAAAGTAATAATCATTGGGAGCATAGGATGTTCTGTCGATCATGTTCGGCTCGGCGAACTCAATCAAATCGCTGGAGTTCAGATTCTCCAGTACCGGAAAAACATCGGCCGGAGCCTGTACTTCCAGCTTTCCCATTCTCAGCCTGTCGGGACCCTCCACTAACACGGTTCTGGTCTCCGCAAGAAGAGGAAGCAGGTTGCTCGCCTTGACCCCCGGCCTCATCTTGAACAGAATTTCCCCCTCCACGTACTCCATCTGCCTGCCCATCCACGTCCCTGTCAGGATGTCTTTTCCATTGAATGTTGCAGGATAAAGAGGCGCCCCCAGGAAGATTACGCCGGTCAGACACAACGCCAATGCTCTTCTTATCACCACACCTCCAGCTTTCTCTTGATAACGGGACTCTCTAATAGTTAAACGACACCAAGCTCGTATAAATGAAGCATTCGTCTCAAAAAAATCCTGCCGGACATCCGGCAGCGTTTCTCCCGTAGTTCTGGAGAAGGCTCATCTCATGCGCACCCGATCCCCGGGAGGGAACCACCCCTATAAAGATAGTTCAAAAGAAAGATAACGTCTCCCAGATCAACCACGCAGTCTGCGGTAGGGTCGCCCAATCTCAAGGGGTCGGGAGCAGTTCCTCCTCTGAAAAGATAGTTTATCAAAAAGACCACGTCTCCCAAGTCTATCGCTCCGTCTGAGTTCACGTCACCGGTATGATCAGCCATGAACCTGGAGAGCGTAAGGGTCGGATCACCCATCAATGTCATTCCATAGAACCAGGGGCGGGATTCCACTCCGCCACAGGTCTCGATGTCGTTTATGCACCACGAGAGAAAAGCCTCTCCAAAGGTTGCCCCATTTCCCAAAGGTTCATAGTAATCATAGAAACACAGCATACTTCCGGTTTTGGTCGAACCGAGCGACACAAGACCGTACGTGCTCTGAAAGATGTACCAGCTCCCCATATCATCCTCTTCCACGAACCGGCTGTTCGAGCAGGCGAAAAGGTTATAGAAGTGGACCTGGACGTCTATCTGTTCTATCTCGTAGTTGTGGAAGAGGGAGTACTCGTAGGGCTCGGTACCCCAGTAGAGGTAATGTGCCCAGGGGGAGGAATGAGAGCAGATAAGCAGGTTTTCGTACTGATTACCGGTGCTCTCCCTCACCCTTTGGATGTAATCGTCCCGATTGGTTTCGTACACGTCGGTGACGCCATCGGTGAGGGGATAAGCCAAAGCAACCTCGTTCTCCCATCCGTACATACACCAGTCGTTGTCAATATAGGCCAGCGCCTTGTCCTGTAGTCTTAGCTCGCCAGTTCGATAACGGTGGTTTTTGTCCAGATAATTGTTCATCATCACCACCTCGTTGGCTCCGTGATCGGTGAGATTAACAGCCAGAAGCCTTCCCACCCAGATATCCGCCTCCAGGTCTCCGGCGCCGTCTCCATGTTCATCGTACAGCCCGTCAGAATCGCGGTCAAACCATCCTCCGTCCAAATCCATGAAGAAGAGGTCTATGGGGAACTCCTCCTGACCCCACACGCTCATCTCGTACCAGGCGACCGGCAGATCCCCGATCAGAATCGCACCGGCCACCCCCCGGCTGTTCCACTCCGAGATCAGTATGTCCTTAAGCCCAGCCTCGTCACCATTATTGTAAGCTGTGTAAACGTTTGGGGAGTAACCGTCGCTCTCCAGATCGGAGATGAACACAGAGAAGGAGCTTTGAATGGTGAAATGCAGATAGTTATTTATCACGATGCAGACGGGCACCTCGCCCTTACTGCCCGCGTAAACCAGCCTGGCGCCAAGGTGTTGGGCGAATTCTCGACTCTCTCGATACTCCTGGTAGGTGATCGGTTCTCTGTACGGGTCCATCCAGCGAAGCCGGGTCACCTTTGAGTAATCAAAATCAGACTGAGCCCAAAGGCTACCGACGCACGATAGCATCACTCCCGCTACCAGAATAACCGTAAGCGTTTTTTTCAACTCGCTCTCCTTTGTCTGAGGACCTCCGTTAACTGCTGATCTCCTTTCACCATGAGTCGCCGGTTATTCACAACCTATCCCGGGGGCCGGTCCACTCCTATAGAGGTAATTTAAGAGAAAGATCACGTCTCCCAGGTTGACGGCGCAGTCCGCGGTCGGATCACCCAACGACAGCGGATCCGGGGCGGTTCCTCCCCTGAAAAGGTAGTTGATCACGAAGACTACGTCGGCTAAGTTTATTACTTCGTCGCCGGTGACGTCCCCGGTGTGATTGACCAAGAACCGTGACAGCCTAAGGGTAGGATCGCCCAGAAGGGTCATCCCATAAAACCAGACCCGTGAATAAACTCCGTAACAGCTCTCCATGTTGTTTTCGCACCAGAAGAGAAAAGCCTCCCCGAAACTCGAGCCGTCACCCAAGGGGCCATAGTAATCGTCAAAGCAGAGCATGGCTCCGGATTTGGTGGAGCCTACGGATAAAAGCCCGTAGGTGCTCTGAAAGATGTACCAATTCCCCATGTCATCCTGTTCCACGAACCGGCAGTTGGAACAGGCGAAGAGGTTGTAGAAGAGGACCTGAACGTCTATCTGCTCAATCTCATGATTGTGAAACAGCGAGTAATCATATGGCCCCGTCCCCCAGTGAAGATAGTGTGCCCAGGGGGTGGAATGGGAGCAGAGGAGCAGATTCTCGTATTGATTGCCCGTGCTCTGTCTGACCCTCTGCATGTAGTCCTCCCTGGTGGTCTCATAAGGATCCGTGACCGCATCCATGACCGGATAGGCCAAAGCCACGTCCTGCTCGTATCCGTAGGTGCACCAGTCGTTGTCCACGTAGGCCAGCGCCTTATCCTGAAGCCTGAGCTCTCCTGTCCGGTAGCGGTGATTCTTGTCAAGATAGTTGTTCATCATCACCACCTCGCTGGCGCCGTGATCGGTGAGATTCATCGCCAGTAGTCGTCCCACCCAGATGTCTGCCTCAACGTCTCCAGTGCCATCGTCATGCCCCTCGTACAAGCCGTTAAAATCGCGGTCAAGCCACCTCCCGTCGAGGTCCATGAAGAAAAGGTCGATTGGGAACTCCACGTGATTTCCGCCATACTCCGGTGGATGGGTCATCTCATACCAGGCGACAGGCAGATCCCCGATCAAGATCGCACCGGCCACGCCCCGGCTGTTCCACTCCGAGACCAGTATGTCCTTGAGGCCGACCACGTCTCCGTCGTTGTAAGCTGTGTAGACGTTGGGAGAGTAACCGTCGCTCTCCAGATCGGAGATGAAAACAGAAAAGGAGCTTTCAATGGTGAAATGCAGCAGGTTGTTTATCACGATGCAGACCGGCACCTCACCCTTACTGCCCGCATAGACCAGTCTGGCATCAAGGCGTTGGTCGAACTCTCGACTCTGCCGATATTCCTGATAGGTAATCGGGTCTCTGTACGGGTCCATCCAGCGAAGCCAGGTCACCTCGGAGGAGCCAAAGTCAGACTGAGCCACCAGGCTACCGACGGACGACAGCATCACTCCCACTACCATGACAACCACCAGCTTCTTTTTCAACTCACCCAGCTTTGTTTGAGGACCTCCGTTAATCGCCAATTTACTTTCACCGTGAGCCGCCGGTTATTCACAACCTATCCCGGGGGCCGGTCCGCTCTTATAGAGGTAATTTAAGAGAAAGATCACGTCTCCCAGGTTGACGACGCAGTCGGCGGTCGGATCACCCAACGACAGCGGATCCGGTGCGGTTCCTCCCCTGAAAAGATAGTTGATCATGAAGACTACGTCGGCTAAGTTTATTACTTCGTCGCCGGTGACGTCCCCGGTGTGATTGGCCAGATACCGGGACAGCCTAAGGGTAGGATCGCCCAAGAGGCTCATCCCGTAGAACCAGGGACGAGACGAACTCCCGGCACAGGTCTCGATGTCGTCGATGCACCAGGATAGAAAAGCCTCTCCGAATGTCGCTCCGTTTCCCAGAGGTTGATAGTAATCGTAGAAACAGAGCATGCTTCCGGTCTTGGTCGAGCCGATCGACAAAAGGCCGTAGGTGCTCTGGAAGATGTACCAACTCCCCATGTCATCCTCTTCCACGTATCGAGTGTTGGAGCAAGCAAACAGGTTGTAGAACAGAACCTGCACGTCAATCTGCTCTATCTCGTAGTTGTGAAAAAGGGAATAGTCGTAGGTTCCGGTTCCCCAGTAGAGGTAGTGTGCCCAGGGTGAGGAGTGCGAGCAGATAAGCAGATTCTCGTACTGGCTGCCGCCGCTCTCCCGGATCCTCAGCATGTAGTCTTCCCGATTGGTCTGGTACACGTCGGTGACAGCGTCGGTAGTGGGATAGGCTAAGGCCACGTCGTATTCCCATCCGGAGGTATGCCAATCGTTGTCTATGTAGGCCAACGCCTTGTCTTGAAGCCTCAGTTCTCCGGCTCGGTAGCGATGATTCTTGTTGAGATAGTTGTTCATCATCGCCACCTCGCTGGCGCCGTGCTCGGTTAGATTGATGGCCAGAAGCCTTCCCACCCAGATTTCCGCCTCCATGTCTCCCGATCCATCCTCATGATCGTCGTAAAGCCCGTCAAAATCTTCGTCCAGCCAGTGCCCGTCTAAGTCCATGAAGAAGAGATCGATGGGAAACTCCACGTGTGCCCCTCCCCAGTCCGGAGGCTCGGTCATCTCATACCAGGCGACCGGCAGGTCCCCGATCAGTATGGCCCCGGCTATGCTTCGGCTGTTCCACTCGGAGATAAGTATGTCTTTCAGAGCAGCCTCATCCCCGTTATTTGTCGCGGTGTAAACATTGGGAGTGTAACCCTCAAGTTCAAGGTCGGAAACAAACTGCGTAAAGGCGCTTTGGATCAGAGGCTGAAGAAGGGTGTTGATCACGATGCAGATGGGGGTATCACCTTTACCGCCCGAGTAGATAAATCCAGGATCAAACTCACCCGCAAACTGGCGCCCCCCCCTGTACTCCTGATAGGTGATCGGGTTTCTGTTAGGGTCCATCCAACGAAGCGGGTTGACGCTCTTGTAGTCAAAATCGGACTGAGCCCCGGCACCGCCTGCGGTCAAAGCTATCAACCCCATGGCGACAAGAACCTCCAACTTCTTTCTCATTCTTCTCTCCTTCGTTCTGTCATCCGTCTAATCCGCTCCATCCTTCAGGCTACGCCTTCAGGACGAGTCCGTTCAGGATGAATCCGTTGACCGCTCTCTTCTACGGACACCCAGCTCGTGGTCTCGGTCCTGCCCTGAAGAGATAGTTAATCAGGTATACCACGTCGCCCAGATTGACTTCACAGTCTCCATTGACGTCGCCTGACGATACAGGCTGTGGTGACGGTCCTCCCCTAAAGAGGAAGTTTATCAGGAACACGACGTCTCCTAAGTTTATGGTGCCGTCCCCGGTGACGTCGCCGTAACTCTCCAGACGGAAGCTGAACACCTGGGTGGACCAACTCGTCTCACCCCACGGATCCTGCGCTCTAACCTTCCACCAGTAGGCCAGACCATCCTGCTGAGGTGAGACCGAACCTTGGCTCGAGATCAGGCTGTCGACGACCAGCGTTGACTCCGGAGGGAACTGGTCGGAGGAACTCACGAACAGAGTATAGGTCACCTGATCTGCAGAATTCGGGTCATAAGCATCTTCCCAATCGAAGGAAACCGGCTCGGCCGCCGTATCCTGATCTGCCGGAAGAATCAATGAGAAAGGTTCAGGCGGCAGGTTTGGCTCTGGCCCGCCCCAAAAGAGCGCGCCATACAGGCGGGGGGAGTTAAAGGGATCAGCCTGATGCTTGGAGTATAACATGAGCGACGGTCCCACCGGGCCAAAGGAGATGGATGTGCCTGAATAGAGCGAGACGTCCGAGATGAGAATTCCGTCCGGGTCAAGCATCGCCCCTTCAGAACTCACCCTGGCGGCATAGAGTTCTGCGGTCTGGTCCGGTACCCTCTTCCAGGCCACCACGAAGTTGTACCCATTGAATGTCGCTGAGGGGCGCTCTTCCGGATCTTCGGTCGTGGCAACCATAATGCCGGCCGGGTCCAGAACGGAGCCGCCGGAGGTGACCCGCGTGGCAAGGATGTCGGAGTTGGGCCAGTGCATTCCAAAATCCTCCCACACCACCAGAAACTCCGATCCATTCGAAGCCACCTTCGGATTTTGCTGCAGCCCGCTGGCGGTACGAATCCCGATCTGCGATCCAATGGCTCCGCTTGTTTCCACGAAGGCTCCATATATGTCGTAGTAGTAGGCATCCAACCACACCACCAGGTACTTTCCCCCGGCGAAGGCGACGTCCGGATAACTTCCATAGTCGCTGGTCGAAATCAGCAGTGGCTCGTGATCGAGCACTTCACCCTGGAAGGAGACTCTCAAACCTTCGATTCTGTAGTTTAATCCGGTCGAATCCAGATCGCTTTGCCACACCACCAGATAGTTCTCTCCGTCAAAGGCGATTGACGGGCGTCTCTGATCGAGGCCGGGATCAACCCGAATGGGCAGGTTCAGAAAGTCCAGTACCTGCCCCAGAGAATCGATCCGGGCGCCATAAATGTCGAGATCCTGATTTCGTAGATCATCCCAGACGGACAGGAAGCTCTCATGCCCCCAGGCGATGGCCGGATGATTCTGATCTTCGCCAGCGGCGCAGATCTGGCGGGCGGCTGAATCCAGGACGTTTCCGGACCGGTCTACCCCGGCCCCGTAGATGTCGCCATTTTCCTCCCAGATCGTCACATAGCAGGAGCCGCTCCAGGCGGAGCTTGCGGATACCTGGGCATCACAGCCGGTGGAGATAACAAAAGAGGTAGTGTCCAGGACCTCACCCAGGGTATCTATGCGCGCGCCGGAGATGTCCCACTCCTGCCCGGTTGCTCCAACCTGCCATATCCCCAGGAAGGTCTCACCCGTCCAACCCACGTCCGGGTTTAGTTCCGAGTGGCTGAGCTCAGTGATAGCCATTCCGCCAGGATCCAAAACCGTGCCATCAGAAGAAACCCTGGCACCATAAACGTCATATCCGGTGCTGCCGAAATTTCTATCCTCCTCCCACATCACCAGGAGAGTGCCGTCTCCGGAGGCAAGTTTCACTTTTCGCTGTTCCCCTTCTGCGGTACAGACGGGAAACCCATCCGGGTCTATGACTCCGCCGGCGGCGTTTACCCGGGCGACGTACACGTTGCTATAGGTGCTGTCGCATGCATTGGTATGGAAAGCTACCCAGTAAGTATCTCCTGAGGCAGCGCATGAAGGGGCGCTTTGTCCCCGCTCATCGATGGCGATATTGATCCCCGCCGGATCAAGAACCACAGCTTCAGGCGTGACCCGCGCACCGCGGATCAAAGGCGGTGTGCCTCACCCCGACGAAAGCTCCCAGGCGATCAGATAGTTTGATCCGTTGAAGGTGATGGAAGGGGCAATCGTCCTGATCGTCTCATCGGAGATCTGGAAGCCGGTCCCGTCCAGAATCTCTCCTTGCGGGGTGATCCTGGTGCCATAGACATTGGAATCATCAGACCACACCACCAGGAAATTCGTCCCGTCCCAGGCCACGGCCGGAGACGACTCCCAACCCTCTCCCGCGTAAATGGGGAATCCGTCCGGGTCCAGGACATTCCCGTTCAGATCTATCCGGGCGCCGTAAATATCATAATCAACATCTCTGTCATCCTGCCAAACCACGAGATAATTCTCACTCCCAGCAGCCGCCCTAACCCAAGTCTGCCAACCTGAGGCCGTGCAGATGGAGATCCCGGTGGGGTCAAGTATCTCCCCGTCGGGCGTGATTCTGGCCCCAAATATGTCGCAGTAGGGGCTGACTCTCTCATCCTCCCAAACCGCTAAAAGATTGGCCTGTCCATCGGCAACCGATGGTGAAGACTGATTGCTGTACGCCCTCCCGGAGATGCAGTCAGGAGAGATCCAGAATTCAGGCCAGAAGCAAAAAGCGTTCGCCGACAGGCAAAGGGCAAAACAAACAGAAATAACCATGACTTCCAAAAACCTTCTTGGACTCATCATGTTAGTATCTCCTTGCTTCCTTTCAAGGTTAGAAATAAAACAACCCACAATACGAATGAAAAAACGTCACCTCAAACCACACCGACAGGAAAGCGTCAAAACAGGACTCCCGAACGGCTAAGTAAGCAACACTACTCTCAATATAATACACTACCGGCTTTAGTCAAGATTAATTTGGGTAACATTTGTCCGCATTAGCCCAACGAGCGCAAGTTACTCTCCATCAATCCCTCAGAATGAAGGCCGGTGGATTTAGAGAACCCATCGGCCTTTTACGCTTTGAACTAAGAACCATTAACCATGAGAAGACGCTCACCCCCAGACGGGCCCGTCCGGGCGTCTGGGTGAACCGCTTTAAATACCCCCGGCCCGACTCGAACGGGCGACCAATGGTTTAGGAAACCACTGCTCTATCCTAACTGAGCTACGGGGGCGCGTTTAGTTCGGTTCACGGTTCATTGTTCACAGTTCATGGTTCCCCTCCCCACCCTTCTTCTATTTTGTTGGTAAAGGACGAGGGCGTCCGTTACCAACCAAGAGTAACTATGAACCGATTCAATCATATCTGAGTAAAGTGAAAAGATCGTAGTCCTTTATCTTATCTCTGCCATTCAAAAATCCAAGTTCGATCATCACTAAGATTCCGGCCACCTCTCCCCCCAGTTTCTCCACCAGCTTGCAGGTGGCTTTGGCGGTTCCGCCGGTGGCCAAAAGATCGTCCACTATCAAAACCCTCTGCCCGGGCGTAACTGCGTCTTTGTGAATCTCCAGGGTGTCGGTGCCGTACTCTAAGTCATACTTCTGCTCCACCGTGTCCGCGGGAAGCTTGCCGAATTTCCTGATAGGAATGAATCCTACTTTCAATCTGTTTGCCAGCGCGCCGCCGAATATAAAACCCCGGGACTCCACAGCCGCCACCAAGTCTATCTTCTTGTCCTTGCACTTTTCAACGAATATATTTATCACCTCATCGAAGGCATCGCCTTTTTTTATCAGGGTGGTGATGTCCTTAAACACTATCCCCTTCTTGGGATAATCCGGCACGTCTCTGATGAGTTCTCTGAACTTTGCTACGTCGAGTCTGCTCTTCTCCATTTTCTCTCCTCTGTTATGAACCCTACGGTTCATACCTCTGCAACCTGATGACTGCCAACTGCAAACTGACGACTGAAGACTGGGAACTGATCTCTCTTCAGAATCTTACGTCGAAGTTCTTATATTTACCCCGGTACTGCCCCCAGTCGATTCTCATATCCGTCACATGCCCGGACCTTGGCCCGACTTCTAACTCTTTCGCAAAATCGAGGATCATGAGCCTGTGTCCCTCCACCTCCACCTCCACGTCTCCATTATATAGATTGCTCACGTATCCCGTCAGATTGTACTCTTGTGCTTTGCGCATAACGAACCAGCGATAGCCCACGCCCTGAACCAGCCCGGAGATGACCATATGGGCGCTTGCCATTGGCTCGGATCCTTTGGACTTCCCATTCATGACCCTTCCCGCAAAGCTTTTGCCCTCTCCAATGCCATGCTGACGGCTTCTGAAGCGCCTCCCGCCTCGATGATCTCCCCTGATACGTTCCAGGTGGAGAGACCGATGACCGGCTTGCCCAATTTGAGGGCGAAGGCAATTTCTGACAGGGTGCCGAACTTCCCGGGGAAGGCGATCAACACGTCCGAGTTGCGGACCACCAGAAGATTTCTTCCCTCTCCCAGCCCGGTGACTATGGGAAAGTCTATGTAAGGGTTGGCCTGAGCTTTATCAACGCCCGGCAGGATTCCAACGGTTATGCCACTCTGGCTTTTTGCTCCTCTGGCCGCAGCCTCCATCACCCCACCCATGCCACCACAGACCAAGACTGCTCCGGCTTGCGCGATCCTTTCACCTACCTTCTCGGCCTGCTCGCAGATCTCCTCCGAACAATCACCCGCCCCAATCACCCCAACAAATGTCTTTTGCTTTTGCATTTACCGTGAACTATGAACCATGAACTATGAACCAAACTTCATCTCGGGGCGACTGGATTTGAACCAGCGGCTTCTTGGTCCCGAACCAAGCGCTCTACCAAACTGAGCCACGCCCCGATAGTATTTACTTCGGAAGCTATTCTATATCCTTTTGACTGAAAAGTCAACAAAATAATTGGCTTTAGTCCCAAGCATTGTGTCAAGCTAATTGTGTAAATTCGTAGTTGGGCATATCCTGGGGTTGGTTTATGACATAAGCGATTAGACCATATATGATTCTCTCTGCGCTTTTACAGTTGTTGAAGGATCTCATGGGTATGATTCTTCTTCTGAGTTCCTCTATGTATCGTTCTACTGGGTTGTTGGTCTTGAGCATGGTGCGGATAGGATCAGGATACTCCAAGTACACCAGGCAGTATTCAAATCCTCGGATGAAGTTTCTGACTGCCTGAGGTTCTTTGATGGACCATTTGTCACAGAAGCTTCTCAGGTTCTTTCTCACCTGGGTGGCGGTTTCCCCTTCAAACACCCTCAGGGCATCTGCGATGATCCGGCTGCGATGTCGCTTGTCAGTCAGATGATGAGCCAAGTCCATGGCTTTATGCAAAGCACACCGCTGGTGAGGCACCCGGGGATACAAAGCCCGGTGAGCTTTCACCAAACCCGAGGCGCCGTCCGATACAATCACCTCCAGCTTCTCCCCAACTAAACCTCGCTGCTTTAGATCACTGATGAAACCCCACCAGCAGGCCTCAGATTCGCTCCCAGCCAACTGAAAACTCAAAAGCTCCTTGGTGCCATCAAGTCTAATCCCCAAAGCCACCAACAACACCTTCTTAACCTTCACCGGCCTGGTCACAGTAATCCACAAACCATCCAAATACAAAAACCGATAATCGTCTCCTAACCGCCGCCGGTGATAATGCCCAACCTCCTGATCTAACTCCTTTACCACGTTCGATACCGCCTGAGGACTGATCTGCGCACCAAACAACCTCTTAAACCACCTCACACTCTTCCGGGTAGAATGGCCCAACAAAAACCCCTCCAACAATATCCGATCCAAAACTCGCTGACGACGACGGTAACGCTCCAATACCTCAGATTCC
>JBARPX010000032.1:0-22551 GCA_049643405.1 Candidatus Zixiibacteriota bacterium
CTCGAACTCAGACGCATCGAGAAATAGTCGCCTCTTGTAGTCGCCCGATTCATTGGGCGAAAGGGGCTCGATCCTTCGACTTCGCCCTTCGGTCTGAGCTCAGGGTCGATGACTCAGGACAGTGAGCTTATCGAACTGTCGAACCATGAATCGAGCAACTACACCTTTATGTGTCCGCCAGGTCCCCTGACCTGGCGGCGGTGCGCTGTCGGGTCAGGGGACCCGACAGGCACACAACGCGGCTGTCCGTTGGGTGGGCGACCTGCAAATCTGGGGTTGGTAGGCTGGGCATCTTGCCCAGCTGTCGGTTGCGTCGGGATATTGTTATCCAGACGCAGACTCCACAAAAGAAAGCACGGGGACTACAAAGCCCCGATTTAGCGCAGGACTGATATCCTGACACATTACGGAATTAGACCACCGGAGGAACAACTATGCATAAGCAGAACCATCCCGACAACGCGAGCCCACCACCGGATGCAGCCCTGGGACGGATGATCGGCGGGTTTATGGTCACGCAGATGATCTACGTGGCGACAAAACTCGGACTTGCAGACCTGCTGAAGGACGGCCCCAAGAGCATCGAAAAGTTGGCAGAGTCTAGCGGGGCACATCCACAGGCCTTGTATCGCTTGATGCGCGGCCTGGCGAGTGTGGGGATTTTCGCCGAGACTGACGACCGCCGCTTTGAGCTTACCCGTCTGGCAGCGCTTCTTCAGGCAGGGGTTCCCGGATCAATGCGCAACTTCGCCCTCTGGGCAGGTGATGCCTTTACCTGGAAGCCCTTTGGAGAGCTCCTTTACAGTGTGAGAACCGGTAAGCCTGCCTTCAAGCATGTCTTAGATATGGGGATCATGGATTACCTTGCCCAGAATGCGGAGGCCTCCGAAATCTTCAACCAGGTCATGACCGAAAGAGCGGGTCCGACCGCTTCCGCGGTCTGCGCTGCGTATGACTTCTCAGGAATCAAGAAGATTGTAGACATGGGAGGCGGACATGGAATTCTAATTTCCACTATCCTGAAGGCAAACCCTCATCTGCGTGGCGTCCTCTTCGATCTGCCTTCTGTTGTCGAAGGCGCTACAACTTTGATTGAGCAAGAGGGCGTCGCGGACCGTTGCGAGGTCGTCCCGGGAGACTTCTTTGAGTCGGTCCCTGTTGCCGGGGATGCTTACATTCTTTCAAGTGTTATTCACGACTGGAATGATGATCATGCCCTCACGATTCTCAAGAACGTTCGCCGAAGTATGCCGAAAGACGGCAGGCTCCTCCTTGTAGAATATGTGATCCAGCCAAGCAACGATCCCTTCCCTGGAAAGATTTCCGACATCATCATGTTAGTCACCGAAAACGGCCTTGAGCGCACCGAGGCTGAGTTTCGGACACTTCTTGGAAAGGCGGGATTCAAACTCACCAGTATTGTTCAGACACAATCCCCAATGAGCTTGATTGAGGGCATACCAGTCCCTTGAAAAGTGGCTTTTAGAGTTCTGTTGAGTCTTGCCCGCCTAGGCGGGAGTGACCTGACAGCAGGGCAATAAGGTGTTACATCACACTTATGGCAAGCCATCTGCAGGACTTGCCTTAAGCTCAAAACAATGTGTCATTCTGAGGCGCCAGCCGAAGAATCTGAAGTCCGTGGCGAATCAGATTCTTCACTCCGTTCAGAATGACATGAAGGATGTCCCCTCCCCACGTCCCGCCAAAGGCGGGACGGCTACCCACCCCTCGTTTCGTTTGCCCCCCTTCTCCCAAATCTCGCGTAGTGTCCAGCGAGTATAACATTGACAAACCTCATGAGTTGTTGTATCCTGGCAGATGTTGATTTGTCAGAGTGTTTCTCGAAAGGGATCAAATTGACCGCAAAGATCAGAGCGTAGTTGCCCAATTCATTGGGCTTCAACTTCGCTCGATGAATCGAGCGACTACGTTTTCCCGGGGAGAAGAAGTGGGCGTCAGCATCAGAAAAAGAGACATAGTCGAACTGGAGATATCGGATTTGGCGTACGGTGGAACCAGCGTGGCCAAGGTGAACGGTTATGTGGTGCTCATCTATGGGGGAATTCCCGGAGATGTGGTCAAAGCCGAGATCACCAAGAAAAAGACAAATTACGCCGAAGCCAAGCTCCTGGAGCTAGTGAAAGAGTCACCGCTGAGGGCGAAGCCCTCCTGCTCGCATTTCGGGTTCTGCGGTGGGTGTACCTGGCAGAATCTGAAATATGAGGAACAGGTGAGGTTCAAAGCCAAGTTCGTCAAAGACAGCTTGGAAAGAATCGGAGGCTTCACCGATCCTCCGGTGGAAGATGCCCTCGGCTCTGATGACGTCTTCTACTATCGAAACAAGATGGAATATGCCTTCTCGCCGCACTCAGGCAAAAAGCTTGTGCTGGGCCTGCATCCCCGCAAAAGGTTCGATTTAGTCTTCGATCTGAAAGAGTGTTTCCTACAGTCGAAGACCGCCAACGGAATCTTAGATTTTGTTCGCACATTTGCGAGGGAAAAGAATCTGTCCGCGTACGATCACAGGACCAAGTCGGGCCTGCTGAGATACCTGGTGGTAAAAGAGGGCAAGAACACTGACAGTACAATGGTAAACCTGGTCACGTATAAAGGAGACTTTCCGCCAGCCAGGGAGTTCAGCGACGCTCTTCTTTCGAGCTTCCCCTTTGTCAAGAGCGTGGTCAGAAACATCAACTCGAAGTTAGCCCAAATTGCGGTGGGGGAGGAAGAGGAGTTGTTAGGCGGCGAAAGAACCATCACCGAAAAGTTAGGAGAGTTCACCTTCGAGATCTCCAGCAATTCCTTCTTTCAGACCAATCCGAGACAGGCGGAGAAACTGTACGAGGTCGTACTGGACGCATCGGGTCTGCAAGGAGACGAGGAGGTCCTGGATCTCTATTGCGGTAACGGAACCATCTCCATGTTCCTGTCGCGTGCAGCGAAAAAGGTGATCGGCGTGGAATCGTTAGAGGAGGCGGTGCAGAACGCCCGAAGAAATGCAGAGCTTAATGGGGTGAGCAACTGTGAGTTTATCCAGGGTGAGGCTAAAGCGGTGCTCAGGGATTTTGAGCAGAACAAAACAATTCCCGATCTGGTTGTGATTGATCCACCCAGAGCCGGTTTGCATCCGCGCGTGATCAAGTCGCTTCAGAATTTGAAGCCGGAAAGAATCGTGTACGTCTCGTGCAACCCCACTACTCTGGCCAGAGATTTGACGGTGTTCTGCCGGCAAGATTACAAGCTGGAAAACGTTAAACCGGTGGACATGTTTCCGCATACCTATCATATCGAGAGCGTGGCCAAGCTATCAAGAATCTGATTTCCACGAACTTCAGAAGTGTTCCTGTGCTTGTTGATTAAAGATGGATATTTATTACGATTAGCTGTAAGGTATGAAGTTTCCTCCCCCTTGATGCCCAGACGGGCAGGCAGACGCCCCTGTCCAGGCGTCCGTGGTGGAAGGTAGGGAGGGAGTGATATAGAGCTGCAATAATGTTTATGTCACCCTCCCCTTACCCCTCCCGTCAAGGGAAGGGAATATTAAAATTGAGGAGTTCAAAATGGAATTCAAACATGATCCCGTACCATTCATTTTCGAAAAGGGCGATCCTTTCACCAAGCTTTGTGTCCTTGAGATGGTCGACCTGTGGAACACAGTAATCGGGAAGGAACTACTCCTGGACCTATTGAAGACCCAAAAGAAGGACGGCGGTTTTCCGAGTGGGATCGATTCGAAGCACAGCGGCATGAAGGAGACGGAAAGAGCAGCTAATCTTCTGTTGAGATGTAAAATGCCGAAAGACGGACTGGCGCTGGCAAGCTGTATGAAGTTTCTACTCAAACATCAGACTCAGGACGGCGGATTCCCGGAGAACCCCAAGCTCACCATACCACCGGAGATGACCGAGCTCTCCAATCAGAAAGGTGTAACCTGGTTGACCGCGGGCATGGTTGATCTCTTAAGACTGATGGGACAGGAGAATACCAAGGCCTGTCAAAAAGCGATCAACTGGCTGCGAAGAATGGAACTCCCGGAGGGAGGCTGGGGGGCGGTTGAGGAGGATGAGGAGATCGATCCGGACTCGAGCGCCCAGATTACGTTTCTGATGAAAGACCTGCTTGGCGGGGAAGATACTCTGTACAAGCGGGGCATGGTTTTGTTCAAGGAGCATCTCGATCAGATGGCGCAGAACGCGGAACAGGGCTTCTATCACCTGAAGGGGGAAAAGCACGAGAATGAGGTTTGTCATCTCACGCATCTTCTGGGACAATCCATCTTCACCGGAAAAAGGGGTGCGGACGCGGGATATAAACTCAAGGACCGGAGAGTCAAAAAGATACTCGAGGGGATCATCGAAATCCAGAGAGAGGACGGCGGCTTTCGACCCTACTGGTCAAAGGAGAGTGATCCCTTGTACACCGCAATAGTCCTGAAGATTTTCCTCTGGGTGGGAGCGATGAAGAAAAAAGAGATCAAGTCAGGAGTTGAGAAAGTAATCGTCAACACCGCGTAGCCAGGGTTTTACGCCGCGCGTGAGTCATTCCCTAATGACAAAGAGCTTGTTTCGGCGCCTGCGCTTCATATATTGTCCAAGACTTGAAGAAACTTGCACGCTGGCAAAGCTAAGAGAACTCCATGGCTTTTTCTTTCTTGAGCCTTACAGATGAGAAAAGAGACTAAAGGATACCTATTCGTAATCCTGGGTGCGACTTGTCTGGGAACCATCGGTATTTTTGCCCGTCTGATCTACCAGCACGAGCCTGATCCGCTCACCGTGGTCAGTTTCCGGGCCGTAATCGCTTTCTTCCTTTTGTTTCTTATCGCGGTCCTGGTAAACCCCGACTGGCTGAGAATCAGAAAAAAGGACTTTCCGTTCTTCGCCATCTACGGGCTTTTGAGCGTGAGTTTGTGTTTTCTTCTGTTTTTCTATGCCATAAAATACACCACGGTTGCCACGGCCACCATATTGCTTTACACCTACCCGGCTTTCGTCATCCTCCTCTCCCCGCTGGTCCTTGGCGAAAAGCTCACCAGGGCCAAGATCTTAGCTTTACTTCTGACCTTCTTAGGATGCATTCTGGTTATCCAGGTGTACGACCCGGCCCAATTCAAGCTTAACATAAAGGGAATATCATATGGGTTGGGTGCGGGCCTGGGAGCGGGGCTTTACAGCATATTTGGAAAAAAGGGAGTAAGCAGATACAGTCCTTACACCGTGGTCATGTATGCGTTGGGGTTCGGAGGATTTTTTCTTCTGCTCATTAAAGGAACACGGAGTCTTATCTCGGTGAGTTACCCCATGATAACCTGGTTGTGGATTCTTTCCCTGGCGATTGTTTCCACTCTTCTGGGGTATTCTCTTTACACCCGGGGACTGAAATACCTCGAGGCTGGCAGAGCCGGAATCGCCTGTACCTGGGAGGTGGTGGTGGCATCGATCCTGGCCTTTATGATATTCGGGGAGACCTTAAGCGCTCTTCAGATCGCAGGCGCTTGTCTGATTTTTGCCGGCATCATCGTTGTAAGGATTCATCCCCCGGATAGAGCCCGTAAGGCTGCTCCCACCCTGCGCGGTTAGTTTGCGGTAAGAATGTATGGAGATATTATTCTGCCCCGGGGCACACTCTTCAATAGCATTTGATCATCTGCGCGTCTGAGTAATAGAGCTTTAAGATATCTTGGTAGGCGTGTCCTTTCCGCGCCATGCCGATGGCGCCGATCTGGCACATTCCCACCCCATGCCCGTTTCCCCTACCCTCAGCTTTCACCTGCCGGATTTCTTCGTTTTCGTCTCTTTCAATAACAAGATCAAAGCAGGTGCTGGGCAGAATCGAGCCGCTCCGGTTGCCTTTCCGTAAGGCCCATCGAATCCTGTCACCCCGGATTCGAAAGGTTCCCCTGTCGGTGGTTACCTTCAACACTTCGACCCTGCCTGAATGCGATCTGCTTGCTATCTGCAGATCCAGGAGATTTCCCAACTTTCCTTCTGACCACCCTCCCCGGGCGCCGAGGAATCTTGTCAGGTTCTCCTCCAATGCCTCTTTGGTCCAGCTCTCTTTCCAGGCGAAAGTCTCCGACCACGAACAGAAGGCCTCGTCATCCACGGGAACCAGGTAGCTCTCCTTCGGTGCGTCCCACACTTTTTCCACGCATTCTGTCATTCCCCCGGAGTTGGCGTGATAATACGCGCTAATCAACTTCCCGTCATTCACCAGCACCTCTCCCCGGGTAAGGTCCACGGCCCGGCTTGCCAATGGGTCCTCTCCTCTGGCGCCCTGATAGACCTGGTCAGCCACCGTTGCTTCCAGATCATATCCGCGCTCGGCGTACTGACCCAGGCGGGAAAGTGAGTAGGTCCGGGCTGCGACAGCCTGAGCTTTCAACGCCTCCATCTCCTGCCGCCTGAGTTTCCCGATCTCCGCCGGAACGACTCCTTTGAGATACTCCTCCACGTGAACTAAATTCAACACCAATAGCGACCCGTCGTTCTCACTTGGGGCTATCTCCAGCGCGCCCTGGTACGGCCTCCCGTTCAGGTGAAGCCGGGTGGCATTCTCACCCGGGAGAAATGAGACTCTCTTAAGATCGGCCTCCAGCTTCCCCTGGGTCCTTTCGCTCAAGGTCAACCCTCCGTCGGTAAGCTTCACCAGCATCTCGGCGGAGGCATGATAGGTCGACCGCCGGCCTTCCCTGGAGACACATATGATAAGAAACGAGCCATTGGAGCTTATCGTCTGGCTGTCTTTGGTTTCGAGAAGCTTAACCCTCACTGCCGGCTGCTTGATTTGGGGATAGAAAATCTCCTCCCGGAAAACCGGCCTTTCGGTGCAACTTGACAGGGAAATAGTAGCCGCCATAATGCAGAGCTTAAACAGTCCACCCCGCATAATCCCACAGCAGGTGAAAGCCTTCTCGAATCTTCTCCTGATTGTCATATCCGAAAACCCATTGATGTTGTGAGGCGGTTGAACAAAATTAACTGAAGGACCACTCCGTTATACACTCTCAGTATCGACCACCACGTCAATTCATTTAATACGATTGATGCGGCTCTTCTGTAACACGTAATCTCGGCGCCTCTTGTTGAGCGCTCCATCGAGACGGCCTTGGGACAAGATTAAACAGATGGGTTAAATCAGCCCCGCCACCGCATTTGTTACTATAAGAAAGGCAAGGAAGATGAGAAGGATCAGGCCGGGATTTGCATTTCTTTTGAAACCCCAGAAGGAGAAAAGAGAAAAAAGGATCAGGAGAATGGCCTTATCCGGTTGAAACGGTTGCATGCCCAGGTGGCTCAATTTGCAGACAAACAGAAACCCGAACAAGGCCGCTCCCATCCGACCGCTCCATTTGGCCACGTTCTGCAGATGTCCCCGGGTCAGGTCTGAAGATACCTTCAGGCCCAACTGGTATCCCTTGGCCACTCCCCGGGCGCGAATATAGATCTGATAGCAGTTGAAGAGAACAAAGAAGGCCAATACGCCGTAAAGACCATACCTGCCGGCCAGAATCAACCCCAGGATCAGCAGGGCCGGTCTGAGATTCTGCCAGATTAAGTTGTCGCCCAAAGCTCCCAAGGGACCACGCAGCGATTCCTTGAATCTTCTGATCTGTTCCGGAGATGTTTTAGTCTCCTCTAATCTTGTCACCGCTCCCACAGCATAGCCTGCAAGAAACGGATTGGCGTTGAAACTGTCTAAGTGCCTTTTCAGGAATTCCCTTCGCTCCTTTACCGAAGAGCAGAGCCTCTTTGCCACCGGGGCCAGTATCCACACGAAGCCCAGGGCCATCATCCTGTCATAACTCCACCCGGTCTGGACGAAGAAGCTCCTTAAGGTCAATCGAAAAAGATCAAGTCTCGATATTTCTGGCATGGTCGATTATGATGAGTCCTTTAGAGCAGGAGAAGGAGAATCCCCAGTAGTGCTCCCCCGGCCATCCACAAGGAATTCTTCTTCCTTCCGAAAAGATAAATCATGGTTCCCATTCCCACTCCCCACGCAGGTATTTCTATTCTCTGAAAAAGAGCCTGCGGAGCGAAGCTTGAGGCTTTGACCAGGGGGGCAAGCAAAACGAAAATCGCGAGAACTCCTGATGCGGTGATAAGGAATCCCCTCACGAACGATCCGGAGAGTCCCAAAAGTAAAAGCCGACCAAATCCTTCGATCTTGCCTCCTTCTGCATAAAGGTCAGCCTTCGTCAAAAACTTAGAGTTAAGCTGCCTCTGCTTTATCAGAGCCCATCCGGCAAACAGGCTGAAGGGGATGACGAATACAAGAACGAAAAGAAGGATTAGATTGGGATTGTCCGGAAACGAACCTCTCAAAATGATGAAACCGGCGGAACCCACCACAGTCCCAACTGCAGGATCGGGAAAGGTGGGCGCCCCGATCGGCATGACCCAAAGGTAGACTAATTGAAACAGGACGCCGACGAAAAGCCCGCCGGGCAGATCGTTGAGCAGGAGACCGACTATGGGACCGGCCACAAGCGGCTGGGAAAACATGGACTGAAACGCCTCGGTCTTATCCAGGGCAACCAGCCCGCCGAACATGGATATAAGGATCAATTCTTGAAACATGAGATCAAACCAAGTATGAAGGTCCTCTGAGAGATCATTAGGTTAAAAAACCCTGCCTTCCATGGCAGGGTTTTTTAACTAAGACTCAGTGCTAAGATGTCTACTTTTTCTTTTTCTTAGCGGGTTTCTTCTTGGTGACCTTCTTCTTGGCGACCTTCTTCTTAGCAACCTTCTTAGCGGGTTTCTTCTTAGCAACCTTCTTCTTAGTCGCTTTCTTCTTCGCTGGCACTTGCTTCACCTCCTTCCGGGTTTTTTGAGGTTGACTTTTGAGGTGTGCCCTTACTTCTACCTCGTCACGGTCTTTATCTCCAAAGTCTCCTTTCCGAAATCCAGTATCATTCCTAAAGGCAGCTTGGTGGCTTTGAGAAAGCTCCGCATCTTGGATTCATCTGCGTCACTTACCGGCTCATCCGCTTTCACCGTGGCAATGATTTTTCCGCTGACCACAAACTCTAAGGTGTACTCGCCTGCCACACTTCCTTTGTATGATAGTTTGATGTTTTTCTTTCTCTCGTAATCGATTTTTCTGAGGTCCAGTTCCACCGCCAGGGCTTGGCTGTATGCTGATTCCTGAAAACCCAAACCCATGTTCTTGTGGACTTCAAGTGCAGCCTCCAGAATCTGATCCTGCAACTCCTTTAAGGTCATCTTTGCCTGTCGCCTCGTCGGATAACGGATCCCTTGTCATAAGTTTGTTACACCTGCTGTCACAATCTGTCGTGATTGCCAAAAAGCAAAAGCCGTGCCAACTCCTCTCGTTTTACCTGCCTGTCTCCGAACCCCTTTGTTTTCAAGGTACTTCTGGTTCCCGCTCAAATGGAGAACTTCCGCGACCGAGAATTCTGTAACTAACTTGTTACACTGATTAAGTCTTTAGTTAGTCGCATGTTGCAACTATACCATCGGAAAGGCCCCGTAACGTTCCTGTTACACATGTGTCATTTTGTTACACCTCGGCCACAAACCGCATTTGACCACCCCCAGAGGAATTTAACACCACTGGTTTTGAGGAATGGTGCTGGCGGCGAAACAGCACAAAGCTGAACAGCATTTCGGTGAGATGTCAGTCGCCAAGGCGACGTGCTCGGTACAAAATTTCAGATGACGATTGAGGTTCCGAAAGGTGGCGGATTAGCAAACGCTTTCTTAACTCTTGGAACTTGAGTAGGCCGGATAGAGGATGCTGCGGCTCAAGGAAATCAGACCCTCACATCTGCAGCAGAAGTTGCATGCAGAGTCCGCTTAATAAGGGGACGGAGAAGTTGTCATTGATGGGGAGACTGATTCCCTCCGCCACCGTCGCCGTCACCGCTCCGATGATCCCGATCCACAGGGGAAGTTGGGGAATCACCATTGCTACTACCAGGCACATGAGAAGACAGGACAAGCTTCCCTCCAGAGACTTTCGGTCATTCCCAAAGGGATTGACTTTTGTCAGGCTCCAGGGGATTTTGGTCTTCCCGAATCTTCTTCCTATCAGGGCAGCAGCGATATCACCCAGGATGATAAAAGAGATGGCCGCCATGGCCACGCTCTTGTGGAAAAGGAGGATGCTCAAAAAAGAGGCGGAGAGGATATAGCTGGCGCCGACGAAATCTTCCTCTTCGTGATCCCGCAGGATCGGTCCCAGCAGCCGGTTTAAGAAGCCGTGCAGGGGAAGTTTCCTCAATCGCACTATGTCTATCATGATGGCTCCCGCCACGAATGGGCTGAGGATCAAGAGAGAGGGGGTCTTGGGTAGCAAGAAGTAACCAATGGGGATAGTAAGCGCAAAAAGATGGATGGCCTTCCTTCTAAACTCGTTGTAGAATGATATCTCCAAATCCGTCTGCTAGTTTTGCAAAAAGTGGGTTCTCGCATCAGAAGCGAACCCAAACCGATTCCGATCAACCTTCCGGTTTGGGGAGTTTGACTTTCTTCAAAAGCTCTTCATCGATCCACACGTCCGCCTCTTCAATCAAGTTCTTTTCCCAATCAGCGATGTGTTTCCTCCCCTTGGCCAGGTTGATGGCTCCCTTGATCCGGGGGATTATGTCGGAAAACGCCGTTGCCTCTTCTTCTTTTTTCTCCACCACCTTAATGAGGTGATAACCCCATTTAGTCTTCACCGGCTGGCTCACCTCCCCCTCCTGCAGGCTCAGGGCAGCGGCGTAGAACTCGTCCGGCATCTCTCCCTTGGTGATGAAGCCCAGATCATAAGCCACGTCCTTGATCTCCGGCTCACCGGGGAAGCACCTCCGTGCCGTCTCTTCAAAATCTGCTCCCTGCTCTATCTGGCTGAGAACCTCTGTTGCCTCCTGGGAGTCATCAAAGACTATATGAAATACGTGAACCGGCATCCCCAACGCCGGGAAGTCGATTTTGTGAGCCTGGTAATATGCTTCCATCTCCTCCATGCTGGGTGGAGGAAAATCTCTTCTCACCCGCTCGGCAATCACCCGCTCCTTGGCCCGTTCTATGGCGAATGCTCTTTCCTCTGCTCTGTATTCCAGCAGATCCGCATATCCCCTCTTTCTGCCCTCCTTCTCCAGGATGATATGCAGGGCCATGTGATTGAACAACATTCTCTTTTTCTCCTCCACCGTCAAGCTATCCAGTCCCAGGTCGAACTTGTACCCGGACAAGAATCGCTCGTATTCGATAAACCTGATGGTCTCCTTCTCACAGTAGGTCATCACCCACATACTGCTGTCAAAAAAGGACTCCTCATCCTTCAAGATATCCAGGTTGTAGGCAATCCCGACCTCATTCTTCAGGGAGTCGATGAAGTGGTTCTTGGCCCGTTCCGTCTTCTCCCTTTCCAGATATCCCTTTATCCCCTCGAAGAGCGCGGAATCCAGTTCCTGGTAGCTTCTCTCTTTCCTGTCCAGGAGCTGGATCAGATGGTATCCCCGGACGTCTTTCACCGGTTCGGATATCTCTCCTATCTCGCTTAGCGAGAATGCAGCGGAATCGAATGGGGGTGAAATCTGTCCTCTTTTGATGAATCCTAACTTTCCGCTCCTGCTGGGCGCCCCTGCCTGGGAATGTTGCCCGCACAACTCAGCAAAGTCCTCCCCGGCCCTGGCTTTTTTGTGAAGTTCCTTTATTTTTTTCTTTGCCTCCTTTTCCGCCTCCTTCAGCCTCTTGCGGTAATCCTTCCGGGTCGAATCGGCGTGCACCCGGATCAGAAGGTCTCTTACCTCCACCTCCTCCGGGATCAAGAAATCTTCGTCCAGATACTGCTGGTAATGGTCCTCTACCTCCTGGTCGGTCACCTCGATTTTCTCCAAGATTTCCTTCCGATACATGTATTCTAAGAGGAAATCCCGCATGTTGTCGTCTCTGTCTCTGACAAAGCGGGGATTGGACTCTAAGTCCATCTCAGCTGCTCTTTGTTCGATCCTGATTTGGCGAACAAACTTCTGAAGCCAATCTCCTTTTTTCTTCTCATCCTCGTCCGGGTCAGTGGAGGTCATCTTTTGTTTATTTAGGTAATCGCGGAACCTTCCCACGGTGATGATTTCATCGTTGACCCTGGCCAAAACCTCATCACGCGGAATCTCCCTCCCGGGAGGCGCGCCCGTGCACAGGCCATCCCACATAACAAGAAGCAGGGCACAAAAAACAAAGGGGACAGTGAGTTTTCTCATCTTCGTTTCTACCTCTTGATTCGATAATATCAGGAATCGATCGTTTTGGATTTTTTTCGAGTCTGATCAGTTCAACCGGTTTCTCTCAGGTTCAGTTGGTCCAACCCTTGCCGTCAGGGCCGGCATAAGCGGGATTGACATGAAACATAAACACGCATGGGACAAAACCTTTTTTCGGCACGCAGGCAACCTCTTCTTTTACCTTTCTGCTGGAGATCACGGTCTCAAGCTGGATTCTGTTTTGGGAGACCTCCCTTATGCCCGCATCAAAGCCTCAACAGAAGCGAGATGCGATAGGTGTTATCCAGTTCGTCGTGCGAAAGGAAGGCTAAGTCAAGGCCGAGCTGATTAATCCACAGACCTGCGCCCGCGGTGAAATCTCCCTGGTCGAAACCCAACCTGCCGGCCATCTTTCCCCGGTATGACACCTCCAGTCCGTAGTGCATATCCGCAGAGAGGCTTCCCACCCAGAATTGGGCGGCGGATTTTCGACCCTCATACCGCACGTCGGCATCCGTGGCCAAAACCAGAGAGAAATCCTTGAAGCTTCGGTTAAGCGCCAGTCCCAGCTTGGTGGTGGGATTGATGGTCTCGGTGGTGCCGTTGTCGTAGAACAGAAGGCTGGAGGTTAAATCCATCAGATTTGCGCCCAGGGAAAGAAATGAATAAGGTTTTGCCAAAAATGCCAGGTCCCCTCCGATTCCGAAAGCAGAGGTGGTGACCACGTCCCGGTAGATCAGCTTCAGATTCGCTCCCCAGAGGAACCCAGGACGCATCTGGTGGGAATAGGAAAAGAACAACGCGTAGTCGGCATGGCTTTCTTCCCTCAGCAACACCACCAGGTTGGTATCGATTTTTTCGGGTATCTTCACCCCACCGCCCCCCAGGCGCTGGAGGCTGAATGCCAAAGAGGACCTACGATTCTCCTGCATTAAAGGAAGGGCAAAGGCGACGAAATCCTGGTTTAAGAGTGATCCAAAGGTCTCCGCATGCATGAAGGAGAGCTCTTTTCGGTCCAGTTGAGCCAACCCGGCCGGATTCCAGAAGGAGGCGGTCACGTCGTCGGCTACTCCCACAAAAGCCCCGCCCATGCCTAAAGCCCTGCCCCCCACCCCAAGGCTCAGGAACTCTCCGGCATATTTCGCACCGTACGCCGGAGCAAACAAGGTGAGCAAAAGTCCTATGGTCAAAAGAGATATTCTTATCATAATTTTAATATACGTAAGAAAAACTCGTTATCAAGCACAAAACACCGCAGCGTGCTGCCCGCCAAACGTTCAGAGATTGCACACCTGGCATGTACGCCTCGTTGGAAGCCGGGTAATAGGCGGGGCAAGACTCGTGCCCTGACTCCCTTGGGACCCAGGCTGGCATCTCCGGGTCGTCCCATCGATATTGCGATGCTGCCTTTTATAGGAGGAGGTAAACTTCCGCCCGAAAATGAACGATAATAGAAAATGGAGCTGCGAACGGCTGAAAGCCATCTTTAGCCCGACTTAGATTCTCCAGGCAGGATGCCTGCCATGGAGAGGAGGGACTTTGAAAGAATGACCGATACTCTCCTTCGTGATAAAGCGAACCTGCCCGATCGGGGGGAGGGACAATGATAATACCCAGTGGCTTATCCAGCGAGGCCAAGCTCAAGCACGCGAAATTCTGCGTGCAGACTGAGTTCGCCCAAAGACCCAGGCCCAGGGTGACCACCACCATCAGCCGGGACGGGGTGGTGGTGGAGAAGGTGGAAAATGTCTGGGAGGGGCTGCCTCAAAACGAAGAAGAAAAAGAAAAGATCGAGAAATTCTTGAGAAGGCAGCATCAGGAGGTGCTCGCCAAGATAACAAGAGAAATGGATGAGTCTGCCGCGCCCCCGGGCGAAGCTGAAAAGATGGTTCCACCTGACCAGACCGTGATCGGGAGGATCGATCAGGAGCTTTCCGGTATTGACGGGGTGCTGGGGTGGGTGCACGTCTCCGGGGAAGATGTGGTGACGTCCCATCATCTCTCCCCACCGGAAACGAAGGGGATTTCAGATCTAATCCATCCACTTAGGGATCTCTCTTCCCTCCTGGCTTCGGTTTGCGACTGGGGAAACTTTGTGGGCGGCATTCTGGAATCGCCGCGAAGTTCCGAGCTGTGTATGCCTGTCGGGACACACTTCCTGGTGGTTAAGCTTGATTTCAGGGTGAACCTGAATGATTTAACCAGAAGAATAAGATCGGTGATGTAAGCCAAGCGGAAACATGGAGACTATCCTGAGTGAAATAAGATCTGTGCCTGGTGTAACCGGGGCGATGGTTTTGGCAAAGGAGTCCCAGGATTATTACCATCTCCTGCCGCCAAGTTTCACCGGCAGAACAATCCGTGAGGTTGGAGCTAAGCTGCTAAAACTCTCCGGGAGGCTGCCTCCGCACAGCCGGCTGAATTTGAAATTCGAATGCGGGATCGGTCTGGTGTACAACCTGCAGAGAAGTGTGGTGTTGATCTTCGGGCAACCCAATCTGGACTCCTCCTTACTTGGATTGACCTTGAAGTGGGCCCTTGAGTCCATAGAGAGGAAACTGGAGAGAGAACTGCCCCAACCGGACGAGCCCAAAGAGACCCCGACCTTTGTAATTGACAGGGCCAAATTAGAGTTGCTGATCGAGGCAATAAACTTAGTAGCTGAAGGTTACGCAAAAGATCGAGGCGCTTTTTGGGTCACCAAGAATCTTCGGAAAACCAAGGAGGACGTGATCAAGGAGTTTCCTCAGGTCTCGAGCTTTTACGTGGACAACCACGGCAGCGTTTCCATCTTGCAGGCGCCGGAGAAAATGCTGGACCAGAAAACCCCGTTGGCTTTGGTGAAATGGATGGATCTTTTCCTCAAAGAAGCCCCTCATCCCGCGCGGCGTGATCGGGTTGCGAACGTCAGAGAGTTAACCGCGCGCATCAGCAAGCCCCTGGAGGGAATTGGGTTCTACGACCTCTATACTAAGGTAACAAAGAAGCTGGTCTAACCGGAAGAGGTTTAAGTGAAAGAACCCCCGCACGAGGCAGGGGTTCTTAAGGAAAGGGTTTGAATTTGAAAAGACTCTCTCTTCTAACCACTAATAAAGGGTTTTTGCAGTCACCTTCCGCATTTCGCTTTCGCTATCCCCGCTTTCGGCAGGGGTCACGGCGTACGCTCAACTTCAGGGGGCAACCTTCATCAGTCGATTGTTAAAGGTCTTTCAAATTGACCCTTTCCTACTATATATTACAACCGAAAGGCCAATTTGGCAAGTCCTTTTTTGCCCGGCAGAAAAATAACTGGTTTGATTTCGCCGCCAGGAGAAAGGTTGGCAGAACCTTTGCTACTTCTCAAGAAGGGAGAGACCGATTATGCTTGACGGGTTGGGCATAGACTTGGTGGAGGTGGGCAGAATCAAAAGAGCCCACAATAGATGGGGAGAGCGTTTTCTCCGCCGGGTTTTCACCGCTGACGAGAGAAGCTACTGCATGAAGAAGGCTCATCCGGAGCAGTCGCTTGCCGCGCGCTTTGCCGCCAAGGAGGCGGTACTGAAAGCAATCGGCACCGGACTTTCGGGTGGAATAAGATGGACCGACATCGAGGTGGTAAACCGCAAGAGCGGAAAGCCGGAGGTGAGATTGGGAGAGAGGATCACCCGGAGAATCGGTCCCCAAAAAGTTCTCTTAACCATCTCTCACACCAGGGAACTGGCCATCGCTCAGGCAGTGCTGTTGGAAGTGTCAGACCCAGCTGAAACAATGAAGGAAGACCAGAACCTAACTTAAGTTAGGTTCTGGTCAAATTCAGTTGACACCGGCGAGGCGTCGACAAAAGTCATGATTTTACGTCCCGCGCGGTGAAGATCGTCAACTCCGAAGAGATCGGAGATAAAAACAGCTTTTCATCCCCGGAAAAACACACGGCCGGCAGAAGATCCTTGGGCGCAAGTAATTTCTTGCTCAAAGCTCGATAATATATTATCTGTTATAGGTGGCGGGAATTTATCTCGCCGCAGATTCGATATTCTGCATCAACCATCAAGATTTTACAGATCGAAGGAGATTCTATGACGACCCCAACCGATACAGTGGACCAGAAGGAAGTCTTTGATATCTTTGAAAAGGCGGGGGCGCTTTTGAAGGGACATTTCCTCTTGAGCTCGGGACTTCATTCCGATACCTATTTCGAGAAATTCCAGGTCCTTCAATATCCGCAGTACGTGGAGATTTTGTGCCGCAAGATGGCCTCCCTTTTCCGGGACGACAACGTGGAGCTCGTGGTGGGCCCTACCGTCGGCGGGGTAATCATCGCCTACGAGGTGGCCAGGCATCTGAAGGTTAGATCCATCTTCGCGGAACCGGGTGATAAAGATCGGATATTCAAGAGAGGGTTCAGCATCAGAAAGGGCGAGAGGGTCTTGATTGTGGACGACATCCTCACCACCGGAGGATCAGCCAAAGAGGTTGTGCAATTGGTGGAGAAGCACCAGGGGAACATTCGGGGGGTCGGGCTCCTTCTGGATCGAAGCGGTGGAAAGGTGAAGTTCGATTACCCCTTAAGAGTCTTGGCCACCACCGAGGTCACCAACTACCGCCCGGAGGAATGCCCGCTGTGTAAGAAGGGCGAACCACTGGTAAAACCAGGAAGCAGACAGATTCAATAAGCCGGTTCCAGAGCACACCCGGACTCTTGCGGATAGCATCCGCAAGGGATGCTGGGTTAAATACGTTTTTTACCAAGAAGCCTTCTTGAAGCAGGAAAGATGCTCATTATCTGCACGTAGAGACTTCGGAGGTTCTGGTTTCCGTCAGACTTAAGCCCGATGAGAGGATTTCGGAAGAAAAACCGCTCTGGCTGATAGCTCGCAGGGAAAAGCTTCACCTTTTCGGCAAATCCACGGGAAAGAGAATTTCGTCTTAAGAGAAGAACGACAGAAGGAGAAAGCATGAAAATAACAAACTTCAGAAATGTCGAGACAAAGAAAGTTGATGATCCTGATGCCAAGGGAGTGAAGGTCAGATGGCTGATCTCGGAAAAGGACGGCGCCCCCAATTTTGCCATGCGGTTATTCGAACTGGAACCGGGCGGACATACTCCTTATCACAAACACGAATGGGAGCACGAGGTCTTTATCTTGAAGGGCAGAGGAAATCTAATCACCGAAGGCAAAACCTCTCCCTTGAATGAAAGCGATGCGGTCTTCGTTCCGGGAGAGGAGAATCATCAATTCAAGAATGCGTCTGAGGAGACTCTGGTGTTCCTTTGCATGGTTCCGCACCAGGCGTAATTAATCTCACTACCTATCTTCCCCTCTCCACTTTGAGGGTGTGTCGGAATTCAGGTTTTTGTAGCCGCCCCGCCTTTGGCGGGGCGAGATTGTGATATTAGAAACCAACAACTTACTCCCGAACGGGTGGCTACAACTTCAAAACATCATTATGACAGAGCCTCTTTGTGAAGAGGGGGACCAAGAGGGAGAGATAAGAAGATTCTCCGGGTGCTAGTCCTGTAACATTCGCCGGCTGGGTCCAAAAACCCAATGTTCCAAGAGATCGAAAGCAAATATAGCACACCCCGTCAACTGACCATGTCCTTCCCCATGGGTCCGGCGGAATTCGACATGCTAAGAGGTAGCATGGAGGATGGACGGAATTCCGATGTCACCCTGTTTATTTTCAAGGATAGAAAAGTCGTGGTGATAGCAAAGCCGTGGTATCCGGAAGGGCTCTACCGGGCCCCCAGCGGGGGAGTCAAGCCGGGCGAGGATTTAGAGCTTTCTGCCAAGAGAGAGGCATACGAAGAGACTGGAGCCGATATAGAACTTGAGAGATACATTTTAAGAATCCGGGTCACCTTCACCTGCAACTCCCAAAAAGAAGAGTGGACCAGCCATATATTCACCGCCAGACACCTCTCCGGTGATCTGAGACCTATCGACACAAAGGAAATCAAGAAAGTCGCGCTGATGAGCTTAGAGGAGCTTGCCGCGTTGAAGGAGAAACTCCTGGCACAGGACTCGGGTGGACTCCACTATCGTGCTGCCTTAACCGAGGCGGCAATCAAGGAGATTGCGGGTTCTTGACCCCAGAGACACGGGAATTCCTAGACTCTGTAGCCGTCCCGCCTGAGGCGGGAAGAGGATTCTGTGTCGCCTCACCGCCCATGCCCGACTTGAAGGTTGCGGCTACCACTTGAAACAAGCCGTATGCCTGAGAAGTTCTTGCCCAGACGGGCAAAACCTCCTCCAAAACGAAAAAAAATCCGCCAGATCAGAGGATCTGGCGGATAAATGTCTCGCAAGTATCTTGCTTATCAATCTCGCGGAGCCTTACCCCTCTTTCGTCTCGCTCTCAGGCTCCTCACCAATCAGCTCTCCCCTGGCGATCATTTTTTCGTAATCCAACGGGTGCTTTTCCATGTATTCCTCTTCGGTCATGGTGCCTGTGAGAACGGTGAAGTTGATGGGGTAGTTTTCCGGATGTATGAACATGTAAAAGAAATGCCACACCACAATCGCCAGCGTCGCCAGCATAGCCTCATAATAGTGGATTGCCTTTGCCACGTCCAGCAGCCACTTGGGGATGAAACCCAGGAAGAAGGTCTCAAACCACAGGGGGAAGCCGGTTATTATCATCACGAATCCGCCCCACATGAGCGCCCAGTACTCCGCCTTCTCGGCATAGTCGTACCGATCGAATTCAGGATGTTTGGAGGATAAACCAAGGCTGTAGAGGATATTTTGGATAACGTTCCTTGTATCTGATAAGACAGGGAACTTGGCGTTAATCTGGCGCCACCCGCGTTTGGTGAGTCCGGAACGAACGAAGGCAAATATGAAAAGCCCAATAAACACAACGGCGGCTACCCGGTGCGCCACCCCCCGCGCCACGAAGGCGGTGGAAGAATGGGTCATCCATGAGGACCACCAGGCGTCAGGGAACCTGAAGGCGAAGCCGGTTATGACCAGAACGACAAAAGAGAGTACCAGAAGGAAGTGCCACATTACCTCCAGGGCGGTCCACCTTATCACCCTGCCGCTCTTGGCCTCTCTGTAACGTTCTCTGGCAAACCTTATCATGATGACGGCGTTGTGAGCAAGCATGCCTCCAATGGTCATCACGATCAGAAGAAAATAGATCTTTCTCACCCAGTAGACGCCGATGTCTTTCTTACTGGTGGAAACGATATGTACTGATCCCTTGGCGTAGTTGGGACCCGCTCCTTCGTGACACTGCCCGCAAGTTTGCGGGATGTTAGCCTGGTTGATGGTGGAAAGCGGGTCGTCCTGCGACCTGACATTATGGCTGGTATGGCAGCTCACACAACTGGCGGTTGTGGTATCGCCGGATCTGCTGCCGACGCCGTGATAGGTGTCAAGATACGGGGTAACCCTCCGCGTAACGTATCCATACTTCTCGTAAATCCTCTCCCGGGAATGACAGTAGGTACAGGTCAGCTTGGATACGTTTGCAGGAAAGGTGGAAGAAGTCTTATCCGACGACGATTTGATGGCATGAGCCGTATGGCAATCGGTGCAGACCGGCGCGTCCGGATCTCCCTTTTTCACCGCCGTGCCGTGAACGTCCTCGCTGTACTCCTCTTCCTCTGGGTGACACTGCCCACAGGTGGAAGCCACGTTGGTACGATGAGCGTAGGAGGCCGGGTCGGATGGGAACTTCAGGTCATGGCTTCTGTGACAGTCTGTACAGACCGCCACTCCCAGATTCTCCTCCTGAAGCGCCTTGCCGTGAGCGCTTTCCATGTAGTCCCCATAGGGGCCGGGACATTTGTCAGACTTGCGACATACGTTCTTTTCCCGGCCGTGACATTGGCCGCACATCTTGGGCTGATTCCACCGGTAGGCCTGATCTTCCTCGTCATCCACGCCCCGGATATTGTGGTAGCCGTGACAATCGCCGCAGGTGGGAGCGTCCGGGTGTCCTTCAAGTTTCTTCTGCCAGTGGTAACCCGCCTGATAAAGCTCATCTGCTTCCGCGTGACACATGCCGCAGCTTGCCGGCTCTAAAGGTTCCTCATGGTATTCGGCCTCGACGCCCAGGTGGCAGGCTGTACAGTCGAACATGCCGTGAATCGACTGCTCGAAAGCCGATTGATCGACAAAGAGCGAAATCTCCTTACCGATCGAATCCTCCTTGGTCAGGCTCTCATCCGCGTGGCACATCATGAAGTCCTCAACCGACTGTGCGAAAGCTTTGGGGACGACAGGAAGAATCAGAAATAGAGTTGGAATTAAGAAAGTCAAAAGCCGTTTTTTCATCTGTTTACCTTTCCAGGGCTTGTGATTTTTTTCACTTTCGATCCACCGAAAATAACCACGCATCTCCCGTTTGTCAAGCTTTTTCATGATCTCAGAGAAGGCGAGAGTGTGATTTTACATTCTTTTGCGCCCCTAGGGTCTTTTTGGTTATGCAGGACTTGGATTTCAGTCGCCGTCCTGTGGAGCGGCGTGAATAGACCGAGTGGGGGTGGAAGACCCTAAATTTGGCAGCCGTAGGCTCTGGCCGACCAGCTTCGCGGGCCCGGCGCAGACAGAAGGTCGTGAAAGAAATTTCAGTTCCGCTGGTTTACACCCTTTGGTTCAAAAACATCGATCCCGCCAGCGCGAGAAGCATTATCAGAACCAGGAGGCTTTCACGACTCATGATTGGAATCTCGGGCGAAGGTACATAGATCGCTGTGGATATCGGCCCGTCGCCAACAAGGTATTGATTCAGAGGGTTCCCGTTCCGGTTCAAGCGGTTAATATCGTCTGCATCAAAGCTGCATGCCAGAACCTGGGATGGATGCAAGGCGGTGACCGACATCACGCCGCAACCGGTCGCAACAGGGTTACTTGACCCTCTTATCATGGTGTCCGCGTAACTGTCGAAGGTGTACACCTCTCCGGGATTCGGATTCCATCCCCCGGCCGCCAGGTAGCCCACTCCGTCGGTTCCGATCGAAATAACTCCAGGGCTACCGCCCGTGGCTATGCTGTCGATCACGGTATCGGTATTTGTGTCGATGCGATAGATCTGGCCAAAGACAGAAAAGTAATCACCGGTGCACATCAAGTTCAATTCACCTTCAGGGTCCAAATCCAGATACTGGGGATTCATTCCTACGGATATGCTGTCTACAACCTCTTCAGCCTGCAAATCAAACACGTAGACCTTTCCGGTAATATAGCTGTAAGCTTTGATGTTGTTTGCCCGATGAGTCGCGTCAAACACCCAATCCCGCCCGGTGACGCTCCGGTAGGCGTAGAACTGAAATCCGGTGCAGCAAACGTAGAGTTTGTCTCCCACAACCATCAGACCTTCAGGAGTCAATCCAATCCCGTATTCGCCCACCACCATCTTATTGATCACATCCACCTTGGAGATGGTATTGGTCATGAGATTGGTGACATAAGCGTACTGGGAATCCACGAAAGCCACATGAAATGGATTGCGCGGCTCCCCGATGATGATGTAACCTGTCGTGTTCTCAGTCGTCAGGTCGATGATCTGGATGTTGTGATCCAGCGAGTTGACAACGTAAGCATTGTCACCTTGAATGACTACCTGGTTCGGCGCTTCCCCTAAAGCCTCGATATCGTTGACAACCTGATTCGTGGTCAAGTTGATTTTGGACAAAGTCTTTCCCAGATTGTTGATCACGTAAGCAAATCTGTCAGCCCGAGCTGTGGGTGAGAATGAGGCTGTAAACAATATGGCGTACAGAGAGATAGAAAAAAGCGATCTCCTAAGCATTGCTAGAACCTCTGTTAAAAAGTTTATTTGTTTTTTGAATATCCATTCGTTGTCAATTGAATTCGCGGGTGAAAGCTATACTCACACTCCAGGCTCTGCCGGGCATGGGATGCCGGTAGATCACCTCGTATTCTTCGTCAGTCAGGTTCCTCCATTCGCATCTCAGCTTTGTTTCAACTCCCCACAGTTTCTTTTTCAAGCCCAAGCTGAGATTCTGAAGATGGTAAGGTTGCTCTCTCTGTGCGATTGAGTTGGCGGGTCCATTGAACCGTTCCGATACCCAGCGCAGCTTGTACAGAATTTCAAGAACACTATAATCGAATCTGAAGCTCAGGTTGGTCACGTAGCGCGGTCTGAAGGGGATGAATTTTCCGTCATAGACTCTGTCCCCGCTCTTATTCTTCGCATAGCAGACGGTGTTGTTATAATTGACCTCAAGTATGTCTCCCGGACTCTTCCAGCTAACGAAATCCTCGTGACCGTAAATTCTTGCCCGGGAGATGTTGACCGGTTGATATCTCCCGTCAAAGCGCCTGTGCCACTCGATGAGATCAGTGACCACGTTGTGAAAACAGGTCATACCCCCTGATAAG
>JBARPX010000033.1:0-6516 GCA_049643405.1 Candidatus Zixiibacteriota bacterium
CCCAGACACCATGCCTCCTCCGCTGAGTGCCAAGCCACTGAATCTGCAGCGCAAGAGGCGGGATTTATAATAGTCGATCATCCGAGGCTGTGGCGGGACTGGGCAGTGAGGTTTGAAAAAGGTTGAGGAGTAGCTTTGAACTCACCCCCGTGCCCCCTCTCTTAGGAAGAGAGGGGGATTTCCTGTTGTGTCAGGTCTTGCTCATGGCTCGCCATGAGTGTGACCTGACACACACACAGAGGCGTTGGCTGGGAAGTTAGAACATGGGTTTACGCTTTCCACTGCAAAAATACGGAACCTGCTTCTTCGTTACTACGACTTTTAAGGAATGGGCTCCTTTTGGCAACATCCAGGGGTTTTACCCTGCCCTGACCGAATCTCTTGTCTTTTGTGCCACGAAGTATGGCGCTCTGATTGCGGGCTATGTGCTAATGCCGACGCACATACACTTGCTCATATTCATCGAAGGCTCAAAGCTGGGCGCGTTTATGCGCGATTTCAAGAAGTTCATTGCCCAGAAGGTGATTAAGGATCTCAAAGGAGACGGTTCAAGCGTGTGGATGCCCAGGTATGACAGGGTGGCGATTTACAGCGACAACGTTCTTCGTCAGAAACTAAATTACATTCATCACAACCCTGTCAAGACTGGGCTGGTGCGGAATGCGGAAGACTGGCAGTGGTCAAGCGCTCGAGATTATGCTTCAGTCAGCGAGGGGATGATACCAGTTTGGAAGGAGTGGGCATAGCCGGAAACGCGACCTACTGTGTCTGTCAGGTCACACCCGCCGAGGCGGGCAAGACCTGACAGAACAAGAAACATTAGCAGTTGCTATCGACGCAGATCAAGAGGAAGAGTCAAGAATGGAGGAGTCGATGTCTGAGCAAACGAATCCGATGGACAAATTCGATTTTCTATTAGGAGATTGGAATTTAGAATACAAGGTTCCAAAGAGCGCCTTCAGCAAAGCAGCCACAGGTACCGGGACCGGAACAATGAAGAGGGCGCTGGATGATAAGTATGTAGTTTTTGATTACTCGGCATCTTTGACAACAGGACAGGGAGCAGCACACGCCGTCTTCGCGTGGGATGAGAAAACGAAGGTATATCGATATTGGTGGTTCGAAAGTTCAGGAAGCTTCCAAACGGCAACCTGCAATTTCGTCAATGATGAAACCTTGTTTTTGAACTGGCACGATACTCTGCTAATACAGACCTTCAGAAAGGCCGGCCCGGATAAGATGATTTTGAGAATGGAAAATCCTGATTCTGAAGGGAAGTATGAATTGGTATTGGAAGTGATATTTACAGGGAGATGATTCACCTATGTTCTCGTGTTGCGTCGGGATATTGTTATCCCGACGCAAAGTCAAAGGTTGTAGAAGGTGGGCATCGGGACTACAAAGTCCCGATGCAACCGGTAATTCCTGTCGTTTGCCTACCGTTGGTGTTCCTGACCAACTAAGAGCCGCGTACCCGTCATTGCGAGGAGCCCGTACGGGCGAGACGAAGCAATCCCTTGGTATCTCTCTGACAGGACCAGGAGATTGCTTCGTCCCGATTTCATCGGGACTCGCAATGACCGGTAGTTGAGGTTGGGAGCGTTGTGCTTGTAGGAGTTCCATTCATCGACCCCTACTTCAAGAGTCCCCGAGTGTGAAAACAAAAAGGGCGAACCGCTTAGGTTCGCCCTGATGCTTTTTGTAGATTGGAAATCTCCGCTTACACCGGCGCCATCTCCGGCTCTTTGGCATGGATGGTGACGACCAGTTTCCCCCTCTCCTTCCTTCCGAGGATTTTAACCTCTGCCTGGAAATGCTTGCTGGCCCCCTCCAACACTCCCAGGAAGAAATCATCCAACTTTCTGTCTGAGGAATATCTTATTTCAAAATGGTCGGGCGAGGCTTTCCTGAATTCCAGGCGGGGAAGAATTCCCAGACCATCCCGTTTTATGTCGTCGTGTATTTTGTTTATGCCCGTGATCATATCGCTGAAGTTGTTGACTCCTCCCAAGTAATCGCCGAATATATCCGCGAAGTAGGAGAAAGTTTCTCTTCCAAACTCACGCCACAGTGTAGAAAGATCAGTCTCCGTTTGCTCACTCAACGCTTGCATCATCTCCGGCAGATGGCTGTCCGGATACCAGGTCAGTTCGGCAAACACATTGGTGTTCAAAGATGTCTTGCGACAAAGATGGGAAAAGGAAACCCGGGGATAGTTCCTGTCAATGAAACGAGCCAGACTGTTGAACATGGCGCCGTTCATAGATGCCCTCCTTTTGAGATTTATTTTAAAAGACGGAAATTACCTTGGCCAACAATGCGCTTATCGTCTCAAAGAAACCCGCCTTAAGCGCACCGAGAAAAGTTGCTTTACATTTATACAGCTTCTTTCTATATTAATCTAACAGGTGAGAGATAGTGGTTTTCGAGAGATCGGTCGCGCCGACCGGTGAACCAACCAAACTTAGGGGGTGGGTCTATAAAGCCCATCAGATTGCCTTTAATCTTGGTGATCATGCTCCTCACGCCGATCGAGCTTTCTTCTGCGCAAGAGGGCCAGGGGGCGATGACGATCTATGACCAGATCAAGAACGTCTCCTTGGATGACCAGAAAGTTGCCGAGGTCGAGAGCCTGGTTTTGATAAGAGATGCCGCCGCCTTTCGGCTGAACAAGGGGAAGATCTGCCTTTTCCAGCCGATTGAGGGGAGGGTGACCGGCGCAGTGTTCGTGGGCGAGGGGGTTTTTGAGTTTGAGCCGCCCACCGAAATCGAGAGGTATCAGTTGAAGAAATTCGCCGAGCGCGAAAATCTAGCAGAAGAGTTTAGTCAGCTATACCTGGCATTTTCAGATACCATAGGCGAGGAACTCAAGGGCACACTGGGTTTCTCCAAAGGTGACGTGCCGGGCAAATTTAGATCGATAAAGAATGACTGCCCTGAGCGTTTATTAGACAAGACAGGCAGAAACATCTGGTTTCGCATTCTGGCCGACATCCTGGCCGATTCCTCTTTCCGGGGAGCTTATCCGGAGCGAGCAGATCGGTTCTTCTATGCGGAGATTAAGACCCGCGAGTTGGGTCGCCTCTTCTTCACATTCGATTCTAAACAGGTCGAGGAAGTCACCCTGGAGAAGCCTACCGGGCATCTGCAGAGGCCCAAGGCCGACCTGGTCTGTTCTTTTCACCAGGCAGATGACTACTTGAAAAACCCAGCCGTCCTCGCCACGCCGATTCCCCATGAGGAGAAGGATGAGATCCAAATTACCCACTACAAGATGGATGTGGAGATAGATGAGCAAGAACGGTTGTCGGGAGTAGTGGAGATGGATTACGTGGGGCTCGTTGACGGTGCCAGGGTGCTCGAGTTCTGGCTGGCCACTCCGCTGGCGGACAGCATGGAGGAGATAACTGACGAAGCAGGAGACCCACTTGAATTCGGCTGGGAGAAACGACAGGTACCCACCAATCTGGTCCTGTCTCGAGCCACAGGCGCGGGAGAAGAGGGCAAGCTTGTCTTCAAATACTCCGGCAACATCATTGATCGGAACTGGTACGGGGATTTCTACATCAAATCGACCACTCATTGGTATCCCCAATACGGCTATCTGAACCGGGCTACATATGACATGACCTTCAGATCGCCCAAGAGACACAAGTTTGTATCGATTGGCAGGAAGGTAAAGGAATGGACGGAGGGGGACTACCTATGCACGCAATGGGAGGAAGATTTCCCGGTCGCCTTAGCCTCCTTCAACTTTGGGAGTTTTGACATCTATGAATTGGAACACGAGGAGATTCCTCCGGTGTCCGTTTACTATCTGGAGGATAGCCGTAAGGAGTTCACTCAAGACTATAATCGATTCATCGGCGGGCGGGCCGGCACTCAGATAATGCTCCTGGATTCGAAGAGCAAGAAGAACGTTGGAGCGGACGTGGTGAACAGCCTCAATTTCTATCAAGCCACCTATGGGAAGTGTCCGTTTTTCAAGGTGGCAGCGACAGAGATCCCGGCTGCTCACGGCCAGGGGTTCCCAGGCCTACTCCATCTCTCCTGGGCAACATTCATGGGAGAGGGAGGATTGCCGGACACCAAATTCAGGGAGGTATCCTTTCGTGCCCATGAGGTTTCCCATCAGTGGTGGGCGCATATTGTGGGATGGGAGACGTACCATGACCAGTGGCTGAGTGAAGGCTTTGCCGAGTACTCCGGAGCATGGTTTGCCCAGATGTCAACTCAGGACAACGAGGCGTTCTTCGATGAGCTTGAGGAGTGGAGGAAAGACATTATGGGGAAGGGACACAAAGAGTCTGTGGGCTCAGAGGCCGGTCCCCTCTGGTTGGGCTACCGGCTCAACTCATCAGAATCATCCGACTACGTCACCCTGGTGTATGAAAAAGGGGCGTACGTCCTGCACATGCTCAGAAATATGATGATGGATTACAACGCTAAAAGCGACAGCAGCTTCATCGCCATGATGCGGGATTTCGTAGAGACCTACTACGGAAAAGAGGCGTCCACCGAGGATTTCAAGGAGATAGTGGAGAAACACGTGGGGGAAGACATGGATTGGTTCTTTGACCAGTGGGTCTACGGAGTGGATATCCCAACCTATAAGTTCTCCTACAGCACAAAGCCGACCTCCGACGGTAAGTACATCGTCACCTGTGAGGTCGATCAGGAGAACGTGTCGGAGGATTTCAAGATGTGGGTTCCGGTACTGCTGGATTTCGGCATGGATCAACATGCGATCCTGCGGCTCTGGGTGGACAAACCACACAATGAATACCAATTGCCTAAGGCGCCCCTGATGCCCAGGAAAGTGACATTGAACCCGGCGCACGCGGTGCTATGCGAGGTAAAGAACAAATAGCTGTTGTCATGCGCCAGTAACTGAAAGGTAAGCCGATGGAGCTTTTTGAGGTGATTCGGAAAAGAAGAACGATACGAACTTACACCGGCAAGAAGATTCGGAAGGGCGATTTGGAAAGGATCGTCGATGCCGGACGACTGGCCCCTTCGGCCAGGAACAGACAGACGTGGAGTTTTGTCGTGATAACCGAGAAAGCCGTTCTGGATCAGATCGTAAGTCGCTTTCACCCTCCGAGAAAGTACGACACCTTCGAGGACGGTAAATTTGACGGTACTTCTGCCATAATTGCAGTGATTGTGGAGGGATCGTCTGAATACTGGAGAGAGGATGGATCTGCCGCCACTCAGAATATGTTGTTGGCAGCCAGAGACTTAGGGTGGGGAAGCTGTTGGATAGAGGGTCAGATGCGGTCGCATGAGGAAGAGTTCAAGGAGTTGTTGCAGGTGCCAAAGGAGAAACGAATCCTCTTACTCATTGCATTGGGCGAGCCGGTCAAATGGTCGCCGCCGCCGCCAAAGAAATCGTTGCCTGAAGTCTTGCACTGGGGAAAGTATAGGGAACCGTAACGGTTCGATTCGTATAACCCAGGTGAACGAACGCGCCTGACTGAAAGAAGAAAGGAGAATCTACAATGGAGTTCAAACCAAGCCGGAAGCTGAATGGTATGTATAGTCTAATCAACTTCCTCTTGTTTGTTGTGTATTGTGTTTTGCCGGTCGTCTTTCTTCAGATCATCAAACAACATCCCCGGCATCTCTACGACATATGGTCCTTTGTCATAGGTGTTCTGGGTTTGATGGTTTTCATCCTTTTTCAGTTGTATCTTCCCGCTTATGTCAAGACCTTGAAGTATGAGCTCTCTTCAGAAGATCTGAGAGTGCAGGGCGGCGTCTTCTGGAGGAGAAAGAAGGTGATCCCCTTTCACAAGATCACCAACCTGAACACGCTCCAGGGACCGTTCGAGCGACGTTTTGGCCTGGGTCACCTGAACGTTCAGACCGCTGGTCACGGCGCCAACACATCACCTGAAGGCAAGCTGGTCGGACTGGAGGATTTCGACGCCATAAAGGAAGAAGTGATGGCCAAGGTGCGCCTGGTGAAGTCCGAGGCAACGATGCTGGAGGACAGGCCACCGGAGCGCACCCAACAACAGCTTCTCAAGGAAATGCTTCAGGTATTATTGCGGATCGAGAAAAACCTGCAAAAACCTTGACACCGCGACACCGTACAGTATCTTAACAGCGCGTAGCTGAGGCTTCACGCCGCGGTGCCACCCGTACGGGGGGGGTTACGCGAACTTGACAAAGGGAAAGGTCTACTCAAGAGAAAACAAGTTTCACGTGAAACAATATGCTGACCTACGAAGATAAATATGATGTGATTGTGGTTGGGGCCGGGCATGCCGGGTGTGAGGCGGCACTGGCTGCGGCCAGGATGGGGCATAAGACCCTCCTGTTCACCATGAACAAGGAGACCATTGCCCAGATGTCCTGTAATCCCGCTGTCGGCGGACAGGCAAAAGGACAACTGGTCAAGGAGATCGATGCACTGGGTGGAGAGATAGGTTTCATAGCGGACAAAACCGCCGTTCAGATCAAAACGCTAAACCTGAAGAAAGGTCCGGCGGTCTGGTCCACCAGAACCCA
>JBARPX010000034.1:0-60385 GCA_049643405.1 Candidatus Zixiibacteriota bacterium
ATATCGAAAGTCACCGATATGTCAGTGGAGACCGGCACGTTCAACTCATTCTGTGCCGGAGAGGTGGAAACAATGTCAGGCACAGTATCCAGCGAGATTCCCCCTTGAATGCAGTAGACTCTTCCTCCGGAACTGGACAGCATCTGGGTTCCTGCCAGAACGTCCGGCGTGGTGTTGCCGTCAACATCCGGAAGACCTCTAACCGTGAAGACACGGTTGCCGGTATAGTATGTCCAGAGGGTATCGCAGGCCCTGAGATCGACGCAGTAGACCTTGTAATCGAATGACCCCCCAATGGCCTCGGGATACCCATCGCCATTTATGTCCTGGACTCCGTCGACCGTCCACACGTCCCCTCCGTTCAAGGTTCCCACGGTGTACTTGCAGATCTCCGAGCCATCGGCGCCGGAAACGCATATTATGGCATTTAGCCACGATCCGATCAGCACGTCCTGGATGCCGTCCTCATTCACGTCGTCGATGGGGACCACTTTCATCACGTACTGATAAGACCCCACGTAGTAGTTCCAGATGTGTGCTCCGTTGGTACCGCTTCTGCAGTAAACGTACCCATCCCACACGCCGGCTAAAGCGTCCTGTTTTCCATCTCCATTCACGTCGTCGATGGCGGCAACGTCGTGGACCGATGCTCCAGCGAAGCTGTGCTGCCACAACACGGTTGCTGCTCCCATACTGGCTCCCGAGACACAGACGATTCGATCGTCATAAGGGTCTCCCGATCCGATAAGGGCGTCGTTCTTTCCATCTTCGTTAACGTCTTCGATCTCGGCTACGGCGAAGACCGCGTCGTATGCGTTGAACTTCCATATCACACTGCCGTTGGTGCCGTTCACACAGAAGGCAGCATTTGCATCCGAACCAGCCCCAAAAAGAACCTCGGGTATGCTGTCACCGGTCAAATCCTGTATGGGACAGACCGAATAAATCCAGCCGGAAGGAGGGAAGGCATAGGTGTCGTAAGACCAGATAACGCCCCCCGACAACCCGTCAATTGCGTAAGCAGTGCGTCCGCCCCAGGCCGTGCCCAAAAGGGCGTCGGCATGACCGTCTCCGTTTACGTCATCCATGTAGGAAACGCACTGGTCGCCCCAACCGCCGCTGTTGCTCGGCCCGCCGGGAGGGCGGCAGGACCAGAGAACCGTCCCGTAGCCGGGACTGTTCCCTTTGATGCAATAGAAATGATCCTCCTGCGGCGCTCCTGCATCATACGTTTCGACCAACACATCCGGAAGTAGATCCCCGTCCACATCCACAAATGGGGAGACGCACTCCACGTTTTCTATTCCCTGGAACCACCAGATCAAATCCCCTCCGGCTTTAGGGCCGTCCTTCACCACGGGAGCCCACGTCTCCGGGAGAGATTTGCATTCACACAGGCGCTTCTGCATGATCTGCCAGTCGCGATCCTTGTTGATCATTCCTCCCCATGCAATTTCAACCGCCAGAAGTAAGACAATCGAGAAAACGAGAGCAACAACTTTTAACCGTTTGGTTGCCATAAGGCTTACCTCCTGAAGGAGAGATTATTTTGTTGATTTTTCAGTATTTTCAGGATCATTCCGGAAACTGATACTTTCAGCCTCTTCCAATATTAAAGTTAACACAATTTTTGAATTTGTCAATAAAATTCGGGAGGGGCCGGAGTTCGTTCAGACCGGGAACATGGCCCGCTGAGGCCTTAACGGGTGACGCTTGTGTAAGCCTAAACAAGCTTCTGCAGTAACAAAGAAACCAGCACCTAACTTAAGTTAGGTGCTGGTTTCTAAACCCCGCTTAGTCCCCGATTACCAGGCCACGGACCTTTAAGTGGATTCCGGGGACGCTATTCCTCCAGCATCTCCACATTGGCCCGGGGGATGATGGCTTTAGTGCCGTCCTGAAATTCAACTTCCAGTACTCTGGCAGATGACTCCGATTCCAGCTTTTGCAGGGCCGGAGGAAGAGAGCTGACCTTGCCTAATCGGCCGAAATGAGGCTCGCGGATTACTCGGACGGGGCAGCCCTCGGTCAGCCCCATGCTCTCGAATTCCTCGACCTTCTCTTTGAGATGCACATCTCCTCCGAACGGGATCACCACTTCCGGGCGAATCACCCCGGCTCGGATCTGGGTGGCTCCGTTTATGCAGGCCATGGTGCCCTCTTTTGATTTCAGAAGTGCGAAGGTTATCTCCGCCATGTTAATCTCTCCAAATCCCTCGGTGACCACCAGAGTCACTCCCAAGTCCTCCGACCCGGTTATGGCCACCCCCAGATCGTAGCCCAAAAAGCCTCTTAGGTCCTTGTCGTCGAAGCCCCCCACCACGATCCCTTTCGCACCGAGCTGTATGGCCTTCTTTAGGGCTTCCGCGGTGACCAGGCTTCCGCCAACCACCACCTTTCCCGCGCAATCCTTATCGATCAACCTGTCGGTCAACACTTCTGTGTTATCCTTGGTCACCACCTTGATTTCTCCGTGCGTCTCACCGCCGATGCCGAAGATTCCCTGGATGAATGATCCCCAGGTGGAGACCGCCACTCCCTCCTTCTCGAACACCTCCATGATTTCACCCTCAAGATATGCCTTTATCTCCACCGGGATAGGATTCCCCCTGATCAAAACCTGTCCGGTGACGGAGGAGATGCTCTCCACGCTCCCTTCGGCCTTGGCTTTGCATTCGGATGAGAATAGACCAAAAAAGCTCTTGCTCTTGGCGATGACTTCGCCCTCGTTGACCTTCTCCCCTTCTTTTCTGAGCATGTGGTGCATTATGTCTTCCGGGGGAATTCCCAGGATGTTGGCCACGTTGATCGGCTGAACGTTTCCCGGGAGCAGGGTTCGAGCCACCACCGTATCCGGCTTCACCTTGTCCCCGACCTTACTGAGAACGTCTCCCTTCAAAGGAAGTATTCTTTTCTTGGTCAAAAGAACTTTACCAGTTACCTTCAATCCAGGCGTATATGCGTGACCCATAGTCTCTCTCCTGTTCGCGTATCTTGAAAACACGACGACATGCGCCGATGTTTTTTCCCTGAAGACGCCCTACATCTTCTCCAGCGCCTCTTTGGGGTAAATGTCCAGCGCTGTCATCCACTCTTTCAGTTTTAGCACTCTGGTCTTGGCATCAGTCGGCAGATTGAATGGCCGACCCCTGCAATCGATGATGATTCCGCTTACTCCGCCGTGAATGGTCGTCTCTACTTTGTTTCCTCGTCCTGCTCCCACATCAAAGCCTCGATGCGGTTCGAAAGTCGCCTCGCACGTCTGGGGAACGCCGGTCTTTTCGTCCAGCCCTAGAGGTATGCTTCTCATCTCCCCGTATTTCACCGATCCTTCCTCGATCTTCCCGTCGGGCATGGTGAACTTGTAGCTTAAGATGTCCCGCTCCTCCTTCGATTCTCCGACTGGAGCGATGCAGGTACCGAGATGAATCAGGCAATCCTTGTCGAAAACCTGTGTTGCGGCCTTGGCGTGAACCGTGGACAGGACGCCCAACTGGGGCATCATGAAGATGGAATCGACTGCCAGACGGGTTATTCCCTCCGGAAGGAAGCCGTCGATCAACATCAAAGCCCCCTGTTGTCTCCGGGGAGCATGCGAGAGCACCCCGCCCGACCCGACCAGCATGTTCAGGCTCATCATACTGACTAACGTCTGACCTCCCAGATCCTGGGCAAAAGCGTCCCCGATGGTTCTCTGCTGCTGAATCCCCTTTAACTCGGTGGCGAACGACTTGTGCTGAACGAAAGCCAGCCTTAAGGCCTCCTTGGCTATTGCCTGCTCGAAGATCAATTCCTCCATCATCTGCGGGATGGTGGTGGGCCGGATCATCTTGTTTTTAACCCTGTTCCTCAAGTTCCTCTCATCCATGTGAAAGGGAACCCAGCGCATCACGTTCTCCAGTCCGGCTTCGGCAAAGACGTTGGAGACCGAATAACTCATCCCCAAGTTGGCGCTCACCGTGCGATTGAACACCTTCTGAAAAACCGAGAAGATGTCGGTGGTGGCCCCACCGATGTCCACACCCACCACCTCAATCTGTTCCAGCTCGGCAATGGTTTTTATGATCAACCCCACTGCGCCGGGCGTGGGCATGATAGGCGCGTCGGTCCAGGTCATTAGCTTCTTGTAGCCGGGAGCCTGGGCCATCACGTGTTCCATGAACAGGTCATGGATCTTCTCTCGAGCAGGAAGGAGATTCTCCCTCTCCAGCACCGGTCTAAGATTATCCACAATATCCAGCGCCACCTTATCTTTCAAAGTCTCTTTGACGGCTTCTCTGGCATCCACGTTGCCCGCATAGATGACCGGAAGGTTGTAGCCAATTCCCAATCTGGGCTTTGGATCGGCGGCGGAAATCAATTCGGCGATCTCCGCCACATGGGTGGTGGTGCCTCCGTCGATTCCACCGGAGAGCAGAATCATATCCGGCCGGAGATGCCTTATCCTCTGAATCTGCTCATGGGGAAGTCTCTTGTCGTTGGAGGCGATAACGTCCATCACGATTGCGCCCGCTCCTAAGGCTGCGCGTTCTGCCGACTCAGCGGTCATGCTTCTCACCACTCCCGCCACCATCATCTGCAGGCCGCCGCCGGCTGAGGAGGTAGAGATGTAGAGGTCGGTGCCCACGTTGTCACTGGCAGGAGAGATAATCCTGCCTTGTTCGTCCAAGAGCTTTCTTCCGGTGAGTTCCTCCACCTCTCCCACGGCATTTAAAACTCCCATGGTCACGTCCTCAAAGGGAGCTTCTACCGTAGTGGGGGCTTCACCCCTCACGATCAAGCGATACTCGTCCCCCTTCTTCTCGATCAGGATGGCCTTGGTCGTAGTGCTACCACAGTCGGTGGCTAAGATTACGTTCACGTCTTCAGGTTTTATGTCTTTCATGTTACCCCTTCATCTGTGCGTCGATTTGACCACTTCTGTCTCTTTGATGTCTGCGGCCGCGTAGCGGAGCCTTCATGGCTCCGAGCAGAGGCCTAAAGCCTCTGCTACGCGCCTGACACCGTGTTTCCACAACACCTATTTGAGGTTTTCTCCGAGGAACCTTCTAACACCTTTAAGCATGTCCTCGACATCTTCCTTTTTATACTCATCAAACCTCGCGTGATCCGCGCTGTCGCGAATTCCTTTCCAAGCCTGGACCTGCTTTTGAGCGTTTCTGCCAAATGCCTTTTTGTCTGCGAGTTTGTGATTGAGGGAAGAAATGTCATCAACCTTTTTCACCGGGATGTTACGTTTCCCGCACATTTTTCTAAGACCATCCTCCAGCACAGCACCTGTAAGGGAAGCAGCAGGGTCCTTGTAATCGCTTTCCAGTAAGTATTCAGCCATTTCCAGGAAATCAGAAAATACCTCTGCAACGACTAAAGTTCTAAATCTTGTTAGATGGCCTTGTTCAAGATCATTTTTCAGGGCCCCTAATATACCAATCCCGCTATCTACCTCATCCATCTCCGGCGTCTTCACCTTTCCTTCAAAATTCCTTTTATACACGCTATCCGCTTCAGTGATGCTTTCAATGAAGGAAAGAGCATTTGTTCTCCATTCTTCAAATGGGGCATGTTTGACATGGTAGATATGTTCATCTCTTAAGGTTTCGACATCTTGTTGAGTTTTTACGCTCTCGCCTTTCTCGATTAGATCTTGTATTCTCTTTAATATCTTTTCGTTAGTGTGATTCATCATTTTCCCAGTTGTGTCAGGGCCTCAGTCTTGACGCTTCTGATTGTGTTGTGTCGGAGTAGCTCCTGACACAACGGGTAAACGCTGGTCAATATCCGAGGACATTGACTGTAAGCATGACGGACAAAGCATTGGAACTTACTTCCAGACTAGATTCCTTGTGTTTGGGCTGTCCCCACGACAAATATCCCTCGACGCTGACGTGTCTGGAGTATTCATATCCTCCACCAGCGAATAAACCGAGGCCAATCCAAGTATCTGGACGATTATCTTCGAAAGGCAAAGCCCAGATGGAGTAACCAAGGCCCCCGGCAACAAAAGGGGAGGGAGCTTGTGGCTTGAACCAGTAAGAGACGGCCAGGGCACCCAACCCGCTAGCAATTGTCACATCCCACCCGACATATTAGTGATTCCATAAAAGTAAACCTTGCTGGTATGGTAAATCGCCCACGTATTATCTGGAGCATAACCGATCTTGAAATCGGTCACGACTGCTGCCTTGTTCTGGCGACCTGATTCAGCGCTTACTCCCGGAATGTGGCGGATCACAACAACACGGTTAGTGTCATGTGGATATGTAACTTTTTGAGTAAATGAGGTAAAACCGGGACCGATACCAAATCCTAACAAGAAACCTTTGCGTTGGCCATCCCATGCATAAGCGTTGACGGCCAGAAAGAACAGAATAAAACTGAGAAGGAGACAAAAGACATACTTTTTTGACATACTGCACTCCTTTCTCCACAAAAATCCTTTGCACGTAAAGCTCTTACAATTACCTAAGTTATCTTCTAGTTACCTCAGGACCTCAGTCTTGACGCTTCCGGTTGTGTTGTGTCAGGAGTAGCTCCTGACACAACAGGTAATCGATTTGACCACTTTTGTCTCTTTGTTCTTCGTAGCCGCGTAGCGGAGCCTTCATGGCTCCGCGCAGAGGCCTGAAGCCTCTGCTACGCGAGTCATGGCACGCTGCGCGCTACAGGCGTACCACTACGCTTAATCTAACCAAGCTACTGCTATTCCGACAGTGCCTCGGCTATCGCTTCTCCAAATCCTTTGGCCGCCGGGGGACCGCTGGCGGTGATTATGTTTCCGTCTATCTGCACTTCCTTGCCGGTGCATTCTGCTCCTTTATCCACCAATTTCTGTGTCTCTGAGCTATATACGGTGGCTTTCTTCCCGACGAGGATTCCGGCGTTGGCCAGTGTCACTGGTGCAATGCAGATGGCGCCAACGATCTTATTCTGCTTCACCGCCTCATTCAGCATGGAGTGGACGAAAGGATCATCCCAGTAAACGCTCGATCCGCCACCGCCCACCAGGATTATGGCATCCCAGTCTTCTACCTTTATGTCGCTGACCAGCAGATCTGGTTTAACCTGGGCGCCCAACATGCCTTTGGCGATCTCCAGGGATGCACTGGCAACCTTGACCTCCACCCCTCTGTCGTACAGAACGCCCTGCGGCTCGATAAGCTCCTCATCACGAAAGTCCTGCGGGGCGATGATCATCACCACCCTCTTCCCGGTCAGAGACTTTGCTTCCGCTGCCGACTCCTCTTGGACCACCTCGATTCCCTCCTGCTTTTCCTTGCATCCTGTAAACAGCAACCCCAAGAGGATCGCCGCGGCCATAATTGACAGGACCTGTTTCATCGTTTCCCCCTATCTTTTTCACAGACCGGCAAGATTGCTTTCTTGTCCGCGCCGGATGTTCTCATCTGCCGATAAGAATATATCTTACCTTCTCCCTAAAGCTCTTCTCTCCCCACTCTCTCTTTCTTCGCAGCTTTCTTTCTTTCTTGAGGACTTTCTCCTTTTCCTCTGTCTCAGAATCAAGCTGTTCGATTCTCTGCAACAGCTTTTCCACGGTTCCCCTCTCCTCCATCATCTTTCGGACCTCGTCATAGTCCTTCCATGAGACCAGAGCGTGAACGAAAGGCTCGAAGAAGACCATCATCTGGCTGCCCACGTAATTCAAAGGTTTGACCGACTCCAAGAAAAGTACGGCCGGAACCGACATCTTCCAGTGAACCACCTTCCTGGCGATTTTGGTGAGGATCTCCTCCTGCTTGGGAGTGAGCTTCTCTTCCTCTCCCTTCTTCGGCCCCACCGAGAACATGTCTCTCAGGAAGTGCACGACAGGTAACCTCTTGTTTTGAAGATTACTCCCGGGATTCTAAACTAAGCGCTCTCTTTCTTCTCTATCTTTGATCTTACGAAATCTACCACCTGATCTTTGTTCCGGCTGAATCGTACATAGACTCCCCTGAAGTTCTCCAGCCGGGACCTTTTGGCAAAGGGGGAGAGCAAAATCCCGTTTTTGTCCACATAGAATGAACGAAAGGCGCTCCACTCCCTCTCCCGCCTGGTGAAAAGGAACCTTATCTTGACCTTCTCTTGATCCAGTTCATAATCCGTCGGAAGAAAGAAGGAAGACAAGGATCCTAACAGGATGATCACGGCAAGGCCGGTGAGCAAAGGGCTGAAGGTGGTCACATATACCACCAGCCAGACAAAGAATAAGAAGAGAACGACCAGGATTGAAACCAGGATCTTCTTTTTCACCGGATGCGACGACCATTTAAGCGTAGTATCTTCACTCATCTCGTTACCATCCCATCAGAGAGGACTTAAGGGAGAGCCAGCTAAGTTCCCCCCTTCGGGGGCAGATCCTGGGGTGCTCGATACCTTTCTTTCCTGACCCGCGCCATCTCCTTCGCCAGTTCCTCCGGCTTGAATATCTTCTTTTCAACCAGAAGACGCACCAAAGCCTCTTGGGCTAAGTTGTTGGAGAGGACCAACTCGTCGAAGGTTACCTCCCTCTCCTGGTCACCCATCATTATCTTTAGGGCCACTCTTCTGTCTTTTTCCTCTGTCACCTTATCACCCCTTACTTGATGCCAAATACGACCTGAATTATCAGTATAACCCAATTTCTTTTGCTTTTCAACCGTTTTTTCACCTCACCCTTTTCACCTCTCCCTTCTCCAGCTTGTAGATCGGAATTCTGGTATTTTCACCGTTTGGATCGAAGCGAACCTCCCCCGCAGCTCCGGCAAAATCGGAAATCGCCAGAAGGGCGTCTTTTATCCCCCCAGGGGAGCTGGCATTCTCCAGAACCGAAAGTAAAAGAAGCATGGAGTCGTATCCCAGCATGGAAACCAAATCAGGCTCTCTGTTGTGACGCTCGCGGTAGAGGCTTGAGAGATACTGCCTCTGCGGGTTAGCTTTATTGGTGAACTTGTTCGAGGCGAAGATCATCTCCCGATCGATGATCTGAGCGAACCCCAGCACCTGTTGCTCCCCACATACCTCCGTTCCAATGATGGCGCCGAAAATGTTGAACTTGTGGATGCGGGAGAGAATGTCGTACATCTCCCTTTGATCTGCCGAGATAAACAGCCCGTCCAGCCATATCGGAATCTCATCAAAGAAGGAATCCTCTTCCTGCGAGGGCGGGGAGGAAGAAAATCCCAGCAGCACGTTTTTTATCCCCTTAAGATGGGGTGAAAAATCCTGGGTGCCGGGAGGATATCGCTCCAGGGCCACGATCCTGCCTCCCAGCGCTTCAACGGTCGCCTTGAAGCTCAGAGCCTCCGACCCCTCCTGCTGAGCCTCCGGCACCAGCATGGCAAACTCCCGGAGACCCCCGCTTTGCACTGCGAATTCGGCTAAGATCTTTCCCTTTATGTGCGGGGTGGGGGAAAGCTGAAAGACGAAATCTCCCAGGCCGGCCAGACCTTTCTGCGAGGCGGTGGGGGTGATTAAGGGGATACCGGAACGCTCTGCCACCACCGCAGTCGTCGCCACCGATTCGCTCCTCAGCGGCCCGATCACACAAACCACGCCATCTTCTTCTATCAGATCACGACAAAGCTCGGCCGCCTTCGCGAAATCCCCTTGGGTATCCTTTACCTCGAGCTCGACCTTACTCCGGGTGGACGGTTTGGAGGACAAGGCCAGCTTCATGCCACTGATCAGGCTCTTTCCGTAAACCGAAAACTCTCCGCTTAAAGGGACCAACACCCCCACCTTAACGATTTTGGAGGGTGACGAGGACGCCTTCTGCAGCAGAGAATGAACCTCCTGAATGTTCTCACCCTGAGGGAAATTATCCCGATAGTAGTTTAGCGCCTCAAGAGCCTTCTTGTGCTTCCCCTGCTCTAAGCTTCTTCTTCCCAGGTGAAAGAAGATCAAGGGCGCAAGCTCTTTATCCTGGTTAGCCGCACTGAGCTTCTCCAACTCCCCAACCGAAAGCCATCTCTTCAACAGAGGCTCAAGCGATTTTTTGGCCAGGGTCTTTGATTTCGCCTCTTTGGTGTACTCATACGCATAGATGAAATTCTGAGCCGATTGGTAGGGCTTGTCCTGCAGGTGTGCGATGTTGCCCAGCATAAGATAACAGGTGGAAAGGTAACTACTTCGGGGGAACTGGCGGATGAAACGCTTGAATTTGTCGCCGGCTGAGGAGTACTCTTTCAGGTTGTATTCGCATTTGGCGATCATGAGTTGGAAGTAGGAATAGCGGGGATTGTTGGGGAAAGATTTGGAAAGTCGCAGGAAAAGATCCTCCGCCTTGAAGTATTCCTTTCCCGAATAGCTCTTTTCTGCCTCCCTTAGGTTCTTTTCCAGCTCGTGTGGATATATTACCTGCGACCAACTGGCGGGACAAGCCAGAAGCAGAGTGGCCAGAAGCCAGCCGGTGGTCGAAGAGATTTTTCTTTTCGCCATATCACCGCATGTGCGCTCACTTTCGAAGCTCACATTCCTGCTGAATTGCAGACTGCCGGATGCGTGGCCTTCGGGATCTCAAACCTCACAGGGAGTATTTTCCGAAATCCTCCGGATTAATCCTTTTCAACCTCTCCTTCAGGGTCTCAGGATCACTCAGGTCCTGCCCCTCCTTATCCGGTCTCTTCAACTGAAAGAGCTCCTCAGCCACGAAAAGGGGGACCTTGGTCTTGAGCGCCAGGGCAATCGAATCGGAGGGTCGGGCATCGATCTGCAGGGTCGACCCGTTCATCTTGATGTAGATCTTGGCGTAAAAGGTCTGTTCCTTCAGTTCCGTGACCTCGATCTTCTGAACCTCTCCGCCCATGTTGGAAATCACCGATTTGAGAAGGTCATGGGTCAGGGGTCTCCGGGAGCTGACCGCGGAAAGCTCCATGGCGATGGCTAAAGCCTCATAATGCCCGATCCAGATGGGAAGCAGTCGATCCGAATCTGAGGAGGAGAGGATTACCACCGGAGAGTTGGTGGTCATATCGAGTGCCAGCCCGTTCACCTTCGCTTCGATCAAGCCCATGTTTCCCCCGGATTTAGAGTATCCCAAAAAGCTTTCAAGTTTGCTGCTTCTTAACCACCCACACCTTCAGCGAAGCGACCACGTCCCCGGAGATCTTGACGGGAACGGTATAGACGCCTAACGCCTTTATGGGCGCTTCCAGCATGATCTTGTGTCGGTCGATTTCGAAGCCCTTCTCCTTAAGAAGATCGGCTATGGTCTGAGAGGTCACCGATCCGAAAACCCGGTCTTCCTCCCCCACCAGAACCTCCGCGGTGCAGGAGATCTTCTCCAGTTGAATCTTCTGTCTTTCCTCCAGTCTTCTTTTCTTTTGATCCCGGATCTCCTTCTGCTTTTTTATCTCTTCAATGGACTTAAGATCTCCTCTGGTGGCGGGAACGGCCAGGTTTCGACGGAAGAGATAATTCCTTCCGTAGCCGTCCTTTACCTCCACCACATCGCCGCATTTACCCAACTTCTCCACATCGTCCTTCAAGATCACCTTCATAGCTTCCCTCTCTTAAGGTACCGGTTTGCCTAAAGGCGTGACGTGCCAGAACTTTCAGAGTCTCCCTTCAACCCACTTCTTTTCCCGGTCGATCCTGGCAATCGAACTTCGACGTCCGACGACTCTACCTATAGGTTTCGCTGGTGAAGGGAAGAAGGGCCAGGTGCCTGGCTCTTTTGACGGCGGTGGTCAGCCTCCTTTGGTGCCAGGCGCAATTCCCGGATATGCGCCGGGGCACGATCTTCCCCCGGTCAGTGACAAACCTTCTCAACAGCTTTTCATCCTTATAGTCTATCTTGTCGATTCTGTTCTCACAGAAGCGACAGGTTTTCCTCCTTCTTCCTTCAAACCCGATCTTCATATTTTAGTCTCCACTCTTCTTTAGTCTCTCTCGAGAAATCAACGGTTAGCGCGTTCAAAAAACCTCATTTTATGGAGGAGAGGTGCTTGCTGTCTGATCCTCCCCGGTTTCGTCTCCTTCCCTTTCGGTCATTTCCTCCTGGGAGGCCACCGTCAGGTATCTAAGACAGGACTCATTTAGTTTGTATGCTCTCTCCAGTTCCGTGAGGAGGCTTCCATCTCCTTCGAAGTAGATTAATGTATAATAACCCTGCGGTCTCTTGTTGATGGGATAGGCGAATTTTTTCATCCCCCATTTATCGATCTTTTTCACCGTGCCCTTTCGGCTGGTAATCAGTTCCTCTACTTTTGCTCTCTCCTTCTCAACTGCATGCTCATCCAAAGAGGGGTCCAGCACAAATACGGTCTCGTATAATCTCAACTTCTCACCTCCAATCGCGCCATTCTATTCTGGCCTTCTAATGCTCAAGAAACGCTCTTCTCTTGTTTCGGTACCCGACCTTCAAGCGTTGAACCGGCTCTGAGTATCCTCGACATCCCAAGTTAATGCATTCTCCACCGCGGCGCAAGCTGTTTCGATCATTTTCTCCACGGTCTTCTCCTCCTCGCCGTCGAACTCCCTGAGCACGAACTCCTCCAACTCCAAACCTTCCGGTGCCTCCCCGATTCCCATTCTCAACCGGGCAAAAGAAATGGAGCCCAGATGAAAGATGACGGAACCTAAACCCTTGTGGCCTCCATCGGTTCCTTTCTCCCTGATCCGGATTCTCCCCAGGGGGAGATTCGCGTCGTCACACAGTACCAGAAGATCCTCTACGCCCAGGCCGAAATGATCAAGAGCCTCCCTCACCGCTTCCCCGCTTGCATTCATGTAAGTGAGGGGCTTGATCAGAAAGAAACTGTCTTCCTCGCTCCGCCTTATCTCACAGAAAAGGTAATCTCCCTTGCCTGGCTTGAATCTCCTGTTGTTCTTATCGGCCAGAGAATCGGCCACCCTGTAACCTAAATTGTGCCGGGTGCGCCGGTACCTTGCTCCCGGATTCCCTAAACCGACGATCAAATTCAGCATCTACAATAGATTTTACTCCACAGCCTAATTCGCGGCACACATACGTTTCGTATACGAAATGTAATAATAGAATGTGGCACTTATTTGTCAAGAGAAACTTTGAATGGACCGGCCTGCGCCGGCGTTCGAATCGGTGTGCGCTGAGCCTGAGTTGTACCGCCGCGCGCGGGGCGTGAGTTCGCAACTCGTTTCTTTGAGTGCCGCGTGGTCGGACCAGGCGGGAAATAAATCTCTTGCTCGTATGTTCTGCATTTATTATACTTACCTGTCAAATGTAAAGCGTTCAAGATGGACCAGCCGGGTATCCTTTGAGGAGGCGCCCCCCAAGTAAAGGAGAAATGATAAGATGAGCGATTTCTATCAAAGTGGCGTGGTCTCCACCCTGCACCGGTTGGGGAAGCCCAACTTAGAGGCGCTGGAGTGGGAGCTGGGCGAGCACGCCAAACACCGACCCATTGCTTTGGTTCTGCCCACCACCTTTTCTGATTTTCAGGGGGAGGCCTTCAAGAGGATCCTGGAGAACTTAAGAGTGGTGAAGTACTTAGAAGAGATAGTGGTGGTGATGAACAGGACCGATACCATGGAATTCAGGCAGGCCAAGAAGGTCTTATCCGAGATACCTGTCGAAGCGAAGATAGTCTGGAGCAGCGGCCCCAGGATCGGAGAGCTCTACAAGTTGCTGGAAAAAAACGAGCTGTCTATAGGAGAGGATGGGAAGGGAAGATCGGTCTGGATCGCGATGGGCTACGTGATCGCCAATGAGAAAAGCCACGTTATAGCTCTCCACGATTGCGACATACTCACCTACAATCGCGAGCTTCTGGCGCGCCTGTGTTATCCTGCTGCCAATCCCAACATGGGATACGAATTCTGTAAAGGCTTCTACAGCCGGGTGACCGACCGCATGTACGGAAGGGCCACCAGATTGTTTTTTACCCCTCTGATCCGGGCTTTAGAGAAGATTTTGGGTTATCTGCCCATTTTAGTCTATTTTGATAGTTTTCGGTATCCCCTGTCGGGAGAGTTTAGTCTGGACATGGATTTAGCCCGGGTCAACAGGATTCCATCCGACTGGGGACTGGAGGTGGGGTTTTTGGCTGAGGTCTATCGCAATTGCGTACCCAGGAGAATCTGCCAGGTGGATCTGGCGGAAACCTTCGAGCACAAGCACCACGAGCTTTCGGAGACAGACCCCACCAAGGGGCTTTTGAAGATGTGCATAGACATCACCAAGACCATCTTCAGAACCCTTTCCACCGAGGGGGTGATCCTCTCCGCCGGCTCTCTGCGCACCCTGCAGTCCGCGTATCTGAGAACTGCTCAGGATACCATAAAGAGATATGAGGACGATGCCTTCATAAATCAACTTTACTTCGACAGGCACTCGGAGGTCTCGGCGGTGGAGGCCTTCTGCAAGGGGATCAAGATTGCCGCCCAGGAGTTCCTGGACGACCCCCTGCGCGCGCCTGAGATACCCAACTGGAACCGGGTCATCTCAGCCATCCCGGATTTCCTGGGCAAGCTCCAGCAGACTGTGGAGGAGGATAACCGGTGACAACGCCCGGGCGATCGGCGAGGTCATTACGAAAAGACGTGCTGTCCATCCTGCACTCTTGCATCAAAGCCTCCGATCCCCTTTACGCCATAAAGAAGCGCGTCAAGTTGAAGCGAGGAAAGTTGTGGGTCGACAGTCACTCCTACGATCTGAGACTGATCAAGCGAGTCTTTGTGATTGGCGCTGGCAAAGCCTCTGCCCGAATGGCACAGGCCATAGAGGAGCTTTTTGGGGATAGAATCTCCTCCGGCATAATCATAACCAAAAAGGGTCATCACCTTCCACTGCGCGGCCGCATTGATCTTATGGAGGGAGCGCATCCTCTTCCCGACAGGGAGGGGTTGAAAGGCACCAGAAGGATCGTGAAACTTCTATCGCCAACCGCCCCGGATGATCTGGTCATTTTCTTACTTTCCGGCGGCGGATCGGCGCTTCTCGTCTCTCCTGTTGCCGGCATCTCTCTAAGGGATAAGATCAAGCTTACAGATGAGCTTTTGAGATGCGGCGCGGACATCAAAGAGATCAACACCATCCGCAAGCACATCTCCCAGGTGAAAGGGGGTAGGTTGGCAGAGCTGGCGCAGCCCTCACCCGTTCTGACCTTGATACTGTCTGACGTGATTGGAAACAGGCTCGATTCCATTGCGTCGGGGCCGACAGCACCTGACAGGACGACTTTTTCAGACTGCATGAAGATCGTCAAAAAGTATGACCTCAGAAAGAAGATCCCATCGTCGATATACTCCCATTTAGAAAAAGGCGCCGGGGAAAGATTAAAAGAGACGCCCAAGCCGCGTGATCCGATCTTCAAAAAAGTAAAGAACGTAATCATCGGATCAAACCGTACGGCTCTTGGGGCGGCAGAAAGGAAGGCCAGGGAGCTGGGATTCAACACATATGTTTTACCCCGGCCCGTGGCTGGCGATACGACCGGAGCGGCTAAGAGGCACGTGGCTATGATGAAAAGGATAGCAGAAGGAAAAGGTCCGGTACGTCCCCCCGCCTGCGTTATCTCCGGCGGCGAAACCACTGTGAAGATCAAGGGAAAGGGAAAGGGCGGAAGAAATCAGGAGTTCGCCCTGGTTGCTGCCATGGGGATCGAAGGTATGAAGAACGTGGTGCTTCTTTCCGCGGGAACGGATGGGACCGACGGGCCGACGGATGCGGCAGGGGCAATATGCGATGGCGAAACCGTGCGAAGGGCACTGAGGAAAGGGTTAAATCCCAAGAGCTCTCTGGCTGACAATGATTCCTATCACTTCTTCGGCAAGTTAGGTGATCTGGTGGTCACCGGCCCTACCCACACCAACGTGATGGACGTTCACCTGGCCTTGATTGGAGGTTAGCGGCCACTCCGCCTGCTGGCAATCGAAATCTTCATTTGACCAAAACCAGTTTCTTGGTGTCTCTGTAATCACCCGCCCTCCCTCGACTCTGCTCGGGACGGTGAGCTTGTCGAACCGTAAGCTGATAGAAATATATCCCGCTTGCCACCTCCTTTCCGAAATTGTTCTTGCCGTCCCACGAAACTGTATAACTACCTCTGGATCGGTTTGTGTTCACTAACTCCCTGACCTCCTTTCCCAGGATATTATAGATTTTAAGAATGGTGTGGATGCTACGGTCGTGCCCACTGCTTACAGTATACCGGATACTGGTAACTGAATTAAACGGATTGGGGTAGTTCTGAAACAGTTCGAAACTCAGTTTTGCCTGCTCCGCTAAGGTATCTTCAACTGACGTGAAGGGTGGACCATAGTAGTATATCTCAAGGGAATCACTCTGGCCCATGAACCCAAACAACGAACCGGAAAAAACCGCATGACCTCGTCCATCCGAGTCCAATACAAAGGAAGGTCTTCTTACATAAATCGAGGAGAGGGTATAGCAAATCGAGGCTGTGTCGAATATCTGGTAAGGCTCCCGCCAGAATCCTTCTCCTCTGTCGCCAAAAAAGTGGCAGTAGTCATATGGACTCCATTCCATCACATACGGTATACTGTGACGATCGATGTACACCCGTGAGATTTCATACAACGAGTCTAATATCAACTCAGGTCCGACCCAGATGCTATCCTCGCTATGTTTATAGTAATAGAACCGGCGCACCCTCCCCGGCCCCAGACAATCCTGTTGGATGCATCCTCCCGTGATCAGGTGAAGCCTGTCATTGACGCCTGCCTTTATGATCGCCCCTCCATAATAGTAAAGAGGGCGCGGAGGTCTTGGAACTGTGTCTATGTGCCAATAAGTGCCGTTCAGACTGTCATTCCTGGCGTAATACGACGTGCCAGAACCTAAAACGGTTTCGTACACGATATGCACCGTCCCATTCTTCTGAACGTCGAAATAGGTGGGCCCACTCCCAAAGCCTCCCAGGAAAATCGGCTCGGATACCTGCTGCTTGACCCATTCCCCGGTGGAATTATTGGCATACATGACCCGGTACCAGTGATAGCTTACCGAGTCGAAATCCACATGCCAGGCCACGTGAACGTCGCCTAACGTGTCCAAGGCCATGGCAAAGGAGTAATACTGCCGATTGGGCTCAGTGAACAGCGAATCTATCTTGACAAATTCCCATCCAGTTATGGTGCTATTCGTGTAATACAGTATGTTCCTGGTGTAGGGGCGGTAAAGTATATGGACGATGTTTGTCCTGGTGTCCATGCAGACTTGTGCCAGCTGGTTTTGCCCGAAAGCATATTCCGGCGTTTCTATCTCCTCAGGCTGGCTCCAGTGTCCGCCTTTCTGCTTTGTGACATGAAATATCGTGTAGTCGTAGACAAAACCAGTGAGGGTATCTCGGACACCCTCAAGGTAGAACAAATGCAGCTTGTCGGCCTCATCTATAAACAGGCCCACGGACTCATCCAAATTATATGATCCGATAGTCTCATTGGGTAGGTCGTCGTAGGTCAGCCTTTGTACCTCTGCCCCTTCCCACTGAGCGTTTGCGCCGGGGCACAAAATGAGAAATGACGAATAAAGAATGATGAAGGCTATAACCCTTTTCATTTTCCCCTTAAGTCTTGATCTACTAAGTTTCCTCCCCAAAAGAAAATATGCATCTTTGTCTTGATTTGTCAAGTGTTTTCTTAAGCTCTTTCTCGCTTTAATCTGCATACTGCTTACGGTTTACTGCCTACTGCTCACTGAATACTGCCTCCCAGCTATTTAATCAGCACCAGCTTTTTAGTCTCAGTAAAGTGACCAGCCCTAAGCTGGTAAAAATATATCCCGCTTGCCACTTCCTTTCCTTGATTGTTCCTTCCATCCCAGATAAGTCTGTGATGACCCCGTTTATGGATCCTGTTTGCCAGCTCCTTCACCTCCCTTCCCAGGACATCATAGACTCTTAGGGTTACATTCGCCTCTTCTGGGATCTCATAACTTATGATGGTGGAGGAATTGAAAGGATTGGGATAATTCTGAAAGAGCGCGAAAACTGGGAGTATGCCTTCTTCTGATGCCTCCACAGAGGAATTCGAGGAGTAGTAGTAGTACACCTCCAAAGAATCATCTTCCCAGAAGCTGAGCGACGGATCCAGGCCCCTATACACGCCGTGTCCGTATCCCTCGGAGTCTATCACGAACATGAATGAGCCACCTGCCCCCGGGGCATCCGGTTGGTGTAACAGAAGCTCAGGCTCAAACCAACTACCATTCTTGTTATTCGTGTAGTAAACACTGTACCCGATGAAAGCGGCGAGAGAGAGGTGAACATTATACTCTGGATCAATAAAATAGTCCCGTATCAGTCCACTGTCCGGCGGATGAACCTGAACCAAATCCGGCTGGCTCCAGATGCTATCGTCACCTTGCTTGTGGAAATAGAACTGAAAGATCGTGTCGCCCGTGCAACTGTACCCCTGGGTGAAAAGGTGAATCCTGTCTGAGGCTTCGGCCAACAATTCTTGAAACCTGTGGGAACACAGGGGAATCGACGGTCTGGGAATGGTATCTGTCACCCAGTTGTCGCTGTTCAGACTGTCGTTTCTCACATAGTAACATTCTGACACACCAAGTCCTTCGTAAACTATATGGGCCACTCCGTTGCTCTGAACTGCTAAGATGGCACCATGTGTGCTTCCCCAACCCAGGTATATGGGCGTTGATACCGGCTGTTTTGCCCAAGTACCGGTTGAATTGTTGGCGTACCAAAATTCAGCCCAGCGGCCCCCAGACCAATAAGACTCGTACCAAACAACGTGAACATTTCCCAGAGAGTCAAAGGCCATATCCGGCACCACATATTCATGACCTTGTTCCAGGGAGTCGACCTTAAGGAATTCCCACCCAGGTATGCTGCTGTTGGTGTAGTACAAGGTATCATAAGAGAAATAGGGGTAGTAAAGCACATGAGTGATCCGCGTTCTCGTGTCAAACCCCACCACTGATTTGCGATTCTGCCCGATGATGTACTCAGGTGTTTGCATCTCTTGTGGCTCGCTCCAATCACCGTCCTTCTCCTTGGTTGTGCAGAGCAACCTGTAGCTGTAAACAAACCCGGTCAGTGTGTCCCTGACCCCCTCGGCATAGAGCAAGAAAAGCTCATCGGTATCATCCACATACAGTCCAACTATCCTGTTGGGCAGGTCATCGTAGGTTAGTCGCTGCACCTCCGCCCCGTCCCACTGGGTGTCTATGCCAGGGCACAAGAAAATGAAGAATGACGAATAAAGAATGACGAAAGCTATGAGCTTTTTCATTTTCCCCTCAAGCGTTGATTTACGAAGTTTCCTTCCCAAAAAAAATATGCAACTTTGTCTTGATTTGTCAACTGTTTTCTGAGATATTCCGAAACCTGGCGGCCCCATTGCGCGAGTAGGTGCCATGTCTTGTTTTCCGGGCAAACATCACAAGACTTCGGATCGGCCCTCTGATGCCCGCACCCAGCCCGACGGAAATACTCGAAAAAAACTTGTTTTTCGGAAAGCTTTAATTTAACTTTCACCGGGAAAGGGAAACCGTAATCATCTGTGGGTGGAGAGTCGGCACGGTATGGCAAAATCTACATTGTCCAAAGAGGTGAGAAAGCAGATTCAGGAGATCGGGGATGTGGACGTGCTGGTGGGGATTCCCAGTTACAACAGTGCCCGGACAATTTCCCACGTGGTGAGGGCGGTCTCCGCCGGGCTGGCAAAGTATTTCCCCAAGCATCGCACCCTTCTGATCAACTCGGATGGGGGCTCTGCAGACGGCACTCAGGAAGTGGTGAAGCAAACCACCCTGGATGATCTGGACGTTTTACTGATGGAACATCCTGTGTATCCCGTTCATAAGATAGTCACGCCTCATCATGGCATGCCCGGAAAGGGGAACGCCTTCAAGACCATATTTAAGATTGCTTCCGCTCTGAATGCCAAAGCCTGCGCAGTGGTCGACTCCGATCTTCGGAGCATAACTCCCGAGTGGATTGAGCTTTTAATCGAGCCAATCCTCTTTCACGGGCACGACTTCGTGGCTCCCTATTATAAGCGCCACAAGTATGACGGCACCATCACCAACAGCATAGTCTATCCCCTCACCAGAGCCTTGTACGCGAAGAGGATAAGGCAACCCATCGGGGGTGACTTCGGGTTTTCCGGCAGGCTGGCCCAGCACTATCTGGCAAAGAGAGTCTACGATACTGACGTGGCCCGCTTCGGCATAGATATATGGATGACCACCACCGCCGTGGCCGACGGGTTCAAGGTCTGTCAGTCCTTCCTGGGAGCCAAGCTTCACCAGGCCAAGGACCCGGAGGCAGACCTCTCCGAGATGCTGGCACAGGTTATTGGTACGGTTTTCCATTTGATGGAAGTATACCACCCCGTTTGGTCTGAGGCGGCCGGCTCGGAGGCGGTTAAGGAATTCGGCTTCAAGTTCGACGTAGGGTTGGAGCCGATCCGGGTGAACTTAGAGAGAATGGTGGACAGCTTCGGGCAGGGGTTGTCCAACCTCAGCCCCATTTGGAGAAAGATGCTTTCGCCTGATTTGATGGTTCAATTGGAGGAGGTGGCCTCCCATCACGTGGTCGACTTCCATCTTCCCGACGCCGCCTGGGTAAAGATCGTGTACGATTTCGCCTTAGCATATCGACACCGGGTGATGGCCCGGACGCACATCTTAAAATCCCTTACCCCGCTCTACCTGGGATGGATCGCCTCCTTCGTCAACCAGACCATGGATTCCGACGCGGGAGAGGTGGAAGAGAAATTGGAAGCCTTATGCCAGGAGTTCGAAAAACAAAAGACTTATCTTTTGGCCAACTGGGATGAGGAAGTAAAACGATAGTCCAGAGGAGGTGTCAGATGGAATCCTCGTGGAAAACGTCGCTGGTTGAATCGTGGGCAAAGATCACCAGTATTGCTCCCGATGTGCTGCAGCTTGTTATCATCGTCGTCCTGGGATTCATCATCGCCTGGTTACTGAAGCTGATAGTACGATACGTCCTGAAGGCGGTCAGGTTCGATGTGTTCGCCTATCGAACCGGGATGACCACCGTGCTGAACAAAGCCAGTGTGGACCGGTCAGCCAGTGAGGTGATCGGAATCATCACCTACTGGTGCGCTGTGTTCCTTTTCTTCATTATCGCTCTGGGAACCTTAGACGTGTATGCGGTGGATAATCTGGTAGTCTCGATCTTCACCTATATCCCCCGCTTCGTAATTGCGGTCTTCGTCTTCCTTTTGGGATACTCTCTTTCCAGATTCTTGAGGCGTGCGATTCTGATCGGGCTGGTTAACGCCCAGGTGAGGTCCGCCAAGCTGATATCCACCCTGTTCCAGATGTTGATCATCATCCTCTTTTCCGCCATGGCCATAGAGCAGTTGGGAATCGCCCGCGGCATAGTGGTTGCCACCTTCGCCATCTCCTTTGGTGGAGTGGTCTTGGCGTCGGCCGTCGCATTCGGGTTGGGAGGCAAGGACATAGCCAGGGAGATACTGGAAAGAAGGTTCAAGGCTCCCAAGGAGGAGAAATCCAAACCGGATGAGTTCTCCCATCTGTAGGGCTCCATGAGCAAGAGTAAAAAGAGAATTTTGATCTTCACCGATCTGGACGGCACCCTGCTGGACCCGCAGGATTACTCATTTGAGGAGGCGCTCCCTGCCTTAGAGAGAGTGAGGCAGAGAAAAATCCCTCTGATTCTGTGTTCCAGCAAGACGCGAGCGGAATTGGAGCTTTATCAAAGAAAACTGAATGTCGGCGATCCTTTCATCTCCGAAAACGGAGGCGCGGTTTTCATCCCCCCGGGATACTTCCCTCAGGCGCCGGAGGAGCTAAAAGAAAAGGATAAGTATTTAGTCCTGGAATTCGGAGTCTCGTACGAGACCATCAGGGAGAGACTCTCGGAGGTTTTTGGCAAACTGAATGTCAAACCGATTGGCTTTGGAGACCTTGATACAGAGGGGATATCTTCTCTGCTCAACTTGAGCAATGCCGAAGCAGATTTAGCCCGACAAAGGGAATACGACGAGCCATTCTATTTCCCACAGAGACCGGAGGAAGAAAAGATTGAGTTAGCTGAGAAGGAGTTCAAACAGGTTGGACTACGCCTGACGGCCGGAGCAAAGCTCTTTCACCTTCACGGAGATCATGACAAAGGGAGGGCGGCTAAGTTCTTGATCCAGATATATGTAGCTAACTGGGCGGATGAGATTCTGACCATCGGACTCGGCGACAGCCTGAACGATCTTGCGCTACTTGAAACCGTGGACATCCCGGTGCTCTTAAAGAAGGATGACGGCTCTTGCCAGCGAGAGATACTGGATAAGCTGAAGGTTCACAAGGCCTTGGAGATAGGTCCCCGGGGATGGAACCGGGCGGTGCTCGATTTGATGGAGAAATATGATTCCAAGGCGGGCTGATCCTTCTCGGTCTGCCTGAAGCGGCCGATTCGAGGCCGGATTTGCGGCCGACAGGAGTCCAAAAAGTGCGTTTCTTGCCGATATAATACTTATATGTGATTCTCTGGCTTGCTTCTTTAGTCAAATCTTTAGAGATAATGTCATGAGCCCTGACAAGGAATCAAAGCTCTGGTCGCTTCTTGCCCAACCGAAGTGGCTTTTCTGGTTGTTTCGGGGAATAATCTTCTTAAGCTTCGTCGTGTGGCTGCTTTTCTCCCCGGAATACGACCCGTGGATATGGGCGCCTTTCGGGTTCTTTCTGGCTTATTCCCTTGCAGCATTCGCTTTTGCCAGAAGAGCCAAAGGGGAAAAGTTCTATTTTCTCATCAGCGTTTTAGACGTAATCCTGATCACGTCCTTGGGGCAGCTTGCGGGAAGCAGGGAAGGTGGGTTCTTCTTACTCTACTTCCTGGTGGTACCATTTGGGGCTTACGTTGCCGGTCTTATTCCGGGGCTTTCTCTGGCGCTTCTCGCCTCGATCTTCTACATCTCGGGAAGTGTAAGATATCTTGCCGGACCTCCGACGAGTTCAGTCCTGGTGAAGGCCTTAGTCCTGCTGGCCCTGGCTGCTGCCGTGGGCATAGTGGTGAGGGAGATGAAAAGTTCAAAATCAAGGCTTCTGGGGATGTTCGACGTTTTGAACCTGAGGACCTCCGAGCTGGAGAAATCGCAGGCCCAGATCGAAACCGCCTACGAGACCTCGCGCACTCTGGGAGAGAGATTGAATTTGGACGAGGTGGTAGACGAGATTCTGAACATAGTGCAGAAGATATTGGGTTACCGCTTCTTTTCCATCTTCTTGCTATCCGGCCAGAATGGCCTCTCCCTCCTGGGAGAGATAAAAGACGGGGAAAAGACAAGATACGCCGAGCCCAAGGGAGTTCTCCTGACCGGAAGGTTGCGTGAGGTGGCCGGCAACGGTAAACCGATCAGGATTTTCGACGCGGCAAAAGATGCCGATTTTGAAGCGACCGCAGAAGGAGTAAAATCCTTCATGGCCGTGCCCATGATCTCCCGCGGCAAGGCCATAGGCGTGATGCACGCGAGTTCCACCAGAATGGGAGCCTTTCTGGATCAGGACGAGAAGATCTTCTCCATCTTGGCCGGTTCAGCCGCCCTGGCCGTAGAGAATGCACTTTTGCATCAGAAGACCCAGGAGCTCACCATCGTGGATGAGTTGACCAGTTTGTACAACTTCCGTTACTTCAGCCGTAAGCTCGGAACCGAGGTGACGAGAGCTAAAAGATACCACCAGCCTTTGTCCATCATCATGATCGACATAGACTGGTTCAAAAGATGCAACGACACCTACGGCCACCTTTTCGGCAACCGGGTCCTGCAGGATTTGGCGCAAAGGATCAAGGACTCCATTCGGGAAGTAGATGTGCCCTGCCGTTACGGCGGGGAGGAGTTTGCGGTAATTCTGCCCCAGACCAAAAAGGCCGACGCGCAGATGATCGGAGAGAGAATCAGGCGCAGGGTGGAATCCAGGGAGATGGTAAGCGCCGACAAGAGCTCTGCGGTAAAAATCACGGTGAGTTTGGGCATCGCGACCTACCCGGAAAACGGTAAGACCCCCAAGGAATTGATTTCCAAAGTTGATCAGGCATTATATTTAGCCAAGGGCCGGGGAAAGAACTTGGTTTGCACGGTGTAAGTCTTCCGTGCGAATTGATATGTATGCCTGAGCAGCTTTTGCTAGAAGTGCCACATCGGAGGAGCCTCAACTCTTACTCAAAAGTCGGCTCGACGATTTTACCCATAAAAAGCAGATTCTGAGACTTGTTCTCTCTAATTACAAACACAAACGGCCGGTCCACCCGCATTGAAAGGCCACAGGATATCTCCTGCATCACAACAGAAGTGACTGCCGCTGCCTCGGTACCTTCCTCGTTCACTTCCACATATGTTTTGTGCTTTACGGTGTCGATCCAGATCCCGCCTGGCTTGCACATCCTGGTGAAGTCCGCCCGATAGGGATCGAAAGCGATTTCCATTCCCATCGCCTTCAGCGCCTGGTTCAATCCGAATTCACATTCCAGCTTGAACCTCGGAAGGAACAGCTTCACCGACCGCTCGGAGAGATTATTCATCCACTTATCCCAGTTCTCCGGGCTCAGTTCCGTTATCAGAGAATCGATGTCCGCTTCAGGGTGTGGTAGGAGGACGGTCATACTGAATTTGCCGTCACCGTATGGCAGGTCAATCGCTTCAAAGCCCGCATTCCATAAGTACTGAAAATCGCCCTCCTGCACCATCATCTTGCACGGCTTCTTGGTTCCGTCGGGCAGCGTGAACTCGTCGTCTTTTGTCAGGTCTTTATCAAACTGGTAAGTCCAGGTGCCTTTGAAGTAGATGGCATTGATGAGAAACATCACAATCGCGCCACCTATAGGGTCATCCACGATCTCTTTTATTTTCCCATCCGTGTTTTCCTCAACCCACGCATTGATGGTTGCTGCGGCATCGGGATGGCCGAAATCCAATCCCGTCACCAGGGTGTCAAAGTATTTTTCGCATAGATTCATGAATTCTTTTTCAAAATTCCGGTCCTGATGGTACCAGATCGAATTGGCAATCTGAAATTGCACTTTCGGATCGAGCCCGGTCAACAGTTCGATCAAACTTTGGTAAGATTCATTCACCTCCTGAATCGTCAAGCCCGAGAGCTCGAGGGCGTTTTGCATGGCCGTCTGTGTTTCCCCGTTCGCGCCATTGTAAGTCATCCCTAATGCCATCGATACGCTCAAAGGAGAGATAAAGACGTTTGAGTCCTTTTCTTCTCTAACGATCTCCTTGAAAAGCTTGAACCCGAATTCGTTGCCCGATACGACCAGACTTTTCTCCGCGAAAGTCAATTCTCGGGGAGGATTGCTCTCGGTAGAGACCGGATTCCTTGAACATTGCAGTAAAAGGACACCGATCAGCAGCGCGAGAAACGGATAGGATTTCTTTAACATGATATACTTTCCTTGTTTCTATCATTGAAACTCACGTCACGAAAACCTTGAGTGCCGTCTACTTGCCACTCAGTTCATTACCAGCGTGGCAGGTCGGCTTGCGGCCCCCGCCAAAGGCGGGAGAGCTACCCGACATACTCTCTTAGACACTCTTCGAGTTTCAATCAAGAGTCGGCTCAACGATCTTCCCCACAAAAAGCAAGGTCTGTGATTTATTCTCTCTAATGGCAAATACGAACGGCCGGTCGACCCGCATCCAGAACACGGTGGGGTCAACTGACGTCATTGCTACTCCCACGGACGTGACCGCTGCCGCCTCGGTGCCCTCTTCGTTCACCTCCACGAAGGTCTTGTGCTTCACCTCGCTGATATAGAGATCCTGGGGGCCTTTGTACATATTGGAGAAGTCAGCAGCGTAAGGCTGAAAGGCAATTGTCATCCCCAGTGCCTTCAAGACGTCATTCAGTTTCAACTCATATTTTAGAGTGAATCGGGGTAATTCCAGAGTCCCTTCGCGCTCGGAAAAACTGTTGATCCAGCCGTTCCAATTCTCTTGGCTGAATTCCGCTATCAGGGAATCAATGTCTTTGCTCATCCGAGGCAGAAAGACGATCATGGTGAAGTCGCCGTCGCCGTAAGGTAGGTCGATGGCCTGAAAATCGGAATTCTCAAAGTATTGGAATTTGTCCTCCCGGGTCATCAGCTTGCACCGACTTTTTGACCCATCTGCCAGAAAGAAGTCGGCGTCTTTTGTCAGCTCTTTATCAAACTCGTAAGTCCAGGTCCCCTTGAAGTAGATGGCATTGATCAGGAACATCACCATCATGGGATCGATCGGGGGGTCCACGATCTGCGTTATTTTGCTATTGGTGTTTTCGTCCACCCATCCATTTATTGTCTCCGCTGCCTTCGGATCGTCGAAGTCCAGTTCGCTCACCAGAGCGTCAAAGTATGCCTTGTTCAGGTCGATGAATTCTTGCTCAAAACTCATCCCCTTTCGATACCAGATCGAATTTGCAATCTGAAGCCGGACCTTGGGATCGAGCTGACTCAGAAGCTCCAGCAAGCTCTTGTAGGACTTGTTCACCTCTTCGATGGTCAGGCCCGAGAGTTCCAGGGTCTTCTGCATCGCTTCCCGGGTGGTCCCGGCGGCGCCATTGTAAGTCATCCCCAGGGCCATGGAGACACTCAAGGGGGAAATGAAAATGTTCTTGTCCTTCTCCTCCTTGACGATCTCTTTGAAGAGCTTGAGCCCGAACCGGTCGTTTGACTCGACCAGGAGCTTTTCGCTGGCAGTCAATTCTCTTGACACTACCCGGTCTGCAGCCGTTGGATTGTTCGAACACTGCAACACTGCAATGGCGATTAGAACCACTGAAAGGAGATTCATTTTCTTAGGCATGATCGACCTCCTCTTCCTATGATTATGATGCTGCGGTCAAAATTTCGATTTCCCTTACTCATCTAAAGCTACGCTCAAGCTCGAATCTGAATTTGAGGTCTCCCCTGCTCTTCCTATTCTTGAATTCATTCCCTCGTATCTTCGCTTCGGAAAACAGGACCTGATCTGCACAGTTATTCTAATCACTAACCAGTTGATCGGCAATAGAAATCTCGCTAAACCCTCTCTGTTCTTTTTTGTGAACAAACGGTATGCCAGATTTTGGACATCGCAATTCGTTTCGCAAGTGGCTGTGGAACAAAAGTATATGGCTAGCATTATCCCCCTCGACTGTACAGTGCAGGTTCCAATCCGCCGATTCTGGCGAATCTAAGAATCTGTCCCTGATTCTCCTCTGTAGTAACTGTCGCTATTAAAATAGGTTACTTGAATTCGAAGGAAATTACGATTGCGTCAGGAGAAGCATAGGACCACAAGCGAAGTACATATTGTGGCTTAGAGATATCTGACAAATCGCACCTGTATTAGTTTGACAAAGACTTCTCAAACACGTTAATTTGAAGGGAGCTTCGCTGGTTTTGGTTGCGATCAAATAAGTTGTATCTACTTTTTGAGAATCAAAATGAACGATTTTGCCGTTACCAGAGAAAAACTACTCTCAGCAGAAAGAGGTAGAGTAGCCAAAAGGTCTGCTCTTCTTCGCGCGGCGCTGGGATACCCAAACACCTACGAGGTAGGCATGTCCAACCTGGGTTTTCAGACCATCTATCGGCTACTTAACCAGATGGATCGGGTGGCGTGCGAACGGTTCTTCCTTTTTGATTTTCCTCCCTACCGTGGAACGAGGACTTTGGAATCCGATCGCAATATCAAAGACTTTGACCTGATTGCCTTCTCCGTTCCTTTCGAGCTCGACTATCCCAACGTTCTGAAGCTTTTGAAGCTCTCTGAGATTCCTCTTCTCTCTTCCCAGAGGAAAGAAAATGCGCCTCTGATAATTGCCGGCGGGGTCGCCCCAACACTGAATCCCGAAGCCCTGGCTCCTTTCGTCGATTGCCTGCTTATCGGCGAAGCAGAGGAGATGCTAACGGAATTCATGGAGTTGTACTTTACATTCCATCGCCGGAAAGTGTCAAGAGAGAGGGTCCTGCTTGAGCTGTCCAGAATCGAGGGCGTGTATGTCCCCCGATTCTATGAGTTCAGCTATTATCCAGATGGAACAGTCAAGGAAATGACATTGAAAAAAGACGTCCCTGAGAAAGTCGTGAGCAGAAGCGTCGGTCTGAAAAATCTGGAGACCTTCTCCCCCATAACTTCACCCTATGCTCATTTCAAGGATTCGCTTCTAATCGAGATGGGAAGGGGATGTGCCCGCAGATGCCGGTTCTGCGCCGCAGGCTTTGCCTATCAGCCCTGCCGATTCTACACTAAAGAATCCGTTCTCTCCCAGGTGGAGAAATACGCGGGAGTTCGCAAGCACGTGGGTTTAATCGGTTCCCTGATATCCGACCATCCGGAATTGGAGGATATCTGTGAAGCTCTCCACTCAGGAGGATTCGAGATCGGGACCTCGTCTCTGCGGGTGGATTCGATAAGCGAGAGTCTGCTGAAGATTCTGGTTGACTCAGGAATGAGGACGCTCACCGTTGCCCCCGAGGTGGGGACCGACAGAATGTGGCAGGTGATCAACAAGAAGATAGACAGAGAAGCCGTTCTGAAATCTGCAGAACTGGCATCGGAAGCTTCCATTCCCAGGCTCAAGCTCTATCTTATCATCGGACTTCCCTTCGAGAGAGAAGAGGACATCGACGGAATAGTAGACCTGGTGCGCGACGTGCATCGAATCTTCATACAAGAGTATAAACCAGGCAAGGCGCATGGAAAAAAGAGGAGTCTGAGAAGGCTAAGAATATCGGTCAATCCTTTCGTCCCCAAGCCACATACCCCTTTCCAGTGGTGCGGCATGGATCAGGAGAAGGAGTTGAAGAGGAAGCTGGGCAAGATCACAGAAGGCCTCAAAGGTTTGAGAGGCATCCACATAGAAAAGAAAAGCGTAAGGCGGGCAGTCCTTCAGGGGTTATTCTCGTTGGGGAACCGTGATGTGGGAAAAGGGTTATACTATACGGTGGAGGAGAATCTGAATTTTCGTCTGGCATGGAAAAAAGCTGGAGTGCAGCCGGAACTGATAGTCTTCCAGCCCAAAAAACTCACTTCCCTTCTCCCCTGGGACATTGTTGATAGTGGGATCAGTCAGACCAGATTGAAAAGGGAATTGGAAGAGGCCAAAAGGGCTGCCGCAGGAAGGAAACGAGAGATTTCCTGCCCGGGAGAATCTTAAAAACGCAACGGCCGGGCATCTCTGCCCGACCGTTATCTTCTTTCTTTCACCAGCCAACGAACCAGCAAACATCAGGAATCTTTAGTCTCTGCTAAAGCCTACCTGATAGCATCCACTTTTCCTGCCTTAATGCAGCTGGCGCATACCCTCATGACGGTTCGCTTGCCTTCTTTGGTGACTCGCACTCTCTGCAGGTTAGGAAGCCACCTTCTTTTGGAGATGTTATGGGCGTGACTGACCGAGTTCCCATATAACGGCTTCTTCCCACAGATTTCACATATTTTCGACATTTTGTGCCTCCTTCACTTCAACTCAAAGATCCCGCTGCAAGCGGGGTCAAAGATCCCGCCACATGCGGGAAAAACTTCTACCAGTATACGTACATTTTCAGAAAAAGCAAGAACAATCTTTTTCCACAAACCTGCGCCGCACCCTTTGTAAATGGTATCGGTCAGTATGGGAAATATCTGCAGGGGTAACCTGATGGATTGAGTAAACAAGTGTGGATTGTTCTATTGGTGAAATGCAAAGGCTCAATTCATTGAGCCTGTATGTGCGTGATCACAAGATGCTGGGGTCCGAACTTGTATCCTGCGGATAAGAACCCAATAGTTCAAAGGTGCAGAAAAAAGAGAAGCCCCAGTTTTCCGAGAGCTGGGGCTAGTTCAGGTATACTAAGATAGCTTGCCGACCAAAAACTAACAGCCAGGTGGCGGACCACCTCTATACAAATAGTTTAACAGGTAAACCACATCGGCCAGATCAACCACTCCGTCGCAGTTGGCATCTCCGGCATCGAGGGGATGAGGGGCAGACCCACTTTTGTACAAGTAGTTTATCAAGAATACGAGGTCCGCCAAATCCACCACACTGTCACCGTTAGCATCTCCGCGATTCCAACTAGGCTGGGTAAACTCGAGAATCATCAATGAATACCGATCGGCCACGTAAATGAAGCCTCCATCGACGAAGACATTGTGAGACTCGCCCGGCGTGCCGTACCGGCCCACCAGAGTCGGAGTATACAGATCTGCCACGTACATCACGTGAAGCCCAGTGTATATATCTGCGACATAGACGTAATCGCCTGAGACGGAGGCTTCGATCGCATGTCCGCCCTGTCCTGGCATGTCGGTGTCGCAGCCCCCCACAAAACCGGGACTGTAGGGATCGGATACATCAAAAACCTGAAGCCCGGCCCAACGAGCTCCCAGATATGCAAAGTTGCCGGACACGGAGAGATCATAAGGTTGGCTGGCGGAGCCTTCAATCGAAGCCAGGTACGGCTGGTAAGGGTCTGATATATCAACTATTACCAGACCACGGTCTGAATGAGCGATGTAAGCATAATCTCCCTCAACGTAAAGCCCGTAAGCTTGGGCCAGGCCGGAGAAGTAGAGACTGCCGATGGGCGCGGGGTTGAATTGATCAGAGACGTCGAAGATCACAATTCCGTCGCCGTTAGCCATATAGGCATAATCGCCCCTTACAAAGACATCGTACGCTTGATGCGTCACATCATGCTGTGCAATCAAAGTCGGGTTTGTCGGATCCGACACTTCGACGATCTCAAGACCCAAACCGGCTATGTAGGCATAACTCTCCTGGACGAAGACCTCCAGAGCGTTTGCTCCGCTGAGCGTTTCGCTCCCGACTACCTCAGGATGACGCGGGTCCGAGACATCGACGACCTCCAGACAGCCATGGTAGTTAGCCACGTAAGCGTAATCTCCCGAGACGAAACAGGTGCGAATATAACTGAGGCCGTAAGAACTCACGGACACCGGGTTATTCAGGTTTGAGACATCGATTACCTGAAACCCGCCGTCGTTGCAGGCCAGATAAGCGTAGTTGCCCAAGACAAAGACCTCGGTGGCTATGCCGGGCGTATTGTATTCGCCAATAACAGTGGGGCTCCCCGGGTTGGAGAGGTTGATCACCCTCAATCCCCAGTAGCTATAGGCCTCAAACAGGATGTCTCCAATGATAAACATGGACTCGCCTTCAAGCGGAGGCATGTGCTCCACGTGGGGGTCTTCGGGGTCTTGCACATCGATCACCCACAGCCGTGACTGGTAATACTCGTCTTCGCCGAGCACGTATGCATAGTTTCCCTCAACCCACACGGACCACGCTCCTCCGCCCGTGTAGGGCGCGGAGGCAAACTGGGGGTTATAAGGGTCGGAGACGTCAACGACCACTAAGCCCGCGGAAAAACACGCTACATACGCATGATTCCCGGAAACGAACACTCGTACGTACCAGTCCGGTCCGGGGTCAGTGTATCTTCCGGCAAAGCTGGGATTCAGCGGATCCGAGATATTTACGACCTGCAAGCCACTGTCGTAATCGGCGACGTAGGCGAAGCTGCCAGAGACGACAACGTCCACCGCTGAACCCGGTGTATCGTAGGTTACAGCCAAAACGGGGTTGGCAGGGTCATGCACGTCGATAATGTGAAGTCCCTGCGTAGATGCCGCCAGATAAAGATACCCACCGCTCAAGTCTATCTTTCCGGCATATGTACCTACACATAGCTGGCTCACGACCACCGGATTGAAGGGGTCCGAAAGGTCGAGTATTACTATACCGTTGGCTAAGGCACAATAGGCGTAATTCGACTGCACCTTGGCATCTCTGCAGTGACCCCAGAACAGACTTGTCACGTAGGAAACATTGCTCTCAGGGTCGGTGTAAGTAGATTGACCGGCATCAGCCCCCCACCAAGAAGGCCAGTGACTCAGGGAACTCTCATCTGATGACCAATCATAGGGAGCTTGTTCGGAACCCTCATTCGCTGAGTACCGACCAGGGCGAACCGCTCTCTGCGTCTCCCCCGGGTCGAATCCTCCTGCTTGAGAGCTGACTGCGATTCGTGCATCGCTCGATGCGCCGAAGTCCGAATCGGCGATCGACGCGTGACTCGCTACCAACGCGCAAATGAACAAAAGCAGTGCTCCCCCGATTATGCTCTCTCCAAGGCTTGGGGTCTTCATCGTCGCTATCCTCCTCTTTGGTATATGATAGCTTCTTTTCAGCGTCTCCCTTCAGCATTGGCTCGATGGGCTTCGAACTGTCTGCAACCAACTCAGAATCGCGTGACAACCACAAGCTCACCGCTCTGAGCTTCTTGAGAATAACCCTTAATCTCGGACTCTCTGCTGAACTACTTTTATTTTAACTCAAGGCCAACTATATGTCAAGCGAATTCCACCAAAGAAGATATCATTCCTTGTGCCCTATCTACCCGGGATGCGCCGTAGAGGCTTTCAATCAGCCACGGGGTCGCCGGGGGCGGACCTGGGTAAATCCCGTGCTGGATTTCTAAAGCCGGTCGTGGTTCTGTTCTTTTTCATCGTAGATTTCGCGCACCAGGATGGATCGGGGAATGTCCTCCTTCAAGTGGCTGCTTTGGCCTCCCCTTGAAAGTCACCTCGCAGGAATCGTCCAAAAAACCTGGTTGAGATCACGTATCTATGAATGAAATTTCCCTTGACACGAAGACTCGTGTGAACTAAGATTACTCTGGAGGTATAGAAATGAACACTCTCAAGACCGCGTTTCTTTTAACCCTGATGACCCTGCTTTTCATTTTCATCGGTCGGATGCTGGGAGGAAACCAGGGCATGTTGGTGGCGTTTATCTTTGCAGCAATCATGAATCTGGGCACTTACTGGTTCTCAGACAAGATCGTCTTAAGGATGTACCGGGCGCAGCGCGTGGATGAGGCAAGCAATCCGCGGCTTCACGATACCGTTCGGCGGGCGGCCACGGCTGCGCATCTTCCCATGCCCAAGGTATACATAATCCCGACGCAGACCCCAAACGCCTTCGCGACGGGAAGAAATCCCAAACATGCCGCTGTGGCGGTGACTCAGGGGATATTGAAGATGCTGGATGAAGATGAGCTGGAGGGAGTCATCTCTCACGAGATGGCTCACATAAGAAATCGGGACATTCTGACCGGGTCCATCGTGGCTACCTTAGCCGGCGCTATCAGCATGCTGGCCTTCATGGCGCGCTTTGCTGCAATCTTCGGTGGTTACGGGGGAAGGGACAGCCAAGGGCGTGGAGGTGGGCTGGGCCTTCTGATAATGGCAATAGTAGCGCCTTTGGCCGCTCTTTTGATACAGATGGCCATCTCCCGATCCAGAGAATATGCAGCAGACAAGACCGCAGCGAAGAACAGCCACAAACCCCTTGCCCTGGCGAACGCCTTGAGGAAACTGGAACATGCCTCCAAGAGAATACCTCTCAAGGCAAAACCTTCCACGGCCCATCTTTTTATCGTGAACCCTCTCTCCGGAAAGGGAATGGCCGGCCTGTTTTCTACTCACCCCCCCATCGAGGAACGGGTGGACAGGCTGCACAAGATGGCAAGAGGAGTTTGAAAGAAAGAACTAATGCGGTGAGGGCAGTCCACCATGAGCAAACCTTCACCGCACTTTTTGTCTAATAAGGAGGAACAAATCCCTGTATGGGAAGTGCCTGGATTCAGATCCTAATTATTCTGCTTCTTATCATAGCTAACGGTTTTTTCTCCTCGTCTGAGATCGCTCTAATCTCCGCCAGAAGAAGTCGGATCAAACAGCTCGCTGAAAAGGGACACAAAAAAGCCCGGCTGGTAAGCAAGCTTCAGAACAAGCCTGACGTTTTCTTAGCCACCATTCAGGTGGGCATTACCCTGGTAGGCACACTGGCTTCGGTGGTAGGCGGCGCGAAGCTGGTAGACCACTTGAAACTCTGGATTGAAAGAATTCCATCGCCAGTCATTCAAAACTCAAGTGAATCGATTGCCATTGGGCTCGTGGTGGTGGTCATCACCTATCTGCTCTTGGTGTTGGGGGAGCTGGTCCCTAAATACTTGGCTTTGGCTTACCCGGAAAAAGTCGCCTTCAGAACTGTGGGATTTGTTAACTTTCTGTCCGGATTGGCTTTCTTGCCAGTCAAAATGCTTTCCAACTCAAGCCGATTTTTTGTTTCCCTTTTTCTTAAACGAGTTCCGAAAGAGAGCGGATTTATCACCGATGAAGAGTTAAAGTTCATAGTGCGAGATGGGAAAACCAAGGGGGTTTTTGATCAGACCGAGGAACAGCTGATCCGCCGCGCACTTGAGTTTACCGATACCACCGTTCGCAACGCCATGACCCCCCGAACCGAGATCATTGCGCTGGACAAAAATACCGGACAGCAGAAGGTGATCCGCGCCATGACCGAGCTGGGTTTCTCCCGAATCCCGGTTTATGAGGAAAACATAGATCACGTGGTGGGAATAATCTACGCCAAAGACATCATCAACCTGCTGCAGAACAGGGACTTGATCATTCTGGAGGACATCCTGCGCAATCCCTATTTCGTGCCGGATTCCATGAAGATCTCCGAGCTTCTGAAGAATTTTCAAAAGAAACGATTACACATGGCCATAGTCTTAGATGAATTTGGCGGCACAGCCGGGCTCATCACCCTGGAGGATATCATCGAGGAGATCTTTGGGGAGATTCGGGACGAGTACGACCGGGAGGAGGAAGAGGAAATCTACCTGCTCTCCGACAATCTGGCCATCGTGAACGCCGGCCTGTTCATCGGAGAGTTCAATCAAAAGTTCAAAACCGATCTGGCCGAAGAATATAATACGGTGGGAGGATATCTTACCGGCACCCTGGGAAGAATTCCGCTTTTGGACGAGGAGATCAAACTCGGTGACCTTACTTTCGTAATCTTTGACAAGGTGGGTCCCCGGCTGAAGAAGATAAAGGTGATCCGAGACCCCAAAGAGAAAGAGTAGTCGCTCTAACTTTGATTTGCTTGAATTTCTAATAGTATATGTGCAATGCATTTAGCCTTCTGAGAGCCTGTCCCCTTTACACTCCAACCCGAAGGAGTCACCATGTTCGAAGCCATACTTGAGCCGATTGGAGCCTGGATAATCAATTTGATCTCTCAGTTGGGCTATTTTGGCATCATTATCGCCATGGGGATCGAAAGCGCCTGCATCCCTCTCCCCTCGGAGATCATCATGCCCTTTTCCGGATACTTAGTGTTTACCGGAAGATTCAGCCTGTGGGGTGTCTCCGTGGCCGGCGCCTTCGGCTGCGTGGTGGGATCGGTGGTTGCTTACTTCGCCGGAATCTGGGGTGGTCGCCCCTTCATCTTAAGGTACGGAAGATACGTTCTGGTATCGCCCAAGCATCTGGCCACCGCCGACCGCTGGTTCGAGAAGTATGGCGACTGGGCCATATTCTTCTCCCGCCTCATGCCGGTGATAAGGACATTCATCTCCCTTCCCGCGGGAATCGCCCGGATGAATTTCCTGAAGTTCATCATTTACACCTTTCTCGGCTCCCTGCCCTGGTGTTTTGCGCTTGCATACGTGGGGAAGATTCTGGGGGAGAACTGGATGAGCATAAGGGGCTACTTTCATAAAGTCGACATCATCATCGTCGCGATCATAGTCGCAGGCATAGCCTTTTTTCTGTACCGGCACTTCAAGTCAAACAAAAGAAGCAATCTCACTCCGGTCGAATAAATGCATCCTTTAGCCTTTTTCGGTACAGCTTTCGTCTCTTTGTTCTTGGTGGTGGACGTTGCCACCAACATGCCCATCTTTTTGTCCTTAACCGAGAAGTATTCTGCGCCCGACAGAAGAATCATTGCCCGCACAGCGCTTCTGGTGGCTTTAGGAATTCAGCTTTTGTTTGTGATCTTCGGCAACTACATATTCGGATATCTGAACATCAAGCTATATTCGTTTTCCATTGCCGGGGGAATTTTGCTCTCCATAGTCGCCATGGAGATGCTTTTTGGACGCAAGAGCCGCACCGAGTACCAGGAGAAGGAACAGGAGGAGGAGAAGGAGAACATAACCATAGTTCCCCTGGCCATTCCGCTGCATACCGGCCCTGCCGCCATCATCACCGGCATGATCATCTTCGGCCAAGCCGACACGTTGCTGTTGAAAGGGGTCTTTGTCCTTGCCACCGTCTGCGTGTACTTGGCGTCGATGCTCATCCTGTTCAAATCAGATATTATCTTCAAGATTTTCAAGCCATTGGGCATGAAGGTGATCACCCGGGTGATGGGTCTGATCCTGCTGACCCTGGCGGTGCAGTTCGTGGTGAACGGAATTAAGGAGGCTCTGGGATAGTGTCGAGTCTCCGGTCTAAGTTTCTTCAGAATAGTCGCCTCCCGACAAACCACTCCGGAATTTGCTGAACCATGGGATCCAATTGCACGGCACTTTGTATTAGAGTTTGAAGGCTTTCAGGAAAATATTGCGGGAAACTCTTTTTCATTTTTTTCCTTGCTTTTTTTTCACAGGTTCCTATATAGTGTTGCAGATCCCTCAAACGGGATCAGAGGGAAGGAGAAACGGAAACTAAGGACACGAACATTAAACGAGGAGGTGCTTGATGATCCTTAAGGATCGCAAGCTGATCGTCATTCTCGGCATGATATGCCTGATCAGCTTCCTGGGATGGGGATGCGCGACCAAGTCCTTCGTCCTACAAAAAACCGGCGAAGTGGACGCGAAAGCCAAAGCCAACAAGGCACAAATCGATAAGCTTGAGAAGGACCTTTCCGCAACAGATGCCAAAGCGGACGAGGCGTTGAGCGAGGCCAGAAAGGCGCTAAGAAAAGCAGAAGAAGCCGCAGGGTATGTGAACTACAGGGTTATGGGAGAACGGAATGTGAACTTCGATTTTGACAAGTTTGATCTCACTCTGGGTGCGAAGGACATTTTGGACGAGATCGGCGCAACCATGCAGGGGAACCCGGCGCTGATAATGGAGATCGAGGGGCATGCCGACAACACCGGCCCGGACGGTTACAATCTGGCCCTGGGACAGAGGCGAACACAGAGCGTGAAAAGATACTTAGCCGACAGGTTTGGCATCGCCATTCATAGAATCTTCCAAATAAGCCATGGGGAGTTCAAGCCCAAGGAGCTAAACGACAGCAGAACCGGGCGGGAAGCCAACAGAAGGGCGGTGCTGCGATTGTTGGGTCCTCCGGGCGAGTAGATACGCAGGCAAGCCGAATCTGGTGTGACGTAGGGGGGAAATTTCGACTTCGCATGAATCGGGCCCCGTTCCGCCTTAGGCGGGACTGGGGCCTTTCCTTATGGGAAGACAAACAGGTGGTTCTAACCTGTAGTTGCCTGATTCATCAGGCGGAAGTTAACTCGATCCTTCGACTTCGCCCTTCGGTCTAAGCTCAGGGTCGAAGACTCAGGACAGTAAGCTTGCCGAACTGTCGAACCATGATTCGGGCAACTACAGAAAGGATCGTCTCTGTCTCAGACTCACACCTTCTTCAGAACATAAGTGAAAAAGAGTATCTTGAAATGCTTGAAAGCTCTTAGCTTCTTCTTCCCGGCGATGGCGCGGGGGAACTCGATTACAATCCAGAGAACATATACCACGGTGATCTTCTCCCGCCATTCGGGAAGGATGAATTGGGCAAACCATAAAGAGAAAAGCCCTAAAGCCCCGTACCCCCTTAACTCCATGTTGGCAAGGAAAAGAAACCCCAAAAAAGACTGAGCCATGGTCAGGAATATCTCCAGCTTCTGATGCTCGTCAAAATGCACCACGGAGACCTGTTCCCGGCTAAAGCTGTAAACTATGGGTATCATGAGTTGGATCAGGTTTACCCTGTTTTAGGTGGGTGTTCTCCACCCGCCGATTGTTTCCTCGTTGGTGAAACCTGCCAGCCATGCACGGACGCCCACCCATACGGGTCCCTGGCCAACTGGGGAACACCAACGGGAAGCAAATATATTTATCTAAAAAAGTAAAGTAAGATTAAAAACAAAACATATAGTGCTAAGAGAAAAACCCCCTCGATTCGCTTTATTTCCAGCTTTGTTTTCATTATCGGAAACAACAAAAAGCCGAAAACTAACAGCACAGGAAATTCAAACAACAGGGTGTCCTTCTCAACGCTTAGTGGATTAATCATGGCTGCAGCCCCAATGATAAAAAAGACATTGAAGATGTTACTGCCGATTACATTTCCTACACTAATATCTGCTTCCTTATGGTAAGCAGCAACTGTTGAGATGGCTAATTCCGGAAGGGAGGTTCCTATGGCGACTAAAGTTATTGCTATTATTAGTTGGCTTATCCCGAATTCTTCAGCTATGAAAATTGCTGATTTGATTAACAGGTGCGCACCACCTATGACAGAGATTAAACCGATCAAAACGAGTAGAAGAAGTCTACTCTTCACTCCTCGTTCACATCTCAGAAATCTTCCATACTTTTTCTCTGCCAGAAGGCTATTCTGGCGATCTCTAAATGCCTGATAAATAACATATGCTAAAAACAAGATAATCCCAGTGAGAAGCACTCCTCCCTCTAACCGGCTTATCCGTAAATCAAGAGCCATCAAATAGAAGACTATTATGGCCACGACCATAAGAGGCAACTCCTTTTTTATGATGGACAATTGGACTCTGAGTGGTGAGATCGTGGCCGATAAGCCTAAAACCAGCCCGATATTTGCTATAACACTGCCTAAGATATTACCCAAGGCGATGTCACTATTTCCCTTGAAAGAAGCCATCATGCTCACTGCTCCCTCCGGTGCAGAACTTCCAAAAGCTACAATGGTTACGCTTATAATAATTGGTCGGATATATAAAGAGTTAGCTAATCTGGATGACCCTTTGACTAACCACTTTGACCCAAAGTGCAGGGTAGTCAAACCAATCAAAAATATGAAAACATGCATTAACATAGGCGATCTTTAATTCACAAACTCTCTTTTGTTGGAAAAACCTTCGGGGAAGCGATTGCCCTGGAGACGAAGAATCTTGTTACTTGCTCAACGGTGACGTCCAGCGGAATCACATCTTCCTTACGAAAAAGCATGGTTCATGCTCAGCTCTGATGTTCACGGTCGGGTTCCGTTTTCTCTCTTTCAGGATCGGTTGAAGTTGGAACGACCACTTCCTCGCGCGGTCGAATAATGGAGGCTATCACGGAGATAAGCAGGATGCTGGCCACCACACCTAATGCTATGGCAACCGGAATTTTATATATTTCGGCAAGTAGCATCTTAATCCCCACGAAAACCAGGATAGCGGAAAGCCCATAATGAAGATAGTGGAACAGTCGCATAAGCCCAGCCAATGCAAAGTAGAGCGCACGTAGTCCTAAGATAGCGAACACATTCGAGGTATACACAATAAATGGGTCCAGCGTGATGGCGAGAATAGCCGGAATAGAGTCTACCGCAAAGATGACGTCTGTGGTCTCAATCACCAGCAGCACAACGAACAACGGCGTGGCAAGGTAACGGCCTGCTCTCTTTATGAAAAACTTGTTGTCCTTATACCCATCCGTGACAGGCATAAATCGACGGAAGAGTCTGAGCACCGGATTCCTTTCCGGATGAATCTCTTTGTCCTTCTGCAAACCCATCTTGATGCCGGACAAAATCAGAAAGCCTCCGAAAATATAGATGACCCAGTGAAACTCCTGAATCAGCGTTATGCCGGTGAGGATGAAGACGGCCCGCATGATCAATGCACCCAGAATGCCCCAAAAAAGGATCTTATGCTGGTAAAGAGACGGCACACGAAAGTATGAAAAGATCAGCAAAAAGACGAAGAGGTTGTCTAGGCTGAGAGACTTCTCGATTAGATAACCGGTCAGGAATTCGAGCGCCGTCTCCGGTCCCCGCCAGAAGTAAACTACCAGATTGAAAATAAGGGCCAACGCAATCCAGAAAGCGCTCCACGCGAGCGCTTCTTTGATCTTAACCACATGAGCCCTACGATGGAAAACCCCCAGGTCCAAAGCCAGCATCGCCAGCACGAAAATGTTAAAGGCAATCCACAATAGGACTTGGCTCGACATCAAAATTTCCTCTTTCTTTTATACCGCTGCATCCCGGATGTGTGCTGGGGTCACAATCTCATCTTGAGAAGCCAAAAACTGCGCTGCCTCCGCTGCCCAGCCGATCACCAGAGCGGAGAAGACTATGGAAGGGAAGGTCCGGATCGCAGAGAGGGCTTTGGCTTTTGCGGTGGCAGCCGTTATGGATTTGAGTTCAGCAAGCATCAAAAACAGAGCTTTGGATGGGTATTTAGTCTACTTCTCCTGTTACCTTAATGTCCTTGCGGTAGAATATCTCTGGAGCGGTTATTCCACCGGAGACAAAGAATTTGACTCCCTGCTCCACGGTCATTTCCAGAGGGGTCACCTTCTCCCTGTGGAAAAGCAAGGTAAACCCAGTGAAGGGGGTGGGAGTGGAGGGAATGAATACAGCGATCAAATCAGTGGGCTCATCACCGAAATTCGTCTTGATTTCTTGAGTCAAGAAACCCAAACAGAACATCCCTTTGGCAGGAAATTCCGCCAGCACCACCTGTTTGAAGGAGTCCTTGTCGCTGGTGGTAATGGCTTCAATCAACTGCTTGGAGGAGCCATAGATAGTTCGCACCAGAGGCGTCTTGATCAAGAATATCTCCCAGATTTTGAAAAGCCTGGATCCGAGAACGTTGGCAGTGAGAAGACCGGCCAAGAAGATTAAGACGATCGTAGCCACAATCCCTAGCCCGGGAACTTTGTAGTTTATCAGGTCGACGATGAAGGGCGATAGGAGACCGTCTACCTTGGTGAAGAGAAATCGCAGGACCAGGTAAGTTATGATGAGCGGCACGATGACCAGGATTCCGCCCAGAAAGTACCGCCGCAAGATCGTATTTAGCTTCGTTCTGACGGACATGACCTGCTGCCCAGTTTGGGGTTCTGTTCAGACCGGCGAATTCCCGCTTTGGGTTTCTTGAATCGTCCGGCTTCGGGCTAAAATTATCCTATTTTGGAGCTTTGTCAAGTGCATTCGGTTCAGGAAAAAGGAATCATCCTTTGTTAATTATGCGAAGGAGACCACGAAAAAAGACCAGAACCTAACTTAAGTTAGGTTCTGGTCTTGAAACCGAGACGCTAATGCCGGCTGAGACCAGATGGTAACTCTATCTTTTTTCGTTCCTGAATACCCAGATCTCCGAGAAATGCTTAGTCTGCCTGATATAGATTTTCTGCAACCGGATCAGTTCTAAGATCGCCATGAAGGTGACCACCATCACCAGCTTGATGGGTGTGTCGGAGAAAAGCTCGGGGAAGACGACTCCGTCTTTCTGCGCCAAGCAGTTCAAAACATACTCGATTCGCTCTTCCACGCCCACCTTGGGATAATCTATGCTGTGAAAGATCTCCTTGGGTTGGGTATCGAGAATCTTCTTGAAGGCGAAGATGAGATCGTGCAAAGAGGCTTCCACCAGGACCTCGTCCTCGGGAAGATCACTTAAGAAGGAGACGTCGGTTCTGGGAAACCATCGGGATTGCTCTTCACCTTTTGCTTTTAGAATCTGGGCGGCTTCCTTGAACTTTCGATATTCTAAGAGCGCTAAGACCAGCCCTTCGCGCGGGTCCTCCTCTTCCTCCTCATCCTGGGTCCTGGGCAGGAGCATCCGCACCTTTATTCTCATCAAAGTGGCCGCCATGACGATAAACTCGCCTGCAACATCTAAGTTCAACTCTTCCATCAACTCGATGTATTCGAGATATTGCCTGGTGATGTGAGCGATGGGAATGTCGTAGATGTCGACTTTATCTCTCTTGATCAGGAAGAGAAGAAGATCTAAAGGACCCTCAAATGCGTCCAGCTTTACAGAATATGATGTAGTGCTTTCCTGGCTTTGCGTTTGAATCGATTCCATTTTCCCCCTCGGTCCTTTTGTCGCGGTCCGATGCGACCAAGAGATTGCTTCGTCCCCTACGGGTCCTCGCAATGACATGGTCCGGGGTCATTGCGAGCGTTAGCGAAGCAATCCCCTCAAATGGCACATATCACATCAACTTCATTGCCTTTCTTACGTCCTCCATAGTCTTCTGCGCCCTGGCCCTTGCTCTCTCCGCCCCGGAAGCTAACACTTTTTTCAGAAAAGGCAAGTTTTTTTACCCCTGTTTCTGGAATAGGAATTGCCGAAACTTTTAGAGTACGAGCGACGGCATTTCATAATGCCGATGCATTATTAGAATCCGTCATCATATCATTCCACGATTTCTTGCCAGCCCAAAACTACCTGATATTCGAACCATACCGCAACAGATTCTCCTCGTAATCTCGCTGGGGCGTAAATATATTCGTTGGCGGCGTCAACCACGGCTCCTTCCAGTTTGCTGTCATTCAGATACGACTGTGTGACCATCACGTCGCGCACGACTCCGTTCGTGTCGATCAATACCTTAAGCCAGATAGAACCCAATGCATGATCTTTCGCATTTCCCAAGTCATATGCCGGAGCCACGGATTTCAAGAGACGCGGCGGCTGATCAAAAGTTGCACGCGGCTCGAAAACGGTGGCTGGTGCCCTATCTTGCTTTAGTTCGTCCACCAAGCCATTAATACGCATTCTGCTTTTGCCGGAATGAGGTTTAAAAGTAGAAAAACAAAGGAACTCAACGTGATAATCTGCCCAGCAATCAACTGGAGCTCGATCTTTGTAAGCTGGTATCCACACGCCATAGCAAAGGCTTGCCATTGCTACTTCTTCTAATCCGGCATTGCTACCTGAATGCCTGGTAAAAACCAGTCCACGTACTTTTCCCGTCTCATTCACGAGGATCTTCAGTTCTAATCTTCCAGCAATGCCTGCATTGAGCGCGAGCGGAGGATACGCGGTGGCAAATCTCACCTTGAGGTGAGGCAGACTATCCACGTCCGTTCTTGTACTAAGATCAAGCGCTTCCGGGACTTCACCCAAGTCCGCAAAACAAAGCTGCTGGCCAAGTGTATAGCAGAATACGAGAACCGTGAACTGTATTATGCGCTTGGGGAATTTCATCAACAGGTTCTGTTTCATTGCCGACTCTAACCTCACCGCTCATGTGTGGGCTTGAACTCGCACAGGTCCGTCTGTTGGCGAAGGATACAACGTACTTTCGAGAAAAAGGGGAAAAGGATTCCCCAGTTTTTTGGCAACAAAGTTCACGTCCTGCAAAAAGGCGGCACGCTGCGGAGATTATGCTCCGGTTGCGTCGGGATATTGTTATCCCGACGCTGTCACCCCAGTATCCTCTTAAACTCTTCCTTGTTTATACCGGCTTGTTTCAAGATTTCAAGCAGCGTCCCTTTTGGCAAATCCTTTTTGTGAAGAGTAACAACCACTCTTCTCTTCGTTTCCAGGTGGCAGTAGATATGATGGCTTCCTTTAATCCTATCAAGCACGAATCCATCCCTCTCAGGTACCTTGATGGTTTTCTGCGGGGTAAGGGACGGAAGTTTAGGCATAGGTCTCTACTGTCAGGGTATATTCTAGAGTTGCTTCCTCTGTTGGTATCTCTTCACCATGCTCTTTTAAGCTCTCCATGTATAATTCAATGGCTTCCTTTGCCATCTTTATCGCTTCTTCTATTGTGTCCCCGTATGTAACACAGCCGGGAAGGGAAGGAACTATTACCGTATAACCCCCCTCAGGTTCTTTTCTGAGCAAAATTCTATAGCTTAGCAATCTCATTTTGATTCCTCATTGTATTTATTGTCACAAAATTCCAACCAGACAGATTTGTTATCCGTTTTGAGTTGCGTCAGGAAATTGTCCCAGACGAGCACCCGTACGGGCGGGGGTCTCCGTTATCCCGACACTTTCAGTGCTTGGGCATCGAGCTTACAATGTCCCGATGCAACGGGGAATTCCTCCTCCAGGGATTGCTTCGGGCATCCCCCCTCGCAATGACGAACGTCACATCAGCTTCATTGCCCTTCTTACGTCCTCCATGGTTTTCTGCGCCTTAGCTCTTGCTCTGTCTGCCCCGGAAGCTAATACCTTTTCCACAAAAGGCAAGTCTTTTTCCAACTCGGCTCTTTTTTCGCGGATCGGTTTCAGCGCACTGTTGGTGGCTTCCGCGCAGATCTTTTTGCATTTCACACACCCTAGCTCCCCGGAGGAGCATCCCTGGTGAATGGCCTTGTGATCTGGATTGTAGATCGTGTGCAGAAGGTACACCGGGCACTGGACCGGATGCCCGGGATCACCCATGCGTATCTTGGCCGGGTCGGTGTACATTATTGAGATCTTCTTGGCGGTCGACTCGTCCGATTCCCCCATGCATATGTGATTGTTGTACGACTTGCTCATTTTCCGGTTGTCCGTGCCCAGGATCCCGGAAAACTGGCTCAGCTTGCCTTGTGGCTCGGGAAACACTTCGCCATACAATCCATTGAATCTTCTTGCTATTTCGCGGGTGAGCTCGATGTGGGGAAGCTGATCCTTTCCCACCGGCACCCAGTTGGCCTTGTAGATCAGAATATCAGCCGCCTGGAGCAAGGGATAGCCGAGAAAACCGTAGCTATCCAGACCCAATTCCACGCTCTTCTCTTTGTATGACGGGACCCTCTCCAGCCAGGGTATGGGGATTATCATGGAGAAGAGGAGATGAAGCTCCGCATGCTCCTTGACCTGTGACTGAACGAATATGGCGCACTTCTCCGGATCCAGTCCTCCGGAAATATAATCGATGGCAACGTCGATGATACTCTGCTTCAGTTCAGACGTTTCGTTAAAATCAGAGGTTAAAGCATGCCAGTCCACTATGCAGCAGTACATCTCATAATCGTTCTGCAGTCGAGCCCAGTGCCGCAGCGCCCCTTCTAGATTTCCCAGATGCAGCATCCCTGTGGGCTGCATGCCGCTTAAGATCACCTCTTTTGCCATTCCTACCTCTAAGGTTTAAGGTCAAAGGTTTAAGGTCGAAGGCGTTTGCCTGCTGTTTTCCATTTCTGCAGAGATTGCGCCAGACCTCTCAACATTCTCCCGCATTCGCCATATCTCTCCAAATAGGTCTTATACGCTTCTTCAGACAAGTACCTTTTCTGACAAGCCACGTATAAATGATGCTTTGTCTCCTGCAACTCGGCCTGAGCCCTGTTTATTCCTTCCAGGTAGATATTGATGTGTTTATTGTTCCATCCCTCTGCAATGTTGGCGGCGATTGAGTTCGATGATCTCCGAATCTGAGAGCCCAACTCGTGAAGCTCGAATTTGGGAAACGACAGCGAGAGCTTGTTTACCTCCAGGTGTAGTTCACACAGCTTCTGATGAACATCCAAATCTTCGAAACTCTTAACCTTCGCCTTCATGGGCTATCTTGTCTTTTGTCTTTTGTCTTTTGTCTTTTGTCTTTTGTCTTTTGCTTTTTGGCTTTCACCTTAGACCTTACACCTTTCACCTTTCACCTTTCACCTTAGACCTTCCACCTCAGACCTTTCACCTTTCACCTTTCACCTTTCACCTTAGACCTTCCACCTTTCACCTTAAACCTGAATCAATCCAGGAACAGGTATTGCTTCCACCTCTGATCAGAGATTCCCACGAATTGCTGAATAAAAGTTATGTGAGTTGGCCGCTTGGGCTGACGCAGAAGCTTAAGGCCCGCCTGGTCCGGTGCGCGGTTACCCTTAATGTTGTTACATTTTATGCACGCACAGACTAAGTTCTCCCAGGTGTCCCTTCCACCATCGAGTTTGGGCACAACGTGATCCACGGTCATGGCTCCATGATCTGCGCTGCAGTACTGGCAACGATGTCCATCCCTCTTGACTATGTTCTTGCGGGTAAGGAGAACTCTCTTGTGAGGAACGTGAATGTAGAAACCAAGCCTCACCACACTGGGCATGGGAATTGCCAAGGAGACAGAACGGATTTTGTACCCGTCATGCTTCTCGATGATCTGCGCCTTACCCAGATACACTAAGACCACGGCTCTCTTCACCGAGCAGACCGAGAGCGGCTCGTAGTTTTGATTCAATACCAGGACGTTTCTGTTCAGCATTCCCCAACCAACCTTTAAGCCAAGGGCATCCCTAATTGTCTTTAAATCTAAGCAAAATCAGGGACATGTCAACGATTTTTTGATTCTCCAGCCGCATCGTGGGCATATCCGAAACAGGCCTGGCCCAGAATGATCTGCGTTTCCGCAGGCGGCTGCCCCTCTTTGATACGCTGGCATTAGGGAATACCGATGCTGTCCAAGGTATAAACCCGGCGGGCAAAGATGCCCGCCCTACGAGCTTGGCAGTTTCTATGCCTTCCTCACCGGGACGTAAAGACGCAGGTCCAGCTTGCCCTGATCTGGCTTGAAGCTGTCATCGTAGAATTCGAAGTCGGGGCCACCGGCTCGCTGGTAGCTGGATTGAGGCAGCCATTCGTGGTAGATCTGCCGAAACGCCTGCTTGATCTCTTTCAGGTTGCAGGGGAAGACCGCGTAAGTCTGCTCCGGCACCTGCCAGATCTCCATGCCCTCGGGGACGTCTGACGTGTCTCGAACCTCGAATCCGGCAAGGTAATCGAACTCGCAGGTCTTCTCATCGTAGTTGTCCATCACCCCGTAGCAGACATTCGGGTTCACCTTATGTTTGACTTGCGAAGTCCTGGGCATGAACTTCTCCCACAATTGAGGTATCTCGTTCTTCTCATTCTTGCCGCGGTACTTCATGCCAGCGACAGTGAATGCAGACCTGGTGACAATTTTAGGTTCCATTTTCATCTTCCTTCTTTTCCGTTTCTACTTCTCTGAAGAATCCTCCCATTCAGTCCTTAGGTCGGGTTGCGACCCGTACGGGGAGCTACCCGACATCTTCATTTGTCGGGCATCCTCCGGAAGCCCGACCTACCGCCCCGCGGAATCTTCCCATTCAGCGTACAAGTTTTCCAGTCTTTTCGACAACTCTTCTTTCTCCGTGTTCAATTCCAGAAGTTTCTGCCAGTCGGAGTAAACCTCCTCGGTGGCCACCATGTAATCTATCTCTTCGATTTTCTGCTCTATCTCGGTGATTTCCTTTTCAATCTGAAATAAGCTTCTCTTTTTGACTTTGGATTTTGTTTTCTTAGCTACGGCTCGCTTCTTTCTTTCCTTTTTCGCTAACTCCAACTCCCTCTTTTTTTTCTCTCTCTGCTCTTTTTTCTTTTCCTCGTAATGGGAGTAGTTACCCAGGTACTCTTTCAGGCTGCCGTTTTCAAAAGCATAGATTCTGCTTACGATCTTATTAAGAAAATAGCGGTCGTGCGAAACCACCAGAAGCGTCCCGCCGAATTCTGCTAAAGCATTTTCCAAGACCTCCCTGGAAGCGATGTCCAGATGATTGGTCGGCTCGTCTAAGATCAGGAAATTGGGTTTGGAGAGGATCAGCTTGGCCAGAACCACCCGGCTTTGCTCTCCCCCGCTGAAACTCTTGACCTTCCGAAAAACGTCCTCGCCGGAGAATAAGAATCTGGCCAGAAAACTCCGCAGGTTTGCCAGCAGCATGCGAGGGTTGGCCTTCCAGACTTCCTCTATGACCGAATTCTCTACGTCCAGACCCTCGTGTTCTTGATCGTAATAGCCAACGTCAAGATTAGAACCGGCATTGAACTCTCCGGACGAAGCGGTCTCATTTCCCATAAGGATTTTCAGAAAGGTGGTTTTCCCGCAGCCATTGGGACCGATCAAGCCAACCCGATCGTATCGTTCGATTGAAAAGTTGGCATCCCCAAACAGCGCTTTTCCGTTGAATGCTTTGCCCAAGTTCTCCGTCCAGACGAGCGCCCTCGACGTCCGCTTGGTGGGAGAAAAGGAGATCTTCATCTTCTTCGATTTGGTCTTCGGTCTTTCCAACCGTTCGAGCTTCTCCAGGGTTTTTCTTCTGGACTGCGCCTGCTTGGTCTTCTGTCCGGCTATGTTTCTGCGGATGAAGTCCTCGGTGCGGCTGATGTACTCTCGCTGAGCCTCATATTCTTTCAGACCCTTGTCCAACCTCTGCGCTTTTTGAATCACGTAAGATGAGAAATTGCCCACATATCTTGTGATCCTGTTATCCTCAAGCTCCGTCACCTCCCGGATGACCCGATCTAAGAAGTAACGATCGTGCGACACCAGGACCACGGTTCCGGGGAACTCCGCCAGATACTGCTCTAACCATTCCGTCCCTTCGATGTCCAAATGATTGGTAGGCTCGTCTAACAGAAGAAGATTCGGCTCGGACAGAAGGACGGATGCTAAGGCGGCCCGGTTCTTCTCCCCACCGCTCAAGATATTGATGCTTTTGTCGAAATCCTCCTTCCTGAAGCCCAAACCGTAAAGGACTATCTCGATCCTGTTCTCGTAGCTGTAACCACCCTTGTTCTCGTATTCGAGCTGCAGTTTTCCATAACGGTCTAACAGCCTTCTCGGATCTTTCGCTGAGGACATTTCTGTCTCTAAACTTCGCAGCTCATCGTGGAGCTGCAAGAGTTTAGAGAAGGGCTTGAGCATCTCATCAAACAGGGTGAGATCATCCTCCAACTGGTATTCCTGGCGCAGGAAGGCCAGTTTTAGATGTTTGGTTCTGACAACCTCTCCCCTATCCGGCTCTAACTCACCCGTGATGGTCCGGAAGAGAGTGGTCTTCCCTGCTCCATTCGATCCCAAAAGCCCGATCTTTCTCCCTTCCTCGATCTGCCAGGAGATGCGGTCTAAGACTAAATCGGCGCCGTAGGACTTTGAGACATTTTTCAAGCTTATCAGTGTCATTTTTGCTTCACCTTGCCTAAGCGCGAAAAAACAAGGGCGCGTGCTGATAGAATAACACGCGCAGGCGATTCAGTCAATACCGTTGTTGAGGAACATCAGCGGGAAGCAAGGAGGGCGACGCGACCTGCAGTGTCTGCCCCTACGGGTCGTATGACTTCAGGCAGACTTCAGGTCCGGCTGAAGCCGAACACTCCAGTGGCTCCCTTGTCCTCTTCGTTGGTGACCAACGGGGGAAAGCTCTAACTCTTTTCTTCGGAGACTGTGTCTTTCCTTCTGCTCCTGGCCAGAAACATCTCTACGGCTAAAAGAGCGGCGGCCATCCACAACAGCGTCTTCCAGAGCTCCTTGCCGTAGCGGGACTGCAGAATGGACTGCTCCATATCGTCTTGAGGTCGGATGTAGAAGAGGGGGAAGCCCTCCAGGCGCTTCTCGACCTCCGACGTCTCAATCTTTTCCGGATCAGAGTCTTTGGGATCGATGTTCACCGCAAATCGATCCACCGCCTGCCCCCTGGTTGAAGAGGAGATCGATAGGCGTACATCGTATATGCCAGGCAGGTAAGTCTCGTCTATTTTCAAGATCAGCTTATCAGTTTGGAAGGACGGTTGCAGAGCGATTTTCTTCATCTCCGGAGTGAATAATTCCATTCCTTTTCCGGCCAGGTCGGCGCTAAGTTCTCTGGTCACCATTGAGCCTACCAGAATATCCTCATCCAGCCGGGAGAGATCAGAGGCAAGATACTCCACGATGCGGTTTATCATCGGAACAAAGAATGGATGCACCACCAGATCACCCTGGCTTTCATCCAGGGATGCAGCCAGAAGCAGCGCCTTCCCCGCTCCTAAGCTTCGTTCCAAAAGCGCCGGTTTCCCCACATTGAAGCGAATTAGGCTTTTTGCTTCCCCACTTTCAGGCAGTTCAAAGATGGACGAGAACTTAATGATGGGAAGTTTCTCCTTTTCCACGTCCCGATATATTTGAAAAATGGGATGATTTAGATCGACGTTCTCAAAACTGAAAAAACCACTGACGCTTTTGGTGGGGGTGAGGGCGCCCTGCACGTTCAGTCCGAAGAATCTCTTAATCAGTTGCCCGGAATAAAACTCGGGATCTATATCGTCACCCAGGATGAAAAACACCCCTCCACCCTTCCTGACGAAACTCTCCAGATTGGTGAGTTGCACGTCGCTCAACTGCGAGAGGTTCGAGAGAATGACCGCCTGGTATTTGGTGAAATCGACCGAGGCGAGAGCAGTCTTACTTATTTGAGTGATCTCCTTGTTGACGTCCTTCGCATTCAGCGGATTCAAGGCCAGGCTCAAGTGATGGGTATCCCTCGGCCTTTCACCCACCAGGAGCACATCGATTCTTTCCGGTATCTTAAAGGTAAAGTATCTACGATTGTCTATCAACAGATCATCGTCACCAAGCTCGAAGAATCCAGTATGGATCCCCGGCTCCTCAACGGTTGGCATGAGCCTTACCGTCGCCTTGCCGCCTTTCTCAACGTCAACGTCGGTCTGGCTCACCCGCTTCCCGTCCAGATACAGTCCTACCAGAAGATCTCGGACCGGGTGGGAAGTGAAGTTGGCGATCCTGGCGGTAATCTCAAAAGGCTTTCCCCTCTCTATCAACTGATTGCCGAAATCTATCTCCTCTATGCAAAAATTCTGTTTTTCCGGAGGAGAAACGTCCACCAAATAGAGCTTTTCCTTTTGGCTTGGGGAAGAAAGAGAAGCGGGATTAACACCGGACCAGCCGGATTTGTCCATATCGGTGACCAGATAAATCTCCTGGTTTAAATTCTTGGATTCTTTCAAGATGCCATAAGCGCTCGCCAGAGCTGCGCCGACGCCTGTCTTTTCGGCGGAGAGTCGCGCTTCCTCGTCCAGATAGCCCACCAGGTTCCGGAAATCACGGGTAGGTTGGGAGTTGACGGACATTGGCTGCGAGGCAAATAAAACCAGGCTGGCTTCATCTCCCTCCTTGAGCTGCCCCAGTATCCTCTTTGCTTTTCTTTTCGCCAGATCAAAAAGCGATCCGTCCTTAGTCTCATAACCCATGCTGTAGGAATTATCCAGAAGTATCACCACGGAGGTCCTTGCATGTGCTCCCACCCTGGTGGCAAAGCCGCCTCTGATGGCGGGACGGGCAAATGCGGCTACCACCAGCAGGATGATCAGAGTTCTGATGATGAGCAGGAGATACTCCTTGATCTTCACCCTCCTCATCCGGGTCTTCTCCAGAGACCTTAAGAACAGAAGGGAGCTGAACAGAATTTCTTTCACCTTCTGCCGGTTGAATATGTGAATCAGGAGGGGAATAAGGACAGCTGCCCCTGCCGCAAAAAGTATGATGGGATTAAGGAAGTTGAACATAAGTTAGAGATTAACCTCTCCCGCTGTATCCCCTTCTCCATTTCATGTCAAGTATCCCGCCCACGGCGGGGGAGCGCGGGGCCAAGGGAGTAAGATGTGGAGGTGTCGGCCTACCCGACACCATTTAGCTTAGCGATTCTTCTCCTTCTCTGAATTGGCCATGTGCAATAAGTAGTGCTAGCACTCGTACAGAACCACGAAACAAATCTTCTGGAAGAACAGGAGAAACCACACGAAAAGATCACAGTTGTCACCTGAATCCCGGCTGAACCTATATTCGAATGTTCCTGGTACCAACTTCTTCACAACTGTCAGCCTCCAAAGGAGTTTTAGTTCTTCTGACAAGGGCGGGTCGTACCAAACGTCTAGGTTGGCTGAGATAGGTACGGGCTCGTGATAATGATAATAGTGTAGTCCCCTAGAAGTGCAGTCAACCACGGTACTGATACGTCGTGCTTCTGCTTTCAGGGCTGGGGCGTTGCCGAGCCACAGACCGCTTTGTGTAACTATGTGTGCTCGCCCGGTATTTGCCGCCATAGCCCTTTTATGCTTGGGTCTGTATTGCCAGCTTCTCTTGAGTGTTGTCTCGTAGATCCTTCGGGCGGCACTTGTCGGCAGACCCCAAGCGGTTATGTAGTCTCGAAAATACTCGTCGTCTTTCGATCTCTTCCCATTGCAGGATTTGCATGCGGGCACCTTGATCAGCTTGCTGCGGTCATCTTCATCAAAAATGCATCTTGGTGGTACGTGGTCATGGGTCAAATCCTTCGTCGTACCGCAAAGATAACACATTTTCGGAATTGTTGACTTCGTCATTTTGATAGTCTTTGCTTTACCTCTCCCCCTGTATCCCCCTCTCCATTTTATGGAGAGGGGGACCGAGGGGGTGAGGTCATTGTTGCCCTCTGCAAGCTCCCCGGACAGGGAGCATTCCTAACCCACTGATTTTCTGGCCTAATCCTCCATTCTGACCTGGCCGTTCACATCGACTTCAAAAGCCTCCTGGCTTGTTTTCTTTCTTCGAAACCACAGGGGAGCCCAAGTGCCTCCTGCAGGAACAGCTTGGCCCTTGAGGTATCTCCCCTTTTCTGATACGCCCTTCCCAGAGCTAAGAGCACCCTACCCCGGTACACAGGCCTGTCTTCCATAAACTCCGATATCTCAAGAAAGTTGACCGCGGAATCTATCTTGCCGACGTTGAAAAAGGACTCGCCTAACATAAGGTAAGGAATAGGCTTGTCGGAGAACTCGTGAACAAAGCCTTTGGCATTAAGCAATGCTCTTTCAAAGGTCTTATGAGCCTGTTCAGCTTCTCCCAACTTACGATGAATGGTTCCCAGACCGGAATAGATATCGATCTTGGCCTGAGTTTTGAGGCCAAGACCTTCAGCCTGCTCAAAGTGCTCTTTGGCAAGGAGAAAATCTTCCTGGATCATCTCCAGTTGGGCTAACTCGATGTAAGAATCCACATAGGTAGAATCCAATGAGATTACCTTGTGGTAGTAAGATTTTGCCTTTTCGTATTCGCCTTTCAAGCGTTTGATATTTCCCAGAGTGTGGAGATACTCCAGATTCAGAGTATCTCTATCGAGCACCTCCCCATAGAGCTTTTCTGACGAATCATAGTCTCCGCTGAGATAGTGCACGTACGCCAGACTGCGGAGTATTCCCACATCCCTGCCGTACAGACTTAACATGTCCTGGTAAACTTCAATGGCTTCATCATGATGACGGTTATTCATCTTCATTTCAGCCACGTGGTACAAATCGGTGATGGTGTCGCGGTATCCTTCCAGAAAGATGAGCCATTCCTTCTCCAGAGCAGCTAAGTCTTTTTGGTATACTTCCTCGATGGTCTGTTCCAGGGTGAGATCGGTGGCCTTCTTGTACAGGAGTCTGAATCTGTCCAGATTGTAGGTCTTCACCAGGAACCTCGCAAACGAAGAGGATTCCCAGAAGGCCACGTCTTCTGGTTGTCTTTTGTAGTTTCTGGTTATCGTCAGCTCGCGCAGAGGAACCCTTTTTCCGCTGGCAATTATCTTTTTGGTAAAGTGATGGGAAAGAGAGAAATAGTTCCCTACCCCCTCAGCCAGCATGGGCGGGGCGTATCCCCACAGCCGGTAGATCATGAGGAATCCCACACCCGGGGAATCTATGCTTCTCTCGAAGAGATTATAAACGACGTAGACTGTGTTCTTCACCGGATCCAGGCCGATATCGAATCGGTCGTCCCAAACGATCTGGCTGGCCCGGCATGGCAGAAGAAAATACTCCATCCTGTCCATGGCCGGTTGGGTAAATCCGAAGACCCCCCGAAAGCGTCTATACTCGGACTCGCCGTGACCCTTGATCCTCCTCCAGTGCAGGTCAGCCAGAGAATTGAGAATGTAGCGGAAAAAGAAATGAGAGCTGGGAAGTTCATCCCAATCTTCGGCTTCCTTATCCCGCGTATCCACGCGGCAACCCGGTTCGGGTAGGTCGGTTATCCTGGGAGTCAAAAAGACCTTGAAGGACCTCCCCTCTTTAACCTCAACCTCACCCAGAAGAAACGTCTCTTTATCTTTGGCCAGAACTTCCGTAAAAATGGTCTGGGGCCGGGGAGGCAGAGTGACAAGATTCAAATCGAGCAGGACGTTTCCATCGGCCAGCACGGTGGGAGTCGCTGAGAGGGTAAAATTAGCCTGAAAAGAAGCTGTCTCCACCCTGTTCAGAAGCTTTATCTCTTCTTCGTCTATTAGCTCGAAACTCCCGCTGTCTCCCGATGCCCCCTCCTCCACCCTGATCTTAAGAAGCACGCCGGATGCACCCCACACGGGCCTCAGACCGGCCGCGAAAAGAAGAATCAAAAAGATCAGAGCAATCTTGAATTTCGCTTTTTTCATTTTTACCTCCATAGTCTCTTGCCTCTGGGGAAACCGGTAAAATCGAATTGAGACTTGCCCTTTATGATTCTCAGTTGAACAATCGAGCGGCCATCGCAGGCTAAAGCCTGCGGGGACCATTCTTCTACTGGCAAGCGTGCTTGCGTCATTTGACCAGGCTGCGAAGTACCTTTAGATTCTCGATGTCTTTTGCAGTCCCTCCTTCTTTGGGAGTTTCAAGGATCTTGGGGATCTTCTCCCATCTTTTATCGTTCATCAGCAAACGGAATCCCTCCAGCCCGATTTTGCCTTCGCCGATATGCTGATGCCGGTCCACCCGGGAACCAAAATCCTTCAAGGTGTCGTTCAGGTGAATAACCTTGAGCCTGGAAAGCCCGATGACATTATCAAACTCCTTGAAGGTCGCCTCATAGGTTCTCTCGGTGCGAATATCGTATCCGGCGGTAAAAGTGTGACAGGTGTCGTAACAGACTCCAAGCCTTTCGTTCTCCTGAACCTGGTCGATTATCTCAGCCATGTGCTCAAACCGGTATCCGATGGCGCTTCCCTGACCGGCAGTCATCTCCAGACAGATTTTCACCCTGAATCCCTTGGTTTTCTGATGGAGTGTGTCTATGGACCGGGCGATCTTTCTTATCCCCTCCTTTTCTCCGGTTCCCAGGTGGGCACCCGGATGCATCACCAGGTACGGCAGCCCGAGAAGCTCGGCACGGTTCAACTCGATCAGCATCGCCTCCATGGAGAGTTTATACACGTCCTCTTTTGGGGAAACCAAGTTTATCAGATACGCGTTGTGGCCAACCACCGGAGATATCCCGGTCCTCTTCTGGCTTTCCCGGAACTTCTTCACATCCTCGGAGGCGAGTTCCTTTGTCTTCCACTGGTTGCTGTTCTTGGTGAAAATCTGAATTGTGGCACACCCCACCTCCTCTCCCAGTGGGAATGCGTTGAAGACTCCCCCCGAGATAGACATATGAGCGCCGATCAACAGCTTTCTCGTCATATTCTGATCTCAATTCCTTCGATACTATTTTCGAACCGATCTCGCCAGATCCTCCATCCGTTCAATCCGCTCAATCCCTTGACCTACCACAACCTTTGTCTTTTGCTCAAGTAGGAGAACAAAGCATAGTCAAAAGGAACGGAAGTGTCCAAGAGCACGTAGTCGATCAGGCTTTCGCGGCACTCCAGGGTATACCTGTCGACTAAGGCTTTGAATCTCTCGGTATACTCCTTTCTTATCTGCCAGGGGGAGGTCATCAGCTCCTCACCCGTCTCCAGGTCCTTGAAAACGGCTAACTCCGGGAAGGCGAAGGTGCGCTCCTTCGGGTCCAGCACGTGAAAGACGATCACCTCATGTTTTTTGTGACGGAAGTGCTTCAGACCGGCTATCACCTTACCGGGATCGTCAAACAGATCGGAGATCAAAATTATCAGCCCACGTCTTTTTATCCTCTCCGCCATCTGGTGTAAGGCTGTGCTGATGTTGGTCGTCTGCGAGGGTTCAAGCTTGTCCAATTCCTGCAGGAGGACGTGCAGATGACTCCTCAAGGCCGACTTGGGGGGAATGTACTTCTGTATGCTTTGATCAAACAGAACCAATCCGACCGAATCCCGCTGTTTCAACATCAGATAGGAGAGGGCAGCGGACAGGTAGCTGCTGTACTCAAGCTTGTTGACACCCTCAGAGCCGTAGCCCATGGAACCCGAGGTATCCAGAAGAAGGTAGGCCTTCAGGTTGGTCTCCTCCTCGAACTCCTTTATGAAGAACCGATCGGTCTTGGCATAGACCTTCCAGTCGACGTTCTTCAAGGGGTCGCCCGGCATGTATTGCCTGTGCTCGGCGAACTCCACCGAAAAGCCGTGATAGGGGCTTTTGTGCAAACCGGCGATGAACCCCTCCACCACTAATCTGGCCTTGATCTCCATCCCCGACAGCTTGGAGACGACATCCGGACGTAAAAATCTGCGATAATCCTCTGGCATTCTATTAACATACCTTTCACAAACGCGTGCCCGAGGCTTCATGCCTTGGCTGGCCCATTTGGGCCTACGCGCTCTTTGTACACTCTTGAGAGGCTCGCAGGCCTAGAAGGCTTGCCTGCGCGCCGATGACGAACTCCCGAGCAACGCGTAGTCGAGGCTTCATGCCTTGGCTGGCCCATTTGGGCCTACGCGCTCTTTGCACACTCTTGAGAGGCTCGCAGGCCTAGAAGGCTTGCCTGCGCGCCGATGACGAACTCCCGAGCAACGCGTAGCCAGGGCTTCCAGCCCTGGTCGTCAGTTACCTCTCCTCTATTTTCTTCTCCAGGGCATCCCCCAGTTCAGATCGGAGGCTTCTTAAGAATTCCACCTCTTTCTGTGCCTTTTCCACCTCTCCCTTCTTGAGATAAGCATAACCCAAGTTATAGTGAGCTTTGGTATCCCACTGGCTTAGCTCAATCACCTTTTTGAACTGCTGGATGGCCCGATCGTATTCCTCTCTCCTTAGATGAATCGCCCCGGCGTTTGTGTAAGCCCTGGTATCGCTGGGGTTGAGCTGGACTGCTTTCTCATATTCTTCTAAGGCCTTATCTAAGTCGCCTTGATTCTGATATGTAAAACCTTGTCTGAAGTGTTTCTCTGCCTCTTTCTCCTTGTTGGCGCAACTCAAAAGCCCAAAGATCAAAAAAAGAGCCAAAGAACCCTTTAGAAAATCTCCCCACCTCATGAGAACCTCGTTTTTTGAGATTTACCTTTCAAACCACGAGACATATCAGAGGAAGTTCCAGTTTCGACTATCGAAGTTCGAGCCTCCTGGCTCCTCGGGGATGTTATCCCAGACGGGTCTCCGTCATCCCCGAGTTTTCCCCTGTGGATGCTTGCCAGCCGTGGATAACATCCACAGGGAACATTTGAGAATTTTCCAGCTTCTATCACCGAGCTTCGAGCCGCCAAACGAGCCTCGATAACTATTCTTCCTTCACGTCCTGCAGCAGCTTCTCGATGATCTCCATGGTCCCCACGCCGTCCGCCTCGGCATTGAAGGAGGTCACTATGCGATGTCTTAAAACCGGCTTAGCCGCCGCCCTGACGTCATCCGTGGAGGGAGTATACCTGCCATCCAAGATGGCTTTGGTCTTGGCTCCCAGGATCATATATTGAGAGGCTCGCGGGCCGGCGCCCCAGGTGACCCAGTTCTTGATGTAGGGAAGCGAGTTGTTCTCACCCGGCCTGGTGCTGCGGGCCAGCCTGACCGCATAGTTCACCACGTGATCCGAGACCGGAACCCGGCGGGCAAGCTTTTGCAGCCTTATTATCTCGTCTGCTCCCATCACCTTATCTAACTCCCAATCGTAGGCGCTGGTGGTCGACTTAACGATGGTATTCTCCTCCTCCTCGGACGGGTAGTCCACGTAGATGTTGAACATGAAACGGTCCAACTGGGCTTCGGGGAGCGGGTAGGTTCCCTCCAACTCGATGGGATTCTGGGTGGCTAATACGAAGAAGGGCTCGGCCAGCTTGTAGGTCTCGCCTCCTGCGGTGACCTCATGTTCCTGCATCGCCTGGAGAAGCGCTGCCTGTGTCTTGGGTGGGGTGCGGTTGATTTCATCCGCCAGCACTATGTTGGAGAAGACTGGCCCCTGGACGAACTTGAAGGTCCTCTGGCCAGTGGAGACGTTCTCCTCGATGATCTCCGTGCCGGTGATATCCGAGGGCATCAAATCGGGAGTGAACTGGATTCGATTGAATTTCAGTTCCAGTATTCTCGAGATGGTGGAGATCATCAGGGTCTTGGCCAAACCCGGCACGCCGATTAAGAGGCAGTGGCCGTTGGACAAAAGCGCAACTAGGAGCTCGTCGATGACCCTCTCCTGCCCCACGATCACCTTCTTGATTTCGTTCTTTATCTTATTTCGTGCTTCATTCAGCTTCTCTACTGCTTCCAAATCCTGTTTCTCTGCCATGTTTTCCTCCTAAGTGGTCAATAGTAATATACATCCGAAGCATGAGGAAAATTGAGAAATTTTTGAAAAATAGCCTGTTTGGAGGCCCCTGTCATAATGATCGGACCGAGTCAGTCTGCCTTCAGCTCACGATTGCAGACGCAATGTACCCCCGGTCGTACTTACTGAAGGGGAAACCCCAGCAGCCTTCTTCATGCTCGTCACGGTCACACGACCGCCTCGTCCGTGACGGAAATGCGCTTGGTAACGAACGGGGACGTCCGTTGCAACGAAGGGCGGGAAAACTGGATTTCTCGGAGGAAAGGATGAGGCAAAGTTGGGCGAGAGTCTAAGAATCTCTTGACAAAGAGTGGCGTTTCTGTATTCTACTATTGAATAGCGTTGATTGACGCCGAAGAGCTTTTCCCCTTTTTGCTCTTTCCGGGAACGAAAAGCGGGAGGTGAATTCTGGAAAATCTATTGTTAAGCATCATCGAAAATCCAGGGAAACTTAATTTTGGAGGTGCAAGATGAGTAAATGGTTTTCGGTTTTGTCGTTTGTGGTGATATTGGCCTTGGTCCAAGTTCTTGCTCCGACGGACGCATGGTCAATACCTCAAGGTGCGTGCTGCTATCCTGACGGGACTTGCGCTAACGAGCAATATCAGGCGCAATGTGAAGCTGAGGGTGGCACGTACATGGGCGATTTAACCATCTGCGTTCAGGTTGAATGTGAGCCTCAAGCTCAAGGTGCCTGCTGCTATCCTGACGGGACTTGCGCTAACGAGCAATACCAGGCACAATGTGAACTTGAAGGTGGCACGTACATGGGCGATTTAACCATCTGCGTTCAGGTTGAATGTGAGCCTCAAGCTCAAGGTGCATGCTGCTATCCAGACGGTTCTTGCTCTGACGATCAATATCAGGCGCAATGTGAAGCTGAGGGTGGCACGTACATGGGCGATTTAACCATCTGCGTTCAGGTTGAATGTGAACCTCAAGCTCAAGGTGCATGCTGCTATCCTGACGGTTCTTGCGTTGACGATCAATATCAGGCGCAATGTGAAACTGATGGTGGCACATACATGGGCGATTTAACCAGCTGCGCTCAGGTTCAGTGTGGCAATGAAGTGAGGGACGAGACTGGAGGCAGAGAAAAACCCTCTGAATTTGCTCTTTTTCAAAACCACCCGAACCCTTTTAACCAGGCAACGAAAATAGAATTCACTCTGGTGAAGTCGGGTTTTGTCAGCCTGAGCATTTACGATTTGTTGGGAAGAAAGGTAAGGACCTTGGCTTCGGAACATTTGCCCTCGGGTTACAAATCTGTGCTTTGGGATGGGAAGAATGACTCTGGAGAAGACGTGGCTTCAGGAATCTACTTCTACCAATTAGGAGTCCGAGATTACTCTGAAACCAAAACGTTGGTGCTGTTGAAATGAGTCTCTCTTGATTTAGGAGCTTATTCAGTTGTTAGAGACCCCAGCCGAGCCTCTTGAGTTAGAGGTTCGGCTGTTTCATATCTGGCCCGTCATCAGGCAGAATCTCCTTGCAGCGAGAGAAAACATGGTTATATTGAGCGTGTAACTGTATTCCTTCGCAAGGGCTGTTATAGCCAGTTACTACAGGTGTTCATAAATGGCGCGGGAGGTTTCATGCGTACATTAGTCTTCACCGTCCTTATCCTATCTTTAACTACATTTCAGGCGGCGGCAAAAGATGCGCCTCAGGCTCCTCGAGGCGCATGGCAGCGGGCTATCGGGGACATCCCCGTCAGTTGCCAAAGCAATTGCCCCAATAGGGGAATCGCCCTGGGAGGATTTGGAGCAGGCTCATTCATGTATAACATCAGCGGCTCGTTTGGGCCCTGGGCAGATGAAGTGGGAGAATACGATAAGACCTGGCTGGTCGGGGCAGCTTTTCACGTCTTTGAGAAAAAAGAAGAGGCCGTGATAGCAAAATGCCTTTGCACCCAGCAATCCGTAATGCCGGTAAACTGGAGTGGACTCCAGGTTGGCGAGGGGACCTACTATGCCCTGCAGCCCAAGGGATGGTGCGTATACGACTGCTTCCGCTCCGAGATATCATCCGGATTCTTCAGTCCGATAATCCCCGGCAACTACCAACAGACCTCCTATCCGGTGGCGGTGTGGCAGTTTGAAATATCCAATCCATCTGCCGACTCGGTGGAGGTGTCGGTTATGTTCACCTGGCCCAATCCCCCATTCAGCGGGGGCAGCCAGACCAGAACGGGCTTTTCCAATCACTTATTTCAGAGTTCGGGAATCACCGGCGTGGTGCTGAAGGCCAGCCATCCGTCTAATACCCCGGAGACCCAGAATTCTGAGTGGTGTATCGCCACAATGCAGGCAGGCAACTCGACAGTATCCTTTGCCAGTTGGAACCACTCAGGCGACGGAAGCGACATCTGGGGCCAGTTCACCGATGATGGCGTTCTGTCGGACAGCATAAATCCTGTCGAATCCGGCGCGGCCATAGCGGTAAAAACGCTTCTCGGTCCGGGTGACAGCGCAGTCATCCCAATCGTACTTTCCTGGGACTTTCCGGTGGTAGAGTTTAAGAGCAC
>JBARPX010000035.1:0-22746 GCA_049643405.1 Candidatus Zixiibacteriota bacterium
AGATTCATTACTCTTGCCTCCTGTTACGCCCTTTGCAGAGATTTGCGCTTTTTCGATGGGAAACTTGTTACTATTATTCTCACCGGAATGCAGGGGAAGCTCGATTATGAAAGTCGAACCTCGGCCCAGTGTTGAGCTGACTTCGATTGTTCCATCGTGTCTCTCTATGATACCGTAGCATACGGACAGACCCAGCCCTACTCCTTTGCCCTCCCTCTTGGTGGTGTAAAAGGGTTCGAAGATGTGCGGAAGATCCTCGGGAGATATTCCCGGCCCGGTATCCTGAATCTGTATCCTCACTTTCATCTTGCGCCGGTTTTGATTGCTCACTATGTTCAAGGCGCCCCCCTGGGGCATGGCCGCCACTGCGTTATCCAGAATGGCCAAAAACGCTTGTTGAATCTGGTCTTTGTCGCAGATCACCCCCGCCTTCTCCCCCTGGTAAAACTTAACCAGCTCGATACTGTTCAATTTCAGGTGATGCTCGATAAGCTGGGTGCAGCGGTCTAATATCTGGTGCAGATCGACTACGGCGAATTCTCCTATCTGCCGTTTGGAAAACAGTAAGAGATTTTTCACAATGTTTCCACATCGGGTGGTTTCGTCAGCTACCATCGACAGATCTTCCTGGATGGAGGAGAGCCGTTCGGGAGTCAGGTCGGACGAAGAGAGTTTTCTTTGCGTAAGCCGGGCATAAGTTAAGATTCCTCCCAGAGGGTTGTTCAACTCGTGGGCCACACTGGCACAGAGTTTTCCCAGGGAAACCATCTTCTCTACTTGTATCAGATGGGCCTGAATGCGCTTCAACTCCTCACGTGCCTTCCTCAACTCAAGCGTCATGCTGTTGAAAGAGTTTGCCAGTTCTCCGATTTCATCTTTCTGATCAAGAGGTATGGTATAGTCTAAGTTCCCTTCTGCAATAGCTCTGGTGCCCGCGGTCAACTTGCGAACCGGCGCACGAATCAAGGTCCAGATCAAAAAACCGGTTACAAGGAGGACACTAACTACGAGGACAACGGAAGCCAGTATGGTCTGGCGGCGATTGTGCGCAATGTCGGCATCCACGGCGGCTAAGGACATCTGCACATCCAGCACGCCTAAGATGAACTTGTCCTCCGGGTCGAGATGACAGCCAGAACCGTAGCAGGCGGGCTCGTTTTCAATGGGATTGATCAGAGCCAGGATCCGGTGACCGTCCGGAGCGGTAATAATCCGGTGGCGTTCCTCCGTCTCCAGAGCTTTTAGCGGCTCTGGATAGCGGTGGCACACTTGGCAGGCCTCCGAATTGATGGTGACCTTGGTTGATGCTTCCTCCGGGCGGGTGGTAAAGATCACCTCGCCCTTTTTGTCATAAATCCTGATAGCTTCAAACCCCGGCATCTGGCTGAAGTTTTGGAATATTTGATGAATGTCCTCCTTACGGTTTATCAGCATACTGTAGTGGGTGGATTCCTTAATCAGATCGGTGGTTCGAAGGGCGGCTAACTTAACCTGCTCCAGAAGCGCGCCGGCCTCGCTCTTGACGTTTATATAAGTAAGAGCAGCCAGGCCCACAGACATCACTAAGAAGAGCGCGATAAAAAACTTCAATCCTAAAGGCATGGTCATTCCTTGCGGAAGATTGCTCCGGGTCTGGGCAATCCCTTTTGCCCAACGCCACACAGACTCAATAATATACTTATCTGACGACTAAACCGAAAGCGTTTTTTTCGCTTTTTGGAGGTCAACCTCGTAGCGAAGCCGCTTTCCGGTGAGAAACGATACACTCCTCCCTGGAGCTTGTCCTTCAAGTTAGGAACCGTATGGTTTATACCGATGAAATCAGATTTCCCTCTTCACTCAAGGGAAGAAGGTTAGAGTGAGAGGGGAGACTTCAAGAAGGTCTGCCTGAAGGCAGGCACTCCAAGAGACATTCGGATGACACAAGAGGAAGGAAGAAGATGGCCCTAAATCTGTCAAGAAGCAGAATCAATCGGATTCTCCCGGTGGTTGGACTTTCCATACCGGGGCCTTCGAGTCCCCAACGCACGCTTTAGGAATTCACCACGGAAGCGACCTGGAGAGCCTGGACGGCTGCATCAAGTATACTTTCTGCTGCGTCGAAGTTTAGCTGTCCTCATTGTGTCCGATAACAATGTGTGTGACAGCTTATGCCTATCCCCCTTGACACAAGGGATTCGGTTTTACCGGATAGACTCATTTCTCGTTGGGAAAGACGAGACAGTTGATTGTTTCTCCAGCTATCACGGCAGTATACGCGCAATTCATCCGTGGCAAAACCTGCCTAAGGTTTTTCATTTCCGCGTCCCCAAGAAAGATCCTTTAGGTTTCTTCGATTCCAGGCTGTTTGCTCTGACACTGGCAAATCCGCTACAAAAACATTGTGTTTCAGAAAAGAAACTATTAGATTGGAAAAGGTGTATAGGAATAAAGCAGGTTGTCGTTCATCAGAATTTCTTTGTCGGGTGCTCTAAAATGGCCGGTCATTCTCACTCCCATTACTTTGTCGTGAAGAGGATGAGATTCGTAGTCGTGCTGACTCTGGGGATATTTCTTCTGGAGTTAATCGGCGGCATTTTGACCAACAGTCTGGCGCTGCTGTCGGATGCGGGGCACGTGTTTGCCGACGTTTTCGCTTTGGGCCTGAGTTGGTTGGCTCTAAGCCTTTTCGGTCTTCCGGCCGATCGGAAAAGGACGTTCGGGTATCTACGCGCGGAGGTGTTGGCAGCCACGATTAATGGAGTCACCCTTTTTCTGGTGGCCATATGGATCTTCGTGGAGGCCTTCCACCGGATCAGGGAACCCCTGGAGGTGAAGAGCCTCGAAATGTTTGTGATTGCGATAATCGGACTCGCGGTAAACTTGATTGTTTTCTTAAAACTCAGGGGTATTGCCCAGCATAGCTTAAATGTCAGAAGCGCTTTTCTGCACGTGCTGGGGGATATGCTGGCCTCGGTTGGTGTAATCGCAGGTGGGATCATCATGCTCATCACCCAGCTTTACATCGTCGATCCCATCATCAGCGTGTTGATAGGTTTGATCATCCTGCGAGGAGCTTTCGGTATCCTGCGGGAATCAGCCAACATACTTCTGGAGGGAGTTCCCAGGAGTGTGAATCTGGCCGAAGTGGAGTCGGTTTTGAGAGGGGTGGAGGGAGTAGAGGACGTTCATGAACTGCACGTGTGGAGCGTTTCTTCACGGGATGTCGCGCTCTCCTGCCACGTGATGACAAGAGACCAGACCACTCACTCCGCACAGAGCGTTCTGGATAAGATCCATTCAGAGCTTAAGGAGAAGTTCAACATCGAACACACTACCATACAATTTGAGTGTGGCTGCTGTGCCACACAGAGTGCCCAATGTATCTTTACGCAAGGCCGGGAATAGGTTAAACTTAGCCTGACAAACGGTCTTTTGACCCGAAACGTACCAAAAAAGAGAAGGTTAGATGGTCTCTGCCAAGTTTGGCAAGCGCAAGTTGGTTAAGGAAGCAGGCAAGAATGTCGATCCCAAGAATGATCGCCAGGAATCTGGGGGGACGGAGTCGAGCGCAGAAGACAGCGAGCTGCTTGCTGTCATAGAAAGGGCGAAGAACGGAGACGAGTCTGCTTTTCAACAGATTGTAGACAAATACAAGACCCAGGTGGCCAGCATTGCTTATAAGATGGTGGGAGATTATGAGGATGCCAAGGACATCTCACAGATCGTATTCGTCAAGACCTATCAAAACCTGGTCAACTTCGACACCACCAAGAAGCTCTCCACCTGGCTTTATCGAATAACCATAAACGCTTCCATCGATTTCATCCGGAAGCACAAGAAGCACAAGCACGAGCTGTTAGACAATATTTTCGGCGAACTGAAGGAGAAAAAGCAGGATGTAGAAAAGGTCTACCAGCGCAGCCTGATAAAATGGGCCATTGATGATTCCATGGGGGCACTGAACCCGCGACAGAGGGCGGTTTTCGTGCTGCGGGACCTGGAGGGATTGGACATCAGGGAGGTTGCCCAGATCACGGACATGCCGCAGGCCACTGTGCGCTGGTATCTGCATAGAGCACGATCGAAGCTTAGAAGTGAGTTGGCAAAGCATCATCCCGAACTCTTGAAGAAGATGGGGATTAAACATGAGGTGTAGAAAGGCAAAGAAGCTGGTCCTCAGTTATGCCGAGCTAAACCCGCCCCGGAAGGAGATGCTGGACGATCACGTTAACTCCTGCTCTCGTTGCTCCTACGATCTGGCCCTCTACCTGAAGTCGATGAACCTGCTGAAAGAAGGCAGTTACTTCGAAGGATCGGAGGAATTCTGGAAGGGCTATCGAGTTGATGTGAAAAGAAGGATTCTACCTTCTCCTTTCTGGAGCAGGGTGAGAACAAAGGCAGAACGGCTTGCCAGTTTGTTCAGAACTCCGATCCTGGGCCCGGTTCCCACCTACGTCTTCTCCTTCGCCCTGATTGCTCTGTTGACGTTGAGTCTGTATCCGGGCTTTCTTTCCTCCGGGAACAGGGAAGGTTTCAGAAACAACCTGGTGGTGTACGAGGGCGGTCTGCTTTCTGCCATTGATAACGACGGGGTAACCATCTATACCCTTGAGGGCAGATAGCAGGAGTGCCAAGAAAAGAACCCCTCGAAAGCTGTTCGAACACAGCTTGAAGGAGAGGAAGAGCTTTTCAAAACTTGGGAACGCTTAGGGGAGTATGGGGACAAAACGGAAGAAGGCGGCGCTTCTCCTCTTTCTTGTGGGCCTGACGATTCTTGGGGGGGGATGCGGCGGTGGCTCGCTTGAGGGCTTAGAGGAGGACTTGGCCGGGGTGGTGGAGAAGGTGGGACCCTCGGTGGTCTGCATAATGGCCAAGAATGAGAGCTCCGGAGAGTCGAAGTTTGGCTCCGGAGTGATTCTTGACGGGGGGTACATCCTTACCACTGAGAACATCCTCGACAACGCGGATAACCTCACTTTGAAGCTGCAGGACGGGCGGGTAATAACGCACGACCGGATAGCTAAGATACTGTGTGACTTTGAAACCAATGTCAGCCTGATTCAGGTGGATCAGAAGGAACTAAAGCCCGTCCGCATGACCGAAGGGGGCGAAATAGACAACGGATGCCTGGGCATCGCCTTAGGAAACACCAATTACTCCAAAGGTTTGGATGTCAACCTGGGGACGGTGACCAAGTCATGGATTGGGGGCGCCGATGCTTACGATGAGAGCCTGATGATATGGCATGGTCCGGTGGTTCCCTACCACGGAGGCACTCCCATATTCAACCGCAAGGGAGAACTTCTGGGTCTGACCGAGGGAGTGCCCAAGGGGGGAGAAGGGGTAGTCTTCATCCTTCCCGCCAAGACCTGCATGCGGGTCAGCGAGGTTCTCAAGAAAGACGGTCAGGTAAAAAGGGGGTGCATAGGAATCTTCTGTGAGGCAAAGCCAGGCGCTTGCGAAAAGGGAAAAACCTCGGAAGGTGTTTTGATCACCGAGGTGATCAAAAAGAGCCCTGCCTTCATAGCGGGACTGAATCCCGGGGATAGAATAGTTAGGTTCAACGGAAAGTCTGTCGAAAGTACGGACCAACTTAGAAGGCTGATCTCCGCCACCGAAGTGGGGTCTCATATCCTCTTGGGGGTGATTCACAAGAGGGGGAATGCAAAGAAGGACGTCCTGGTACGAACGGTGGAGCATGATGGGTTGGGAATGAGAAGATGTCCCCACCGGTCGATTTGAAAAGTTCGTTTTCTGCCGGAACTTCTTACCGCCTCCGGGTGTATACTTAATATGGAGGCTGCTATGCATGCCGGGTGATCAGGACTGCGGGCGGAAGGTTCTCCAATTGAACATTCGAAACCTTCAAAAGTGAGGAGGCAAGGATGATTGTCGATCCCATTTGCCTGATGGAGATAGATGAGAAAAACGCTCCTGCCAAGAGCGTCTTCAATGGCCAGACCTTCTATTTCTGTAACGAAGGCTGCAAACGGAGGTTCGAAGAGGCCCCCGAGAAATATATAGACGTAGAGGAAAAGGAAAATTAAGCAAAGAAAACGGTGGGTTCGTTCCATCGGGATAGATTAGTTGGATTCAGGTCGGGATTGCGTGTTGACTTACATGAAGCTGTCCCGACCTTTTAATACCGTTTTACGAGGGTTTGCAGATGTCAACACCTAAGATCAAAAAGACCGGCGCAACGTTCCTTTCCATCTTTTTCGGCATGCTGGCCGGAGCGGTTATATTGATTCTGCTTTACGTCTTCGGGTTCTTTCACACTCCAATATCGACGCAGCCTGAACGCCCGGCGGAGACGAGTCTTCTCCCACCGGGGCCGAACATATTGCAGACCACCGCATCCCTTCAGGACGATATAACCAGCACCCGGCAGAGCGCCATCGTCCAGGCGGCGCAGAAGGTGGGGCCGGCAGTGGTGTCCATCAGCGTGGTGCAGGTAAGGGTGGTCAGAGAGCATCCCTTCTTTTCCCCGTTTGGGGATGAGTTCTGGGAAAGGTTCTTTCGTCCTAGGGAGTATAAGCAGAAAGTGTACGGCATAGGCTCGGGATTCATTATCAATCCGGACGGCTACATACTAACCAATGCGCACGTGGTACGAGAAGCGGATCAATTGAAGGTGACCCTGACTACGGGGCAGGAATATGAAGGGACGGTCACAGGCTTCGACGAAGCCTCGGATCTGGCAGTGGTAAAAATCGAGGCAGAAAATCTGCCCTGGGCGGTCTTAGGGAATTCCGACGATCTGATTACCGGTGAATGGGCCATAGCCGTGGGCAATCCCTTCGGCTACCTCCTGGACGACCCCAATCCTACGGTAACGGTCGGGGTCATCAGCGCGGTCAACCGGGATATAAAACGAGAGAGGGGACAGGTTCAAATCTACCGAAAGATGATCCAAACCGATGCGGCCATAAATCCGGGAAACTCAGGCGGACCTCTGGTGAACGCGTCCGGAGAGGTGATCGGAATCAACACCTTCATCTTCACCACCAGTCGGGGGTCTGAGGGGATCGGTTTTGCCATACCCATCAGCCGGGCCAAGGCTCTACTTTCCGATCTGATCGATTACGGAAGAATCATACCGGTTTGGATCGGTGCCAGAGTCCAGGAGCTAAATCCCATCCTGGCCCAGAGCCTGGAGCTGGAGCAGGCGCAGGGTGTGATCATCTCGGACGTGGAGGATGACAGTCCGGCCGAGAAAGCGGGACTGAAGGCGAAGGACGTAATAATAGAGGTAGACCATCAAAAGATCAGAACCTTGAGCGACTGGGAGGATTTGGCCTACCTGGCAAGAGCTAGCCAAACCCTGGATCTTGTTTTTCTGCGTGACGGCAAGAGGATAAACGCCCGTCTGGTGCCGGAGGCGCTTCCCGGCCAGCCGAGCGAAGGATCGGAGAGCAGGTTGGGAATAACCGTGGCCAACATAAGCTCTTCCCTGGCTTACCGACTTGGAACCAACGACACGAGAGGAGTTGTCGTTGCAGGGGTGGACAAGGGAAGCATCGCCTACGAGACGGGCTTTCAGGTGGGGGATATTATCCGCCAGATCAATGACCAGCGCGTCCGAAACGTTGAAGAGTACGAGAGGCTGGTTAATCAGACAAAGAACAGAAACCGCCTGATTCTGTTGATCGAACGCGACGGTGCTCTCTATTTTGTCTCGCTGGAACCATAGAAAGCTATTCTCAGACTCCGCAATTGAGAAAAAACCCAGCTTGTTCAGAGTTGGGGCTTTCGTGTTCCGGTGTAACGTGCGCGTCGGGGCGAAGCTTGCCTTCGCCCAGAAAAAAGGGTGCAGATAAACTCCACCCCTACGCGAGAAAGACCATTGGAAAGCAATAAAGGGGCAGGATGAATTCCTGCCCCTATTCCAGCCAACACTTCTATGGTCAGTCTGGCCTACGGACAGCCGGGGGGAGGGCCGCCTTTGTAAAGATAGCTTACCAGGTAAACCACATCGCCTACGTTCACAATATCATCGCAGTTGACGTCTCCCGCTTCGACAGGATCGGGAGCGGGACCGTTCTTGTAAAGATAGTTTATCAAGTAGACCACGTCCCCTACGTCTATTATCAGGTCTTCGTTCACGTCGCCCAGGATGAAGGGGTCGGCCAGGATAGCTATGCCCGCCACGGCTGCCTTGGTGAAGTCGACGTAATAGGAGGTGTCGAATTCCGAGACGCGATCACCGGTGGAGTGATAGTAGGCGTTGAAATCGTCGAAATCCTCGATGCCCAAGATGGCAGGGTAGTTGTAATCCCAGAATGAGGCGTGATCCGAGCGGTCGGTGGCTCCGCCGGTGATCTTCTGCGCGCTCAGGCTCAGACCATAATCTGATATCGCGCCGATGAAAAGATCGGCTAAAGTCTGGTTCTCCGCAGGATACCCGGAGTGGACCTCGATTATGTCATCGCCGTTTCCGTCCCAGGCGATCATGTCGAAATTGAGCACGCCGAGGATATTATCACCCTGATTGTAGGCCTCCTGAGCATATGCCTCGGAGCCAAGCAGTCCCTGTTCCTCTCCAGCGAACGCGACGAACTTGACCGTGTTGGTCAAGTCGTAGTCCTTGAGGATAGACGCGGCGGCCAGAAGTGTGACCGTTCCAGAGGCGTTGTCGTCCGCCCCGGGTGCCCAGTTGTATGAGTCTTCGGAGACGTCGTCGTAATGACCGGTTATCAGATACTCCTGGTCAGGATTGCTCACTCCTTCGATTGTCGCGACAACGTTCACCAGTTGGATAGGCTCCATATTCCCGTACTGGTTAAACCAGTTTTGTCCTGCATTTGTCGACTTAAGTATCTCCATATAGCCGGTGACCCAGCCAAGCAGGGTGTCGGCGAAGTCAACGCCATAGAGATAGTAGCTATTGGATGTCTGGGAGGCCCAGTTGACTCCCAGATCGTTCGTGTAAAGAATGCTCCCGTCATATCCGACCATCCATCCATGCAGGCTGTCGACGAAACAGATATTGTTGAGGCTTGCTGAGGTTGAGACCGTTTTTCTGCTCCAGTTTGTTCCTCCATCAGTGGTGTAAATCGCCCATTCATCGTCTCCGACGGCCCAGCCGTTGAGTTGATCCACGAAATCGACTCCGCGAAACCGAACGGAGGTGCCGCTGGTCTGAGGATTCCAGTTGGTTCCCCGGTCGGTCGTGTGGAGAATGGTTCCAATCTCCCCAACCGTCCATCCATAATTTGGATCGACAAAATCTATGCCGTAAAGCCTAATACCCGGCGTGCTTGCCTGCTGGGTCCAGTTCGCTCCGCCGTCCTGCGTGTACCATGCCCCACCGTCTCCCACTACCCACCCGTGCTGAGCATCCTCGAAGCAACTGCCTCTGAAGTCGAGGGAGTAGAACTCAGGTTTGCTTCTGTCCTCCCATGTCTCGCCCCCATCAGTGGACCTCACGATGATTCCGCCGTTGCCCACCGCCCACAGAGTGTCGTCATCCACGCGGCAGATATCGTAAAACTCAAGCGGGCCGGTATCTTCGACCAGACTCCATAAGCCGCCTCCGTTGATCGTTTTGAAGATGCCGCCGTAGTAGCTGACTGCCCAAGCTTTCTGACCATCCGGACTGCAGGCTACGTCCAATAGATAGGCCTGGTAACCTCCTATCTCGAAAGTATCGAACTCTGCAGAAAGTCCCATCTGCTCGAATCTCTCCTTGAGATATTGTGCTGCTTTCGCGATTTGGTCGCTGTAGGAGTACCTGGTCTTGATCGAGTCCTCGAATCCCCCGATCAGCACGGTATCTTCGCCCGAGAGATCATCGATCCAGGAGAGGAGCTGAGCCTGATCGACTTGGCTCACTATCTCGTCTATCATGGGATCGTACGCCTTGGGGAGTTCTTCAACGTACGGTTGAACTCGTACTTCCGACTCTAACGGTAGGGGTCTCCTGTGTATCTTTCTTAAGCTGAATCCTAAAGCGGCCAACTCTTCGATCCGCTTCGGATTGCCTTTGACAAGAGCAACGCCTCGGTCAACACTCAGGATTCTTGCTCTGGCCCGTATGTCGAGCAGTCGTGATCTGATCTCCTCCGATGGTTTTGACCGAACCATGTAATGCTCTCCGATATCCGCTTCCTTGTCCAATATTTGAAAAGCTACTCCCTCTTTTTCGAGGAAATCCAGATCTGTCCTGCCTGCACCGGCAATCCAGAAATTCGCGGTTTTAGCCCAGACCTGGATCTCAGTGGTTTTCAACTGATCGATCGTCACCTGGTCTACGCGGTCAATCCTGATCAGGTAATTCGGCTGAGCCCAAGCCAGACCCGAGAATGCGAAGAAACAGACACTCAGAAGTACCAAGGCGCCTTTCATGAAATCTCCCTTCCTTTGGAAGTTGGTAAGCAAGCACAGCCCTTTTTGGCAAGATAATCAATTCTGCCGTCTTGGCAAGGAGAATCTGTCTTCGTGGTGTGAGATGTTAATACTCAAGGCTTCAGTTCTGGAGGCCTCTTGAGGATGGGATGGCGAGCTCATCTTTGATTCGGCTCATCTCCCACTGCAACATCTGAATGTACTTACTGTAAGGATACTTGTTCTCCAGTTCCTCGAAGTAACCACGGGCTTCCCGGTGTTGTCCCAACTTGTTTGCACAGAGGCTCACCAGCTTGGCCAGAATCTGTTCGGTCTTGGGATGCTCCGGTCTCAGCCGATGAAGCTTTTCCAGGACCTGATATCCCAACTCGTAGTTGGCGTACTTGCTGCATTGGTTAGCTGCCTCAAATTCCATATCCTCGGTCAGGACCAACTGGTCATGCTGTAAAGCAAAGGCCATGTCGTAGACTCTCAGCGCCTCCTCGATCTCGCCGTGTTTGTATAGGACGTTGAATGTCTCGACATACTCCTTTACCGCCTCATCAAACTTCCCCGCCGTAATATAGCTTTGAGCCAGCTCCAGGCGGGGCTTGATGTTCTTTGGCGAGGCGCCGATGCTCTGCTTGAGATGCATACGGGAGTTCTCGTCGCCGCTCCAGGAAGCACCCCGGCCCTTGAGATACAACACCTCAGATTTTGCCTCCTTCAACAGGTTCATCCGTAGCCCCAGGACGGCTCCGAAGACAAATCCTCCAATGTGGGCCCAATAAGCCACCGGGGTGAACCAGCCCAAAGTCAGAAGTCCGAAGATCAACTGGGGAACGAACCAGAGGCCGAGCAGAAACACCCAGGCCTTCAGATGAAAGGTGTAGATCCGGAAGAAGAAAAAGAAGAAGAAAAACCAGCGCATCTCGATCTTGACGAAGTAGTACCTGATCAGAAAGACACCAAGGACCGCTGCGATGGCGCCGGAGGCGCCCACCATGGGTATATTCAGACCTGTTCCGGTGAGATGACAAATTGCCATATGGGTGAGCGCTGCGGTTACGCCTCCACCGAAATAGAAGAGCAGAAATCTATAGTGCCCGAAGATGCTCTCCACCACCTTGCCGAAAAGCCACAGAAAGAGCATGTTGAAGACGAAGTGAAATATCCCGCCGTGCATGAACATGTGGGTGATGAAATTATGTGGATGAGGTGCGGAAGGAACCAGACCCCAATTCAGGAAGAGGGCCATCTTCGCTTCGCAGGATGTCAGTAGCACCGGTATCAGTGCCAGGAGGTTTATCCCGATCAAAGCCAAGGTCACGGGATAGTCCTCCCTATAATCTACATGGATTCGGACGGGTATTAGCATATAGGTTTCCCCTGGATGTATCTCTCTTATCGGCGTCAGAGATTGCGGCTTTATGCAGCGGGATTAACTCCCGCCGCTATGAGGTCGATTGATGAGATCGGATGGCAAACGCTGGGGGAGCGTAGTCGCTCGATTAATCGAGCAGGGGAGAGTGGCGGAATTCGCCCCGGTGGATCAACACCAAAACCGCCCAATGAATTGGGCAACTACACGAAAGGCAAAAGGTCGTATGGGCGAAGATTACTTCCGTCTTAAGAGAAAGAAAAAGCCCCGACTCGTTTAGAGCCGGGGCCGATTAATATACAGCGCGTTTATTCGCCACCCGGGGCTCAACAACCTGGTTTCGGGCCGTTCTTGTAAAGATAGTTTATCAGGTGGACCACGTCGCCGATGTCAACTGTTCCGTCACAATTAGTGTCTCCGGCATCAACGGGGTTAGGGACGAGGCCGCTTCTGTACAGGTAGTTGATCAAATAGACCACGTCCGCAAGGTCTATCACGCCATCCCCGTTGGCGTCGCCGTAAAGCACGTAGGAGGCCATGCTGAGAGCTGGGTTGCCCCAGTAGGCTCCCCACTCGAACATCTCGAACTTCACCATGTACCACAGCCCGTTGACATACATGTGCCGCAAGGCCCACTGATGAGCTTCGCCCTGGGTGTAATCTGTGGAGGTCACCGAAGTGGTGAAGAAGTAGTCGAGTGACTGGCTGGAGCCGTGATACGGATCGCTCCAGCCGCCCGCCCCGAATGCCACCTTGGTGGCGCCGAGAAAACCAACACCGCCCTGTCTTAGCATGGCTCGTCCGATGTTCGGATGGTCGGTATCCGAGTTGCTGCAAGCATCGCCAAAGATGATCGCTGGGTAGTTGTCGTTAAGGTTGGGGCAGGTGGAGGTAGATACAAAAGCCTCACCTCCGGAATACCAGATATGCGAAGAATATGGCGACCCGTGGCCGGCCCAATTCACGAAGGCGTACTGACCATTCGACCAGACAGGAAGCACGGTATCGTACCTGAGCTGGTAATCCATGGGGTAGGTGGAGAAGCGCTCGTACATCCGGGTCATGGTCCAGTCGGCCATCCAGGCTTGGTCCACCTTGGCTTCCATCAGAACCGCACAGTCGGTGTCGTCCCAGAAGAAGGCGCCCAAAAGGAGGATGTTTCTCTTAAATGCCGGATCATCATTCTGCTCGTAAGCAACGGACTTCTCACAGATGTGTCGAACAACCGCAGTATCGCTCCAGGGGATTCTTCCAACGTTTACCTCGACGTAGAAATCGATGGGATCGGAGTTCTCACCCCAACGGTGATCCTGATCAGCATCCCAGGACTGGCTATCCGGCAGCGAAAGCTCGGCATAGTAGTAATCGGTCTCCGGCTCCCCATACCCAATATCTTGCGCTGTGCGGCGCATGGGTACGTCGTCGTAGTCGCCGACCAAAAGCACATCTTCGATACCCCATTCACCTGAAGGGTACTTTTCTATCAGGAAGTTTCTCATCTTCTCGGCGAGATCGTACCCGGTGTAGTTGGAGTTAATCCAGGCGGTGGTCACCACACCTGCGCTTTTCCCTTTGCTGTCTTCCCAATCCACCAGGGGAGTGACGGAAGAGGTCAGCTCGTCCAGAGTAATGATAACAAAGTCATAGTTGTCTTCGTCCCCCATCGTGCTCGGATACCAACTCCGAGCCTGGTCATAGTTGAGGATGATTTCTTGAGCGATTCTCTCTTGCCGCGGAAGGTTGTCGACCATTATATCCTCTGTGGAGAAATCTTTCCGGAGAGTGTAGCTTACCTGTACCGTGACTTCCGGATAATAGGTCAATTCACCGGAGACAGGGCGATAGGTAAACGGCGTCACCCTTACGTCCACCAGGTTGTACTTTCTGAATCCGGCGGTGCATACGACCTCTCCCACCGACGCTGGATATGGTTCGTCGCTTCCATAAACGGAGTTGAAATTGGCCTCATACATCTCCAGATCCCGTGCATAGAGCTCAGGCTTCTCCTCGCCGATGACCCTGGGCAAACGACAAGGAGCTATATCATACGTGCCTGGAAGAATCACGCCTTCTCCCAGGTCAAAGGTGACCGCGGCAACTTCGGTTCCGGGAGGAATTGCTACGGCGAATATCTTTGCCGGCAAATTCGGCTTTCCCGGAACCAGCACCCGGCCAAAGTTCTCAACAGTTACCTCCTGTCCCAGTTGGGTGTGTTTAATCTCATACGTTCCTATAGGAACAGACACGCTAATTACCCCATCCTCGGCATGCGCCATGATGCCGCCTGCCATCAGCACCGACATCAGGAGAATCACTAACCTACTGCATTTCTGCATCCTCTCCTCCTTTGAGATTGAATTGCGTTGCCAGCGCAATTATCCTTCAGAACCATACTAATCTAATTATAACCCGAAAGCCAAAAAAGTCAAGGATAACTCTACTAAAGAAAAGCCCCAACTCCTCAGGAGTCGGGGCTTGTATTGTGCTGGCAAAACTCGCTCATCCTCCCGCCGACTAACAGTCCGGGGGCGGGCCGCTCTTGAACAGATAGTTGACCAGGAAGACCACGTCGGCCAGCTCACATCCGGAGTCGCAGTTGACGTCACCGGCTTGCGGGGGATCGGGAGCCGGGCCGCTCTTGTACAGGTAGTTTATTAGGTAAATCGCGTCCCCGATGTCTATTACGTCATCGTCATTGCAGTCACCGCGGACGTATCTGGCCACGGTCAATGCCTCCGACCAGCCGGACTCGCAATCGAAGATATCCCTGGCCTTTACCTTCACCTCGTAGGTACCGGCATCAGCCCAGGAGTGAGATGCAATACATGTCTCTCCGGAGTTGTGCGGCCCGAGCCAGTCGCTGTCCGTACCGTCTCCCCAGTCGAACAGGTAGAATATGTCCTCTCCCTCCGGGTCGGTGGTGCTGCTGGAGAAATCGTGTTCTACTCCGGGCGCAGCCTCAGCTTCCCCGGACGGCAGCGCCGGTGTTTCCGGCGGGTAATTGGTGACAACCGGAGCCATCCCCAGATCAGGGTTGCCCCAGTAGGCTCCCCACTCGAACATCTCGAACTTGACCATGTACCAGAGTCCGTTAGTGTACATATGTCTCAAAGCCCACTGATGTGCCTCTCCCTGAGTGTAATCTCCGGAGGTAACGCTGGTGGTAAAGAAATAGTCGAACGACTGACTTGAGCCATCATATGGGTCGTCCCAGGCGCCCATTCCATATGCCACCTTGGTGGCGCCAAGAAACCCCACACCGCCCTGCTTGAGCATTTCCCGTCCTATATTCGGATGATCAGTATCAGAGTTGCTGCAGGCGTCAGCGAAGATGATTGCCGGATAGTCGTCGTTAAGATACGGACAGGTGGACGTGGTGACGAACGCCTCGTGAGTAGAGAACCAAATGGCGGCGGCATAGGGCGAGCCATGGCCGGCCCAGTTCACGAAGGCATATTGGCCGGACGACCAGACAGACCTGACGTTGTTGAATTTCAGATCGTAGTCTGAGGGGTAGGTAGAGTTGCCCTGCTCGTACATGCGCGTCATAGTCCAATCCAACATCCAGGGCTGATCGACCTTGGTTTCCATAAGAACTGCGTTGTCCGTATCGTCCCAGAAAAAAGCGCCCAAAAGGAGGATGTTCTTCTTAAATGCCGGGTCTGAGTTTTGCTCGTAAGCAGCAGACTTTTGACAAATGCTGAAAACAGTAGAAGCGTCACTCCACGGGATTCTCCCCACGTTGACCTCAGAATAAAAATCGATTGGGTCCGAATTCTCGCCCCACAGATGATCCCCATCAGCATCCCAGGACTGATCATCCGGCAGGGATAGTTCGGCATAATATAAATCAGTCTCTGGTTTTCCATATCCGACATCCTGCTCGGTGCGGCGCATGGGCACGTCATCATAATCACCAACCAGCAGGACATCTTCAATACCCCATTCACCCGACGGGTACTTGTCTCTTAGAAAGTTTCGCATCTTCTCGGCCAGATCGTAACCAGTGTAGTTCGAATTGATCCAGGAGGTAGTCACTACGTTTACGCTTCTCCCCTTGCTGGTCTCCCAGTCCTCCAGCGGAGTTACAGAGAAGGTCAAGGCATCGAGGGTGATGATAACGAAGTCAAAGCTCTCCTTGGTTCCGGTAACGTCCGGATACCAGCTCCGGGCTTGATCGTAATTCAGGATGATTTCTTCAGCGATTCGTTCCTTCTGCGCAAGGTTATCAATCATTACGTCTTCTGAAGGAAAATCCTTCGGAAAAGTATAGCTCACCTGGATGGTGACCTCAGGATAATATGTTAATTCGCCGGATACGGGACGATAGCCAAAGGGCGTGACTCTGACGTCCACCAGGTTATACTTCCTGAATCCAGCGGTGCGGACGACTTCTCCGACCGAGACGGGATAAGGTTTGTCGCTTGTGTAAACCGAGTTGAAGTTGGCCTCATACATCTCCAGATCCCGTGCGTAGAGTTCGGGCTTCTCCTCGCCGATGACCCGGGGCAAACGAGAGGGAGCTATGTCATACGTGCCTGGAAAGACTATACCTTCTCCCAGGTCAAAGGTGACCCCGGCAACTTCAGCCCCGGGAGGAATGGCAACCGCAAAGATCTTTGAAGGCATATTCGGTTTTCCCGGAACCAGCAGCCGGCCGAAGTTCTCGACGTAGACCTCCTGTCCCAGCTGTGTGTGTTTAATCTCATACGTTCCTATGGGTACCGGCACGCTGATTACCCCATCCTCGGCAAGTGCCATGATGCTGCCTGCCATCAGCACGGACATCAGGAGAATCACTACCCTTCTACATTTCTGCATCCTCTCCTCCTTTGAGATTGAATTGCGCTGCCAGCGCGTTTATCCTTCAGAACCATACTAATCTAATTATAACCAGAAAGCCAAGAAAGTCAAGGATAACTCTACTAAAGAAAAGCCCCAACTCCGCAAGAGTCGGGGCTTGTTTTTGTGCAGTCAAAACGGGTTGGTCATCCTGCCCACTAACAATCCGGGGGCGGGCCACTCTTGAACAGATAGTTGACCAGGAAGACCACGTCGGCCAGTTCACATCCGGAGTCGCAGTTAACGTCACCTGCCTGCGGGGGATCGGGAGCCGGGCCGCTTTTGTACAGGTAGTTTATCAGGTAAATCGCATCCCCGACGTCTATTACATCATCGTCATTGCAGTCGCCGCGGACGTATCTGGCCACGGAGAGCGGTTGTGACCAGCCAGACTCGCGATCGTAGATGTCCTTGGCCTTTACCTGCACTTCGTAGGAACCCGCGTCAACCCAAGACTTGGATGCGGTACAGGTCTCCCCGGAACTGTACGGTCCAAGCCAGTCGCTGTCCGTACCGTCTCCCCAGTCGAACAGGTAGAATATGTTCTCTCCCTCCGGATCGGTAGTGCTGCTGGAGAAATCGTGTTCTGCTCCCGGTGCTGCCTCAACCATCCCGGTGGGTGTTGCCGGTGTCGCCGGAGGATAACTCGAAATCACGGGACCCATCCCAAGGTTGGGGTTGCCCCAGTAGGATGACCATTCGAAATGTTCGTATTTCGGGCTGGACCAGAGGCCGTTCTCATACATGTGGATTAGAGCCCACTCATGAGCCTGGCCCTGAGTATAGTCTCCGGAGGTGACACAGGTGGTAAAGAAGTAGTCGAAGGACTGGCTGGAGCCGCTGTAAGGATTACTCCAGCCCGGCCTTCCTAATGCAACCTTTGTCGCGCCCAGAAAGCCTACCGCTCCTTGCCCCAGCATGGCCCGGCCGATGTTGTCATAGTCGGTATCGGAATTGCTGCAGGCGTCTGCGAAGACAATCGACGGATAATTGTCGTTGAGACTGGGGCAGGTGGACGTGGTGGCAAAGGCGCTGCCCTTTGAATACATGATGTGGACTGAATGGGGGGATCCGTGGCCGGCCCAGTTCACGAAGGCGAATTGCCCGGCAGACCATACGGATAACACGTTGCTGTACGTCAGATTGTAGTCGGAGGGATAGATGGAGTGACCCTGCTCGTACATGCGGGTTTTGGTCCAACTAAACATCCAGGGCTCATCGATTTTAGTCTCCATAAGCACTGCGTTGTCCGTGTCGTCCCAGAAATAGGCGCCCAAAAGGAGGATGTTTTTCTTGAATGCAGGATCCTGGTTCTGTTCATAGGCAGCCGACTTCCCACAGATCTGCTGAACGGTTGACGCCTGGCTCCAGGGAATTCTTCCCACCACCACCTCGGCATAGTAGTCAACCGGATCCATGTAATTCTCGGCATATTGATGATCTCCGTCGCGGTCCCAGGAGAGGCTGTCCGGTTTGGAAAGTTCCGCGAAATAGAAATCGGTCTCCGGTTTGCCGTATCCAAGATCCTGCCAGACCCGGCGCATAGGCACATCGTCGTAATGACCGATCAGGAGCACGTCCTCGATGCCCCACTCCTCCGAGGGATACTTTTCCCGCAGGAAGTTTCTGATCCTCTCAGCTAAGTCCCAGCCGGTATAGTTGGCATTGATCCAGGAGGTGGTAACCACGTTTACGGTTCGGCCCTTGCTGATTTCCCAGGTCACCAGGGGCGCCACCTGAGAGACCAAACTCTCAAGGGTGATGAAAACGAAGTCGAAGCTCTCTTTTCCGCCGATGGCGGCGGGATACCAGCTCTGGGCTTCATCATAGTTGAGGACGATCTCCCGCGCCAGCCGTTCTTTCCGGGGCTGGTTGTCAACCATAATATCATCTGTCGAGAAACCCTTGGCATAAGTATAGCTCACCTGGACGGTGACATTGGGATGATAGGTCAGTTGGCCGGATTGGGGGCGGTAAGTGAAGGGGCTGACTCTGACGTCAACCAGATTGTACTTCCTGAAACCGGCGGTTCGAACAACCTCTCCAACCGATGCGGGATATGGCTCGTCGCTTCCGTAGACAGAGTTATAGTTCTCCTCATACGTGGCCTTCTCCCGTTCATAGATCACGGGATCTTCCTCGCCGATCACCCTGGTCAAAGTTGCTGGCGCTATTTGATAGGTTCCGGGAAGGACTACACCCTGCCCGACGTCGAAGGTGACCTCAGCCATCTCGGCTCCCGGCGGGATCGCTATGGCAAAGATCTTTGAAGGTAAATCCGGTTTCCCGGGAACCAGAATACGACCGAAGTCCTCCACGGAGATATACTGTCCTTGCGGCGTACTTTCGATCTGGTACGTTCCGATGGGAACAGGAACGCTGACTACCCCATCATCAGCGCTCACGGCGAGACCGCTCACCGCAAACAGAGCGATAAGGAAAACCACTACCCTTCCGCACTTTTTCATTCTTTCCTCCTTTGAGGTTAGTGCATCTACTGACTCTGTATACGTTCATACATACCGTACCATTTCATTATAACTCAAAACTCGGGAAAGTCAAGCAAAATGTTGCGCCAATCCCTGGAATGATCAGGCATGACCCGAACCCCTGCGGGCTTCGGAACGCGAAAGCGTACAAGAGAAAAAAGCCCCGGTCCCGCCTGGAACGGGGTCGGGGCTGATTGTTACGCAGTAGTCGGACTTGTTTAGAATTAGCTAACAGCCAGGTGCCGGTCCACCTTTGAAGAGATAGTTGATCAGGTAGACCACGTCACCGATGTCAATCGTCTGGTCACAGTTGGCATCTCCTGCTTCTGAGGGGTCGGGGGGAGGTCCGCTCCTATACAGATAGTTCACTGAGTGGACCACGTCGCCGATGTCAATTACACCGTCGGCGTTGGCGTCGCCCAGAAGATACGTCCGCACCATGAAGGACAAAGTGTCGGCATTGCAATAATCTTTAGCTGCCACGGTCAACGGTTCCAGAGATGCCGTGTCGGGAGCAACGCCGAGAAGCGAGTCGTTCTGAACCGAGCACCAGGGCGGATATTCCAGGTAGGTGATCAGGTGAGTCTCATCATCCGGATCCACTATGGTAGGATAATAAACGAAACTCTCCTGGGTGGCGACCAACACCGTGTCTCCTATTGATGTTATCGACGGAGCCGCATTGGAATGGTCGATGGTTACAATTACCGTCAGGGTATCGGCCGCAGTACCGTCCGACACCGTCACCTTGAACGAGGTGTCGGCGTAATCGCAGTCGACAAGCCCGGACAGGGTGTCACCTGAGAACGTGCACCAGGATGGGACACCGTAGAAGCTTATGACAAGTTCTGATCCGTCGCAGTCAAAATCTGAAGCCGTGGCAACATATACAAACGGAGCGTCAGGGGACGGGGTTGCCGTCGCGCCGGCAGAAGAGGTGATTTGCGGCGGGAGGTTAGAGCCGGATGGATTGCAGCAGTCATCGTTTGGATGGTTTGGACATACATCACACGAATCACCAGCGCCGTCGCTGTCGGAGTCCTCCTGATCCGGATTGTAGGCAAACGGGCAGTTATCATCATCGCAGGTGTTCTCAGGAAATCCCGGATTGCCGTAGCCATCGCCGTCGGTATCAGTGCAGGCGTCGCAGGAATCACCCACCCCATCGCCGTCAGCGTCTACCTGACCGGGGTTGAAAACGTAGGGGCAGTTGTCGTCCGGGCAGGTGTTCTCGGTATGCCAGGGGTCGCCGTATCCGTCGCCGTCGCCATCCACGCAGATTACCTCGCCGCACTCATACATGTAGACGGCGAAGTCATCCACGCCGGCTTCCACCACCGACCCCAAACCCAAATCCGAGGCCTCGAAGCGGACCCTGACCTGAGCGGTGGGAGTGACGAAGTCGGCGATGAAGAACTCATGCACGCTCCAGCCGCCCGAGGTTTCCGGCCCGATGGTCTCCACCAGCGTCCAGTCGGCCCCGTTATTGCTAGACAAATAGACCTTGAACAGATCGCTGTTGGGATTGTCCCCGGTATTGTTGGTATACCACAGGGCATAATGAAGTATGACTTCGTCACCGGTGCTGGCATCAAAGGTGGGGGAGATCAGCCAGGTGATGCCCCCATCAACGTCCGAATTGCCGTCTTCATTATCAGTGAGAAAACAGCTGCCCGAGCCGTCATAGTCCGTGGCCGGATCGCCCCGATCCCCGCCTCCGACCGGAACCCCACGATCCCAGGCTCCGTCGGTCAGGCTGGGGTCGTTCTCCACGGTCCAACCCAGGTCGGCCTCGAAGTCGTCGGCGAACGCGAGCCTGAGCTGGCCGACCGACGAGGAGTATACCGAGGCAGGCGCCCCTTGGGGATTGTAGGTTATGCCAGAGGTGAAGCCCTCAGCGCTGAAATAGTATTCAGGAGTGTCCTCGCAATCCGCCGCCGGCAGCGTTGCCTCGTAAAGGTCACCACCCAAAGGCACCAGAGAGGAGGTAAGATAAATGCCGCCGTCGTAGCGATAATGAAGCAGGCCACTCCCCGCGACATAGGTGTCACCGTTTTCCACCAGTTGAACGCTGATGTCTGTGGAGACCCCGGGTGCGACATACTCGGGCACGCCGTCCGGAAGCTGAATGCTTATCGAGGCGACCGCTCCCATTCCTAAATCGGGATTCCCCCACAGTGCTCCCCATTCGAAGGTTTCATACTTGTTGTACGACCATAGCCCGTAAGTATACATCTCTCTGAGCGCCGATTGAAGAGCCTGCCCCTGAGTTTCGTCTCCCGAGGTGACGGTAATGGTGAAGAAGTAATCCAACGACTGGCTCGACCCGTCATACGGATCGTTCCAGCCCGGACATCCCAGGGCGACTTTGGTGGCGCCTACGATGCCCACAGCACCTTGCTGCAACATGGCCTGCCCCAAGTTCAGATAGTCGGTATCGGAGTTACTGCAGGCGTCGGCGAAACAGATCGCCGGATAGTCGTCGTTGAGATAGGGACAGGTGGAATTGGAGACAAAGGCCTCCCCGGTGCCATGGTAAATGTGGCTGGATGTCGGCGACCCGTGCCCGGCCCAGTTCACAAAGGCAAACGTCCCGGACGACCAGACCGAGCGCACGTTGTTGAAGGTTAAATTGTAGTCCATGGGATAGGTGGAATAGCCCTGTTCGTACATCCGGGTCATGGTCCAGTCGGACATCCAGGGCTGGTCCACCTTGGCTTCCATGAGCACGGCATTGTCCGTGCGCGGATTCGGATCGTTGTCCCAGAAGAAAGCTCCCAGAAGAAGAATATTCTTCTTAAACGTCGGATTGTTGTTCTGCTCATAGGCCACGGACTTCTCGCAGATATGCTGGACAGTAGAAGCACTGCTCCAAGGAATTCTCCCGACATTCACTTCGTTGTAGAAATCGATGGGGTCAGAGTTTTCGCCCCAGCGATGATCCTGATCGGCATCCCAGGACTGATCGTCGGGAAGGGACAGCTCGGCATAGTAGAAATCGGTTTCCGGTTTCCCATATCCCAGATCCTGCTCCGTGCGGCGCATAGGAACGTCGTCGTAGTGGCCGATCAGCAGCACGTCTTCAATGCCCCACTGACCTGACGGGTACTTATCTCTCAAGAAGTTTCTCATCTGTTCCGCCAGATCGTAACCGGTGTAGTTGGAGTTAATCCAGGAGGTTGTCACTACGTTCACCGTTCTGCCCTTGGTCACTTCCCAACTGGCTAGAGAAGCCACTGCCGAGGTCAAGGCATCCAGGGTGATGATGACGAAGTCATAATCCTCCTTGTCTCCCACCGTGCCGGGATACCAGCCTTGAGCCTGATCATAATTGAGGACGATCTCCTGCGCGATTCGTTCTTGCCGGGGTAGGTTATCAGCCATCATATCCTGCGGAGAGAGACCTTGGGGAAGAGTGTAGTTCACGCGAACGGTGACTTCCGGATAGTAGGTTAGCTGACCCGATTGAGGACGATAGGAAAATGGAGTGACTCTCACATCCACCAGATTGTATTTCCTGAAGCCTGCGGTGCGAACGACCTCTCCGACCGAAGCCGGATACGGCTCATCGCTTCCGTAGACCGAGTTGTAGTTCTCCTCATACATCCGCCTGTCTCTCTCATAGAGCAGAGGGTCTTCCTGACCGATGACCCTGGGCAGGGGAGAGGGTAATATCTTATAGCTGCCGGTGAGCGTTATGCCCTCACCTAAGTCAAAGGTGACCTC
>JBARPX010000036.1:0-3515 GCA_049643405.1 Candidatus Zixiibacteriota bacterium
TCCCTCCGTGTGCAGTATACAGGGCGATGGAACAGCCTGCAAACAAGCGTTGTGAAGCCAGCAACGAGCCACCTATGTGGCTGGCGAATCTCGATGCTATAAGGAATGAACTCTCCGGTGCGGCGTGTGAACAATCCCGAGGAGTGTTCAATCGCGTGAGATTGGACAGAAGTCGGAATCGTTCAACTCGATGTTGCTCCTGAGTGACAGCCGAATCCCTTCTTCCTTGTCGCTCGTTCCTCGTCCCTATTATCCCTGTTCGCCGTACCCTATCGTATGTCGTTCGTCGTACATCTTCTATGCTCCATCTTTCATGTTCTTCTCTCTCTACTCTGTAGTCTTCGCTCTCCGGTCTCTGCATCGGTGCGGCGCGGAGCAATGCACTTCCGCAGCGGCAGAGCGATAGAGCAACAAAGCAGTAAATGACGTAGGATTAGCCTAATCTGTGGTGATATGTTTTGCAGGCAACAAAACGATGAACTGTGACTCGACAACCAGAGATCAGAAAGTGCCACCTGCCAGTCATCTGTGCGACTGTTGACATCCAATGAGTAGTAGTCTATCGTTGATGCAAAGATGAAGGCGAAGGAACCGAAACAGCCTCAGGGCATAAGTCACTTTTCGACGAGTTCACCCATTCATGATTGCGGCTACTAGGAGGGACCAATGAACGAAGAAAGCAACAGACTCAAAGTTCCAAACTCCGTCAAGAAGCTGTTGCTATTAGATGAACAAGTAATAGCAGTCATAAAGCAATCGAGGTTGAAGGCAGCCATGACGCCCGACTCGATAATAGTCACCAACCAAAGGATAATCAAGTATTCTCCATCGAACTTGGGATTACGCAAGGAAATTGAAGATTACAGATATGAAGACATAGCCAATCTGAGAATCGATAAGGGGATTCGCTTTGCCACCATTGCTGTAAAGCGACGATTCATGAGCGAGGATCTAATCCTTGATAACCTCCTGAAAGGTCAGGCGGATTACATTTGCAGGTTCATCCAAGAGAATCTCAGGCGAATCAGTAGTGCCCCAACGTCCCCGGGTACGGCCGGTCAACGAATTCCTCCAACTTCGCCAGAGGACCCTCTTCAGGTCCTCAAGCTTCGCTTTGCCAGAGGAGAGATTACAAAGGAGCAATTTGAGGAAATGAAGAGAATGTTGGAGTAGACTTGGCCGACGCCTTGATTGTTCTCTGTTGTATTGCAGTAGCTGTAATGGCATAGAGAAGTACTCTGCCTACGCTTCTTCGACACCAAAGAGATCGACTACTGTGCAGTTAGGTAACAAAACAAGTTATTGTTGCCCGAGCTGCACAATCTGGACAAATGTGCAGGGCATCTAGTAGGTCACAGGAGTCAACACCTCAACACAGCAGAAGCCCCAGTCAGTGCCGGGGCTTCTGCTCACTTCATACATGGCTACGTCACCGTTTAGGTTAGGGCATGGGTCTAACAGGGCGGAAGCCGTGGGCGGGGTAAGCGCCGCTCGGGAGGTCAAGGCCGCGCTGGAGTGTCCCAGAGCCTCTGAAATCACCTTCAGGTTTTCGTAATCAATGTGGGGAACCTCAACAAAGATATCACTGCGGTCCAGTAATGGTCCGCTTATCCTTTTATGATAGCGAGAGACTTCTCCTGATGAGCATCTACATTCCTTAAACGGGTCACCATAATACCCACAGGGGCAGGGATTCGATTTGTCATACAAAAGTATCTCCTTCTATTGTATAATTCCCTTGAATGTCAACTCAAGATCTATTCGTTGCTCATAGATCTGGGTTGAACTTCTCAATCAATGAAGAGCAGATCACCACCTTGAATCACAGAATTGGACCCTTATTTATTCTCTCAACCGATCTAATCATCAGGAGGATGTAATGGAAGAAGATAATTTCATTGCCTTCATGAAGCAAGCAAAGAAGCCTTCCGGAACGATTAATGGTTATGTAAATTCGGTTAGGATCTTCGAAGACTTCCTTCAATCTCACCAAAAGGGTGTCCAATTGGAGGAAACCGAACCCGGGGATTTGAGGGCTTTTGTAGATTGGGCTACGGCAAACAATGAGAATGCATATCGCCATCTTTGGGGGATAAGGACGTACTATGAATATAGACGGCTCACAAACATGGAAAAATCCTCTCGGGAGTTGATGGCATTTATTCAGAATGAAACCCGTAAGTTAAGAGAATTTCCCAAAGTAGACCAAGATAGCATCAAGAAGCTTTCTGCCATTGGAATATCAACTGTCAACCAATTATTACGAAAAGGAAGCACGCTGGAAAAGCGCCAGGCATTAGCGAAGTCTTCGGGAGCTCCTCTAGATTCCATTTCGGAATTGTTCAAACTCTCGCAACTGTCACGACTGCCAGGATTAAAAGCAGTGCGCGGTCGACTGTTTTATGAGGCAGGATTGGATTCTTTGGACTCAATTGCTGCTCTAAATGCTGAGGAAATTCATAGCGAGTTACAAGATCATATTGATCGCACCGGATTTGACGGAAGTGCTCCCACGGTGAATGAAGCAGAGGTCGCAGTAACAATGGCTCAATTCTTACCAAAGGATTTGATATAAGTTTGGATTATCACGTGGACAGAGCATGTTCGAATCCCAGTGTTCCTATTTTGAGCTTATCAATAGGGTGCATCACCATAACACCATTTACATTGGATAATCAATTCCCCGGAGTACTTATCTACACGGGCAGGGGTTCATAGCTACAGCCACCACAAAGCTGGCAGGGAAGGTAACACTACCATGAGCACGGCTGACGGTAATTGTTCTGTCTTCTATGGGTTGGCGCAGCGATTTTTGTTGGCATGGTCACAATAATAGGGCATATTTTGGCTTTGTTTTGCGGCAAAATTAGGTAGACACGTCTAAAACCCTGTCTTGCTTGCAGAGTCCCATTATGTCCCGACCCATCCCAAACGATTTAACGCCGAATTAACGCCAATGCTGACCAATGATAACGACAATACCCATAGCAATAAAGACAACAATGACTGACAACGGGAAAAGTCGCTCACGCAACGCCTACCCTGAAATTCGAAATAATGATTATGTCGCCATGTCTTTATCTCTTTCTAATCGCTTTTATTTGCTTTAACAGTACGGTAAAAGTAGCTATTAAGAACGCTAAGAGGTGCTTTAAGATGTATCTCTCAAAGCTAATGAATCCTTTTCCTGTAGCTAGAATGAGGGGGAAAATTGTGCGGGTCTGGTGTCAAGCGGTACTCCATCACTCAACCCAAAGGGTATACCCCCTTTCTGATATTCAAGTACCTGTCTCTCACCAACTTGAATTTTCAGAGTAATCAAAGGGGTTATCAGGTCCTTGAAGCCTTTTCGGCATCCTAAGAATAACAAATACCATGCCAATAAGAGCAACAACAGGGATAATAACGATAATATCTAACTAAACGTAGTATGGGAATCTGCCTACTTTGGTGAAGTTTCAGGATAGCTTGCTAACGAAGAGTATTGTCCCAGTGTTATAATTGGAGTGACCAAC
>JBARPX010000037.1:0-1917 GCA_049643405.1 Candidatus Zixiibacteriota bacterium
ACCCAGGTTATGTCGTGGTTTTCGCCCACTATCCACACCTCACCTCCGTTGGGAGAGGTGACCCGAATCTGGGCAGGGCCTATCCAGAAGCAATAAGGTAAGTTGCTCCTGGGCACGTAGGTGACGGCATCGGCGCGACTGAAAAGAAACTCGCCGGTAGGAGGCCAGAAGGTCGTATCCATGCAGACATGCATGGTATCCTCTATCACAAGGGTCAGGGTGGCGAACAAAACCCTGTCACCTTCCCACCAGAGCTGATCCTGCGAACCCGTGGCAATCGCGGACATACGGGCGTATCCTAAATCGGAGTCCAGCTCCAGTATACGTGTGTCCCACTCCCCGCCCATAAAGTCATCCCCCAGGTGGCCCATGCGATTATGCATGAGCGTGTCGGTTCCCTCCACTATGTGCCGGAATATGCTCCTGCCGAAATCCGGATAAACCCAGAGCGCGGAAGTTGTATTCCAGTACGCGCTTGCGCTGCAAAAAGCGGAAGGGTTGGTGTGAGTCCAGGCGATGGGGATGACAAATCCGGCGACGGAATCAGCTATTTCCGTCTGGTCGTGCGTGACCAAATAGGGAAAGCGAACAAACCATGGCCCGGCGCCCGGGGTCTGGTCGGAGTCCAGACAGATGACGTTCAAGGTATCGCATTCCCCGCGGTCGTTGGGATCCTCCGGACATTGGCCCCAGGATAGGTTGAACAACATCAACACTGAGATAGCCACTTCAGCTAAGAACAGGCCCTTTCTCCTCATGGTAAGACTCCTTGATTCAAAAAGGTTGAACTAAAGTTCTGCACCCGAATTGCAAGATCGAATCCAAGTTCACGCCTCGCCCCCTAAAGAGTGCGGGCAACTTGGATGATTCAGATGGGCGATCAAATGAAATGAATTCTCTCCTTCTCCCGCTGGAAGATCGCACAAAAAAGCTCAAAGAAAACAGTAATTCAAATATAGACGAAAACCCACAACTGTCAAGCACATTTTCGGTTGGCCAGTCCAGTAATCGTTTGATTAGGCCTGCCTAACTTCCTTCCTCCCAGCCAAATGTTTCGGTTTTACCATGGGTCGCCCGGATAGGGCGCAGGTCCAAACCTGTACAGATAATTAATCAAATACATCACGTCTTCTATATCTATGATCCTGTCCGGAATGGCATTGTTTACGTCCGCTGAGATGGGATGCGGCGGAGCCGGACCAGCTTTGTATATGTAGTTGATCAGATAAACCACGTCCGAGATGTCTATAAGTTCTCCGTCGAAGGTGACGTCTCCGGGCCAGTAGGGGAGGACCGGAAACTCTCCGGACACAAACTGAGGGCAATACCCCAGAGGTTCGGTGGTGGTGAAAAGCAGATGATTGATCGGACCGATGAAGGAGGAGTCGATCTGCACCAGGCCGGTCATATCAGTCAAAGTGAAGCAGAGCGTGGTGAAAAGTCCCTGAGCCGGGGGGATAGGAGGATCGTGCAGCGGAATCAAGCTGATGAGCACATTCTCAGCAACAGTGTCTGGACTGACGATTCTTATGGAGTCATCAAAGATCGCTTCCCTGAACGTAATCGAATCGAAATGAACCGGCCCTGACCAGTTCAAGGGAAGAATGATGGCTCCGACCGAGTCGTCGTTGGCCACCCGCAGGTGTGCATAGAATAACCCCGGCCCGCTGGGAAGAGGAAAGTAAGCATACTCGGGATAAAAGGAGACCGAATCGGGCGCGTCCGGATCGTTGGGGTCCTGCTCGCAGACCAAGTGGAACTGCCCCTGGCGGTATTGAGGGGTGTAGGTAACCGAATCCTCCCGCCAGAAGAGAAGATGCTCCTCCGGAGAAGGAGAGTTGGCCACGGTGTCGATGAAGAGATAACCGGTGTCGCTGGTGGAGAAATAGAACTTGACCAGCATGCCCCTGCCGTCGG
>JBARPX010000038.1:0-8031 GCA_049643405.1 Candidatus Zixiibacteriota bacterium
ATCTTACTCTCCCTGGTGGGGATGATGTTCGTAGCCTGTGCCGGGGAGCTTCTCACCCTGTACGTATCCTTGGAGCTGGCCACCATACCCCTCTTTGTTCTGGCGGCCTACCGCAAGGATAAGCCCAAATCCAGTGAAGCAGGACTTAAGTATTTGATCCTGGGCGGTGTCTCCTCTGCACTTTTGCTTTACGGCATAAGCTTAATCTATGGTCTCACCGGAACCACCTACTTAGGCGGCGTGAGGAGCGCGCTGATAATACAGTTCTTCTCCGGAGGCGACATCAGCTCGGCCCTGGTTTTGGGATTTGTCTTCATGATCGCCGGCTTTGGATTCAAACTGGCGCTGGTTCCCTTTCACATGTGGGTGCCGGACGTTTACGAGGGCGCTCCCACCCCAATAACGGCGTTCCTTTCGGTGGCTTCCAAGGCAGTCGGCATAGCGGCATTTTTGCGGGTCTTCTACCAGTCGTTCCTGCTGTTCAAGGGGGACTGGGTGCTGCTGATGGCGGTTTTGGCCGCGCTGGCCATGATCATCGGAAACGTCATCGCCCTGGTTCAGGGTAACATCAAGAGGATGCTGGCTTACTCCAGCATAGCCCAGATAGGATACATCCTGCTGGGCGTGGTTGCCGCCACCCCCAGGGGAGTTTCTTCAGTAGTATTTTATACCTTCGTTTATCTGTTCGCCAACATGGGAGCATTCATCGTCGCCATCGCCTTCAGCAACCAGACCGGAAGCGACGAGATAAAGGATTACGCCGGCCTCTCCCGGAGATCACCCGCGCTGGCGGCCATGATGGCGGTATTCATGCTCTCGCTGGTGGGAATCCCGCCTCTGGCTGGATTCGTGGGGAAGTATTATCTCTTCTCCGCCGCCATCGAAGGGGGCTTAATCTGGCTGGTGGTGGTCGCCGTCCTGACCAGTGTGGTCTCCCTGTATTATTACCTCGGCGTGGTCAGGCAGATGTATTTCCGGGCCCCAACCGATGAGAGTCTCGTGACCAGCGGTGGAATGCTAAAGATCGCCCTGATCATCTCGGTGATCGGCGTCCTGCTTCTCGGTATCTACCCCAATATCCTCCTCGACTTCGCCAGCCAAGCGGCAATGGTGTTCCGTTTTTGATCCCGAATGCCGGGACACCATTTAGGTTGCCGGCTCATTATTGGGTTTGATGAATCAAACCCTTGGAGGTCTATGCTGTTTGACTTTTTCCACCCAAGCATTAATTAAAATCGTCGCTCTTGCAACACGGAATTGTAGGGGCACCATTGATGGCGCGCGGTTCAAAACAAAGCCTTCCTCACGGAGTCTGCCGAGATTAAATGCAATTGTGAGACCAAGAGGATTTACTACTGTCCAGGACGAGATTCCGAAAACCTTTGAAATATTCTACGAAGTAGAGGGGGAACCTGTCTACCAACAAGACCAGAAGATCGTATTTCTCAAGAGTTGTATTTTTTCATTTAAAATCCACCAATTTTCGAATTTTTATCTTGACACAAGGGAAATTAGTCCTTTATTTGTAGGAAGGATACTTTCGATCAAGAACACAACTGGTTCTGAGAACGCTCAAACCGTAGCGTTCGAGCATTGCATTGTGCGATGAATCTTACCGTGGTTTACGCCAGAACCCTCCCTTTGGCGGACTCGATTTTTACAGGGGAGGTAGATTCGCGCATTCGATCGATCAAACGCAATAGGCACAGCCGGCCCGAGGAGCCATACCAAATGAAAGGAGGGAGAAAAATGAGGCACGCAAAGTTGATACTGGCAATTTTGGCCATCGCATTCGTGGTCCAAACAATCTACGCACAGCAGAAACCAGAGGTTGGTTATTTGGATGCGTGGGACGTTCCCACCGAAAACCAACAAGAGCTTCTGGACAATGGCGGCTGGTTAATCGTCGATACTCTCAACAATGAAATTACTGTTGGGGGAAAGGACTACGGTGACTGCCCCTTCTGGTGTATTTGCAGACCTGACCCCACGTGCAACAGAGTGGGCGATGAATGTATTTTCTGCACTGCGGACCCCGATGACGTTGCAAAAAAAGGGTTCATGAAAGGGTTCATAAACGCGATCGTGGACACTTTGATTGCAAAGATTGCAGAGAAGTAGAACAACATCGCATTAGTATGAATAGTGGTTCTCTGGCAAGGGCCGGCGTGCCAAAAATGAAAACAGGAGGGTTTATGCCATGAAGCGAAAAGAACCATTGTTTATGGCGTGGCTATTGTTGACCCTACTCTTCTTATCCGGTTGCACGAGTGATAGTCAGAAACTGCATATTGACTATAGCGATCTAAACGCCCTTATTGATTCTATCACGGTGACACCTACAAAATCGGGAAGGTATAGTCTGACTTCCGAATTCTTTGAAAAGCTGGCAACTTTAAGGCAAGTGGAGGGGAGCGGCTCTGCCCATTCTACACTCTTTAGCTTTTTCAGCCGGGTGCACCCTAACGTAAGAATTACGGATTCGCTTGCAGTGCTTCAAATGGTGGAGTGGATTTACAATTGTTTTACCATGATTGACTCAGGCGGCGTCTTTTTCACCAACGGCGCTGCAGACACTTATGCTGCCTGGTATCTGCAACGAGTGGAGGGAATCAGACCAGACCTGTCTGTTGTCTCCTTACCGTTCCTGGTAGGATCTGATTATCGCCAAGCCTTGAGGAAGGATAGCAACACTCGAAAAGCGTTGAACCTATCAGAAAAAGATAGTCTTCCTGTTCCACCTTCGACCAGCGAGACGCAAGACATTCTAGTGGAGATTATTACCCGCCAGATCAGCCGACCAGAACATTCACCGCTTTACATGGCACCTCGTTGTGGGATCGAGGGCAAACTTAGTGGACACATCGTCTACCTTGGGCTGGTGCATGCTTACCAGGACTCCATCCAGCCGCAAAATCAACTTCTTGACCAGTTTATCTCCAAACTCACCCAAAGCTGGCAACTTCGTCATGCTTCACGAGGACTGCCGGACGATCTTCAAGACGCGATCAAGAACGGCATGATTCAGTATTTGTCTCTTCTTCTGGTCTTCACTCCTGAGTTCGAAAAACAGAAACGCTATCAGGATATGGATACTCTATTCACTTACTTGGAACCAGTAGTGGGTGAGGATTGGCGATTTCCAGCTCTGAGATACAAGTTTTGCCACCAGACCGAGGAAAAGTGCCGCCAGTACTTGGATAAACTAAAGCAATACGCTGCCGAACATCCTGATAATCCTAAAGTCCAAGGAGTCATTCAAGAACTCCAAAAGAAATGACTGAACGCTGAGTTTGACCACATAAGCCATCCTGTCGGTAGAATCTTGTGACAATCAGATGCAATTAGTAAAAAGTTGAACCTAGGGGCGCCATTTACGGCGCCCGCTTGAAGATCGGGTTTGAGGAATCAAACCCCTACGGATTTATGCGGCTTGACTCATTCCACCTGAGCAAACAATCAGAATCATCTCTCTTGTCACACGGAATTTTAGAGGCACCATTCACGCCCCCCGCTTAGACTTTACGTAAGGATAACGGAGACCCGTCTGGGATAATGTCCCAACGCCACCAGTGGTAAAAGTCGCCATCTATCAGCATCTCATTCTTTTTCAGATACGCTATAAAACCGCTTGCCAAATTAGGAATTGATAATATATTGGAGGGATTGAGATTTTTTCAAAAAGGAGATTGATGTCTTATGTTGAAAGCAATGAGAAAACTGACCAAGCACATCATGTGGTTCGTCATAGTCGCCTTCGTGGGGACCATCATCTTTGCCTGGGGAATGGACCTTGGATCCAGAAAGCAGCGGAGGGGGGTAATCGCCTCCATTAATGGAGAGGAGATCGAGCTTTACACCTTTCAGTACTATTACGACCAGGCCCTAAGACAAGCTGAAAAGGAACAGGGGGATGTGGACGACCAGACCGCCATCCAGATCAGAGACGAGGTCTTTAATAACCTCTTAAACGACGTCCTGCTCAATCAGGAGGCGGCAAAAAGGAGAATTGAGGTCACTGATACGGAGATGTATGAATACATGAGGCGGTATCCTCCCCCGGAGCTCCGGGAACATCCCGCCTTCCAGACGCCGGAGGGGGAGTTCGATTATCAGAAGTACGTGCAGGCGCTGGCCGACCCCAGGGTTCCCTGGGATCAGGTCGAGCAGATGATCCGCCCGAATTTGCGCATGGGCAAGCTTCAGCAGGCCATCCTCAGCTTGGTCCGGGTCACGGACTCAGAAGCAGAACGCTTCTATCGGGATGAGAATGAGAAGGTAAATGTGGAATACCTGCTGGTGCCTGCATACGAGTTCCAGAGACAGAACCTTTCACTAAGCGACCAGAGCATAGAGGCCTATTACCAGGATAACCGGGACGAATTTCAGACCGACCCCAGCGCAAACTTAAGCTACGTATTCTTCGAGAAGAAGCCGAGCCAGGCAGACGAAGACGAGATCAAAGAGAGGCTGGTGGAGATAAAGGAGGAGATCTTAGAGGGGGAGGACTTCGCCGGCATGGCCGAGGATTACTCTGACGACGTTGGCTCGGGAAAGGACGGCGGGAACTTAGGCTGGTTCGGAAAAGGCGCCATGGTTGAGGCCTTTGAGCAGACCGCCTTCTCTCTCGAACCGGGGGAGATCTCCGAGCCGGTCAAAACCCAATTCGGCTGGCACCTGATAAAGGTTGAAGAGAAAAGAGGAGAAGGCGATGATCAGGAGGTGAGGGCCAGCCACATACTCCTGAAGATAACCCCATCGGATGCAACCCTGGATATGCTGAAGGAGACGTCCGAGGACTTCGCCGACAGGGTGAGGAAATCTGAACTTTCGGAGATGGCCGAAGGAGAAAGCCTATCCGTCTCCGAGACCGGATGGTTTACGCAGGAGGGACATATCCCCGGAATCGGCAGGAACATTCAGGTGGATGAATTCGCCTTCGAGAAGGGTGAGGGCACGGTCAGTGATCTGATCGAGACCGCCAGGGGATTTTATGTTTTTCAGATAAAGGAGAAAAGGCCTGCTGGCATCTCTCCGTTGGACCAGGCCGAGCAGGTCATAAGGCAAAAGCTGACTAAGATCATGGCGGACTCCTTAGCTTATGATAAGGCGGAGAAAATCTATGCCCAGATCAAGGGGGGAGAAAGCTTGAAAAAGGCGGCAGAGGAGAGCGACGCCACTTATGCAAACCCTGACGGCTTTGCGCGAAACTCGCCCCCTCAGCAGGTCGGCAGATCGCCGGAGTTCATCGGCGCGGCCTTCTCCTTGACCGAGCCGAAGCAACTCTCGCCGCCGGTTAAGGCCAGCCAGGGCACCTTCATAATCCAGCTTGTTTCCAGAACATTGGTGGACGACAGCCTCTTTGCCGCGGTCAAAGACTCGATTAGCTTCGTAGTTCTGCAACAGAAACAAGGCGAAGCCTACCAGGATTGGTTCTCTCAGGTGAAGAAGCAAGCCGAAATAAAGGACTACCGGGCCGAATACTTCCGCGACGTCGGTTCGTATTAGCTCCGTCTTAGTTCTTTGTCCTTTTGCCACGTCTCTAACCCTATCTTTTTGTACCTGTCAAGTCAGGGCTCGACAGGTCCAGATGTGTAGATGCCCGATTCCCAGACGGGAGCTCAGACGAGCCCATATGTGCGTCCGCTTATCGGGCTTTTTTGGTGGTAAGGTTTCCATTTGAAGTAGTTGCCCGATTTATCGGGCTCTTTTTTGTGGGTAAGATTTCTTTGCAAAACCCGCTGAAATGAAAGTTCTTGTCAGAATAGACGTCTCTGCCTGGGTGCCCCCCAGCTACAGGGAAAACCTCCCAAGAATCCTTGACAAGGTTGCATAAATGATTATCATGTGTCATGTAGACAGAATCGATTTCGCGAGAAATCGAGTTACGATGAATATGTCCGATGGTTGAGAACGAAATGATGTATTTCTCGCAGGAGTAAACCATATGGGTGTGTTCAAAAAGTCAACTAAGTAGACAATAGGGTTAGTTATTGCAAAAACCTAAAAAGCTAAGTTGGTTCGGGAATTGGAATTCCCGAACCACTCTCGTGCGGTCAGACGACCGCCCGTCTGGGCGGGTCACCAGGATTCCCCGGACGGAAAAGATCCAATTCCCGCACGAACAACGGAGTTTTTCAACAGTCCCGCATGGTGCACCCCACAGGCGTGTCATACGGGACTTGAAACGCTGTTTGGAATGCTATGCGGATACGTATAAACAATGTTATGCCGTATGCCAGGTAGTGGCTGGGGATGGACGAGAAATCGGCGAGCGTGACGCCAAACGATCTCATGTGCTAACCTCTACGACCGAAGACGGGGTTTCGGCCCCACAGTCCGGCGCAACTCATTTTCAAGAAAGGAGAAACAGAAATGGGTGACAAGGGGAAAAAAGATAAAGGCAAAAGGGAACACCAGAAAAAGGCCAAGCTTGATCCAAAGGAAAAACGGAAATTGAAAAGAGAAAAGAAGAGCGGATAAATACCCCGTTCTGTCCGGTGACCTTAAATCAAGCAAGGAAGTTGTGTGCCGGTTTAAAGGCGGGTGGCCTGGCCTGCCCGCCTCTGGAGGGCCCGCCCGCCTAAGCCGGATCTTGCCCTGTGACCGTAACCTGACGGTGGGCGACCCGCCACCGCTCGCCAGATCAGGTATATTATCCCTCACAACGGGGCGCTTTTACGTCCCCCTGATAAGGGGTTCACCCTGCACTTCGTCCTGAGACTCAGTGTCGAAGGAAAGGGATTTCCCTCGATCCTGCACTTCGTCCTGCCCTTCGGTCCTGAGACCTCAGGGTCGAAGGAAGACTCAGTGTCGAAGGAAGATCTTCGGGATCGAAGGACACCCTGAAGAGGATCAAGGGGGTGAGTTCGCGTTCCATCACGCCCTGCTCGCCTCGGGAGGGCTTGTCCGCCTCTGGCGGGCCCGCTTACCACTCCGGGTCTTTGACCCCAGCACCGCACGTGTTTGTCCCCCTGATAAGGGGTTCACCCTGAAGGTTCACCCTGAAGGGGAAATAGGGGGTTCTATGTTAATTCCGCAGCATTTTCCTTGACTTCTACACGTCTGCGAGCTATAATACTCGTTGTCAAAAGGAGTGATATCTGCCGGAGGCAGGGCTAAGTACACGTCATCGGGGATTGGAGTCTTTGAAGCTTCCGCGATTGCCAATTCCGACGCATGAGAGAGACAGCTTTTTCGCAAGCGTCTTATACCGCGCTCAAAGCCATGTTTGGAGTGTTATACGGGTCAATATAGACATGCCTAGGGCTCAATGCGTATAGAACCGCAAATCCGGGAATCGGAGCAGCTGACTCAGTGGCTCGATTCAGAAATCGATGGGCTACAGACACCTGCCGACGACCGCTCGCGGCTAGCCGCAGGTTGCTTGGATACGGCACTGGAGCATCACAAATCGATAGTCTTGCTTATCGACAATGCCCTGTATGGTTCTGCCGCAGCCTTGATTCGCCTATTGTTCGAGGCTTATGTGCGGGGAGTTTGGTTATTGTATTCCGCATCAGATGAAGAAATCGAGCAATTCAAAGACGACAAACTGAATAAGGCCTTTGGAGAGTTAATTGCCGACCTCGAGAGCCGCGAACCGTTTGACGGCGGTACGCTTTCTCACGTAAAAGAAGTTTCCTGGAAAGCAATGAATAGTCTTACTCACAGCGGGCTATCCCAGGTGGCAAGACGGATTACATCCGATGCAATTACCCCAAACTACACAGACGAAGAATTGAAAGACGTGTTAGAGACAGCTAATTCGATCGGAGTCCTAGCCGCTGTCGCCATCGCTTGCATGGCTGGCGACGAAGAGTTGGTGTGTAAAGTCTCCGATAGAGGGATGAAGCTTCTCAAGAATAAGCCCTAACAATCGCATCCGGCCGACGTGGAATAGTGCCGCTGATGCTAATCGTCACTTCCATAATTCGGATTGCCAACGTCAGCATTATCATATTGATCTGCCAGGAATCACTTCTGTATTTCGGAAAAACAAATGAGCAAACCTTCGGTATTCATCAGCTA
>JBARPX010000039.1:0-10403 GCA_049643405.1 Candidatus Zixiibacteriota bacterium
GCTTGATCAACAAGGGAACCTTGAAGTAGCCTGTGTGGCCAAGGCGCAGGACGAGGCTCTTCCGGCGATTAAGGCTTCCAAGCCTCATGTTCTGATCTTGGAGCTCCCCAAGGACTCCGATAAGACTTTCAAGTGGATTGAGCGGATGAAACTTGAGTTTCCCGATATATCGATATTTGTGAGCTCGGCGGACAAAAGTCCGGATCTGGTAATCTCCGCCATGAGGGCGGGTGTCCAGGAGTTCCTGAGTCGACCCATAAACTCAGATGAGTTGAAAAAAGCCATAAATAAGGTTTTCAAAACCAGGGAACAGGCCAGGGCTCAAGCCCCGACCAGAGGCAAGGTAATCTCGGTGTTCAGCAAGAAAGGCGGGCTGGGAGTGACCACTCTGGCGGTTAACCTGGGTTCAGCCCTGGCACGGGTGGCTGAGAACAAAGCCGCCCTGATCGATCTGGACCTGCAGCTCGGCGACGTCACCAGTTTTTTGAATCTCTCCCCGGAGTACAGCATATTAGACGTTCTCGATGAGGATGGCGGGGTCGATGCGGTCAAGCTCCAGAGCTGTATGACCCGCCACGAGTCGGGAGTCTTCGTGCTCTCGGAGCCGAAGAATCCGGCCGACTCGGAAAACGTCAGCTCCTCTCAGATAAACCAGATTCTTCGCCATCTGAGATCGACCTTCTCCTACGTGCTGGTGGATACTCCGCACAACTTTGACTCCAAGACCCTGGAGGTATTTGAGCTGTCCGATCACATAATAGTGGTGGTTGTGCCCAACGTCTCCTCCATTCGGGCGGCCAGGAGGACATTGGGTGTGTTTAAACAATTAGGTTTTCTTCGCGATAAGGTGAAAGTGGTGGTCAACCGCGTGGGGAAGAAGGACTCGGTGAGGGTGGATGACGTCGAAAAGACCCTCCGCTATCCGGTGAGCTGGGTGGTTCCCAACAATTATCCGGTTGCCATAGACGCGGTCAACTCGGGAGTTCCCCTGGTGAATCACAAGGGGGATTCCAACCTGGCCAAAAGCATCTTGGAGTTGGCTAATGATATCCCTGAGTGGAGCCGAAGCCTTTATGTGGAGTTGAAAGATTAGTCTCTTTTTTCAAGGGAGATCCGGATGAATCTCAGACAGCGGTTCGGTAATAACAAAAACAAGAATACAAAAACAGTCAAGCAGGACAACCCGGGCACGGTTCACCTGCGCAGAGACAGCTTCCAGGAACTGAAGAACAGGCTTCACCAGAAACTGATCGACAGCCTGGATCTGTCGGTCTTAACCACGGTGGACCGAGGCACGCTGCGGGATCAGATCAAGGACGTGCTGGAAAAGCTCCTCTCCGAGGAAGATCTCTTCTTGAGTCCGGAGAACAAGGAGCGCCTGATCACCGAGATACAGAGCGAGACCCTGGGATTAGGCCCGATTGAACAGTACATGCACGACCCGGATGTGTCGGACGTTCTGGTGAATACCTACAACCAGGTCTACATCGAAAAACACGGAAAGCTGGAGTTGACCGACACCAAATTCAAGGATGACGATCACCTCATGCTGATCATCGACCGGATCGTGTCGGCAGTCGGACGGAGGATAGACGAGTCCTCTCCCATGGTGGACGCAAGGCTTGCTGACGGGTCCAGGGTCAATGCCATAATCTACCCCCTGGCCTTGGACGGCCCCATCCTTTCCATCCGCCGGTTTCGGATAAACGTGCTGAGCGTCAAGGACCTCCTGGCGAATGGATCGTTGAATTCTCCCATGGTGGAGCTTCTGAAGGGAATGGTCAAGGCCCGGCTGAACGTGGTGATCTCCGGCGGAACCGGTGCGGGAAAAACCACCTTATTGAACATCCTTTCCGCTTATATCCCGCTGGATGAAAGAATCGTGACCATTGAGGACTCGGCTGAGCTTCAAATGCAGCAGCCTCACGTGGTGAGGCTGGAGACCAGACCTCCCAACATCGAGGGAAAGGGAACGGTCACCCAGAGAGACTTAGTCAGGAACAGTCTGAGAATGAGGCCCGACCGGATAATCATCGGGGAGGTCAGGGGTTCCGAGATATACGACATGCTCCAGGCCATGAACACCGGCCATGATGGTTCACTGACCACAATTCATGCCAACAGCACCCGGGACGTTCTCCTGAGACTGGAGACCTTGATGCTTCTGGCCGGGATAGACATACCGCAGAAAGCCATCCGGGAGCTGATCAGTTCCTCCATCGACCTGGTGGTACAGATTGCCCGGTTTAGTGACGGCACCCGCAAAGTCTCCAGCATCTCCGAGATCGTGGGAATGGAGCAGGAGACCATCACCATGCAGGAGATATTCAACTTTGAAAAGACCGGCGTAGAGAAAGATGGTAAGGTCTTAGGCGACTTTAAGCCCACCGGCATCCGCCCCAAGTTCATGGAGAGAATGATACGGTCGGGCGTCCATCTGCCCACAGAGCTGTTCAGTCCTTAAGAGGTGAGAGTTCCATGCTCCTTCAGATAGCATTGGCGGTCTTCTCGGCAGCTTTTTTGAGCGCGGTGGCAATCTATCTGCTCTTCAGTGAAAAGCTGGGAAAGCGGAATAGAGCCATCAGAAAAAGGTTGGAGGGACTGACCGCCGAGACCCCTGTGGAGGGGGAGGCATTCTATCCCATCCTGCGGGACGACAAGCTGAGCGGGATCCCGGCTATGAATCGGATCCTCTCCAGGTTCAGATTCTCTCAAAACCTTCAGCGTCTCATAGATCAGGCAGGAGTCCCCATGAAAGCGGGAGCCTTAGTCTTGGGAATGTTGTCCTTGGGGGGGTTGATATTCCTCCTGGTACTGAGTTTCTTGGACAGCATCCTTTTAGCTCTGGCGGCCGGATTGGCTGCAGCGAGCCTCCCCTACATCTATGTCCGGAGACGAAGGACGAAGAGACGGCAGGAATTTGAGTCCCTGCTGCCTGAGACAATTGATATGATAGCCAACGCCCTCAAGTCTGGGTTTTCCTTGGAATCCTCGTTGAGCATGGTGTCCAGGGAGATCCCCGACCCGGTGGGAATAGAATTCGCCATCGCCTTTGAGGAGCAGAATCTGGGCGTTGGCCTGACGGATGCCTTGTCCAACATGGAAAAGCGAGTGGAGAGCGAGGATCTGGGACTTTTCACCACCGCGCTGACCATCCAGAAGAAGACCGGCGGCAACTTGGTTGAGATACTGGAGAAGATAGGCGGCACTATCCGGGAGAGGTTCCAGCTGAAGCGGCAGGTGAGGGTCTACACTGCCCAGGGCAGACTTTCCGGCTTCGTTTTGGTTCTGCTGCCCATAGTCACGGCAGTTGTGTTGCTGGTAATCAATCCTGAATATCTGAAGATCTTGCTGGTGGAGAGGGCTGGCAATTTCCTGTTGGGTGGTGCCATCATAATGCAGATCCTGGGGATTTGGGTGATAAGACGAATCGTCAATATTCGTATATAGAGTGATCTCATGACCGTATACCTGATCATAGGCTCAGTCTTCTTGGGGGTCTTCCTCTTTTCCTTTGGGGTTTTGTATCTTCTTGCCCAGGCCAAGGACCCGGTCAGACTTCGTCTGAGGGAACTGGAGGAACAAGGGGCGGAGGAGGAAGAGGAGGTGAAGAGAGCTCTTTCCCTCAAGGGCGCCGCGAGCCTGATCGGATTGGGCGCGGGCGAAGCCAAGGGTACCAGACTCTGGCTGGCGCAGGCAGGATACCGGGGACATCAGAGCGCTTTTAACTACCAGGGGCTGAGGCTTTTTGGAGCGATTTCTCTGGCGGTGGCCAGCCTCTTTCTGTGCCTGTTTCTTCATGTCGATCCGGCGCTGATTCCCTTTGCAGTGTTCGCCGGGCTGCTGGTCGGTGCATTCGTTCCCAGGTTCTGGGTATCTTACAAGATCAGCCGAAGAAGGGATGAGATCAGGCGCTCCGTTCCCAGCGTGCTCGACCTGATGGTGGTATGCGTGGAGGCAGGCTTAAGCTTAAATGCAGCCATTCAGAGGATCACCGAGGAGACAAGGGATACGTACCGCGCCTTAAGCGAGGAACTCCACCTGGTGAACCAGGAGATCTTAATCGGGAAAACCAGAGCAGAGGCTTTCCGCAACTTGGCCCGGAGAACCGGCGTGGACGAGCTCAGGTCCTTAGCCGTGATGCTGATTCAGGCCGACAAACTGGGGACCAGCGTCGCCAGTTCTTTGAGGGTTCTCGCCGATTCACTGAGAGTCAAACGCCGGCAGCGGGCCGAGGAGACAGCCCACAAGACGCAGGTCAAGTTGGTTTTTCCTTTAGTGCTCTTGATTTTTCCGGAGCTCATGGTTATATTAGTGGGGCCGGCAATGATAACCCTTTATAAAGCTCTATCTGATATGGCAAAATAGAGCAAGAGAAGGAGGTGAGCTAAAGGTGACAACCTGGATCATCCTTATAGTACTGGCTGTAATTTTCGGCGTACTGTATTTTATCAAGAGAAGTGCCCGGTTAAAGAAGCATGCCAAGAGGGACCTGTAGACGCCTTCTTACTTTAACGCGATCACGTCCTTCGAACTGCCGCACACCGAATTGAGCCTGATCTGAGGGGAGTAGGCTTGTTCTGACTCTCTTTGACGTACCATTTCTATACTCCGGCTGACTCTTAGAGACTGCCCACTGCCCCCAGGAGCAAGAATCTCCGACGGAGCAGCATAAATCTCGCTTCTGGCAAAAGAAGAGTTGGTGAGTCTTTCGACTATTGAGGCGATTTGTTTCATCCTGAATCCTGCCTTGGAGCGAAGGCGAGACTCGTCCGTTGAGTCCCCGCTGTAAGCCTTGTTCCCCACCTGGCATCAAACAGACGCCAGAACAGAGAAAGAGTCAGTGACCCCGGCTGTTCCGGACGGGTCAAAAGAGTTCGAAAATGGTCCACGAATCCACCCCACTCATCCCACGGCTGGCCCAGTTTCTTTAACTCAGTTTCGGAGCTGAACATAAGAATTGAAGTGGTAATAGCTTATCCATACAGAGGATCGAGGTACTCTGCGCAAGGTGTGATGCGCATCCTGGGCACGTCTTCGACGACGGGCCGCCGCCCACCCATAAGCGCTGCTGCATCAATTCCGCAGCCCTCAGATTTGTCGGCAAGAACGAGTGGGTTTCGCAAACGAGAATTAGCCTCGAGTTAGAATACACACGCAATATAACCAGAAAGGAGATGCCATGACGGTGAAAAAATATTTCACCACCGAGCAAGCCAAGGAGATTGGTGAGAAGATTGGAATCGATTGGGGCAAGTTCGACGTCGAGCAGTTCCGCCATGGGATGGACGTGGAATTAGAGCACGGGACGGTCGACCCCAACACCAATGTTTCCAACGACGACCCTCTGGTAACCGGCAAGATCGCCTTAGCTCACCTGAACGAATTTCCCGATTATTACCACAGGCTGGATAAGATGGAAGAGGAGGCGGAGAAGTTCTGGGAAGAAAAGGGAAAATGACCAACAAGGTTGAACTTAGATATTCTCCATGAGACGAGTTTATTGAGACTTCGTGGGGATGCTGCCCACCCCCAACGTAGGCAGCTCACTACGATTTCTGTCAATTGAACCTCCCCCAAAAATCCCCTCCTTAAGAAGGAGGGGATTTTCTTTCCCTCTCCTTTCCAAGGAGAGGGTCAGGCTGAGGTTCAAACAGCTGTCCGGCGAGGATTCATCTTGAGGCGTACTCGTCGGCGAGGGCACCTTGAGTATCCGGCTGCACCTTAGAAGAAAAATCCCGCCAGCCCCATTGTAATTATGACCATTGCCCCCGATTCGGATTGGTCTTCTTCCGGCGTATCGCCTTCCAGGGTGAGATTGTCCATATTGTACGATGCCTCTATCAACAGGCCGAGGTGATCTGAGAGCATCACATTGATGCCGCCCCCTATCTTGAACCTTGTCCCATAACAGGTCATATCGAGAAGATCGGTGTACTGGGCAAAGTACTCCATATCATGTCGTATGAAGTAGAATCCAGAGGTAATGAAGGGAACGGTCTTTTTGTCCTTTCCCCCGAAGAAATAGGTGAGTTTGGGACCACCCCCTAAGGTGGTAGACTTGTTATCTCCCTGGCCGGTCAGGAAGACTAACAGGTCGCCCCCAACACCGACCTTGGGCCAAACGAAATAAGTAACCTGCGGCATCAGAAGAATTGCGGTGAACGGTCTGTCATCAGCGCTTTCGTATAAATCACCCGAGGCGTTCAGGAAACCAGCGGTGATTCCAAACATGGTGCTCCCTTTGTCGAACGGATGTTCGGCACCGAAGCTTCCCGAACAGAGCACCAACAGACAAGCGATAACAAAGAAGATCCTTTTCATATGATCCTCTCCTTTTATGAGTTGGAAGTGTGTGGTTGTGGCAAGACGCAATTTCGCGTGCCGGTAACGCTTATCTTTCTCCCCCGTTAGCGAGTAGATTTACATCTTTCCTTAGTGTTATATACCGCACGATCATTTCAGTGTCAAGACCTTTTCCGAAAAGTCGCCAGGGACGCGCCGACGCATCGCAAAACGTGAGAAGCAACGGATCATACGTCTCTCCTTTTTCACGGGAGGGTCAGGGTATTGAAATATAACTTGACGCTCGGGGATAAAAGGGTATATAGGAACAGTGAGGATATTAGGCCGACCGGAGAGTTTTGGCAAAAGGCGTTGTAAGACCAAATATCCTTAAACGGGTTTGATGTCCTATTTGAAGGGAGAAAACATAAATGTTTACAGGGACGGTAAAGCGGATAATGAGAGAAAAGGGATTTGGGTTCATCTCCGCTACGGACGGCAGAGAGGTCTTTTTCCATCGCTCGGAAGTCCAGAATGTGGAGTTCGACAAACTACAGGAGGGCGACCGTTTGGAATTTGGAGTCACCAAAGGGAAGAAAGGTCCTCAGGCTATCGAGATCAAAAAGGTCAGCCAGGAGGAATTTTAGCCCTGCCGGCACCCGCGTAAATCGAAGCTTCGGGATAAAAAGAAAAGATGAAGATTCTTCTGTTAGCTCCTTCTCTGAGCAAGGGGCGGAGCCGGTTCTTGAGAATGCCCCAGCTTACCCTTGGTGTGATCTCTGCTCTTACCCCGCCGGAGATTGAGGTGGATGTGGTGGAGGAAGAGATTGACCAGATCGATTTCGACAAACACTACGACCTGGTGGGAATCTCCTGCATGACCACCTCCGCTCCCCGGGCTTACCAGCTCTCCTCTGCATTCAGGAAGAACGGTGCTAAGGTGGTTCTGGGGGGGATTCATCCCACGGTTATGCCCGAGGAAGCGATTGCTCACTGCGACTGTGTGGTCATGGGGGAGGCGGAAGGATGCTGGCGCGAGCTGATTCACGATTTTAAGCAGAACCGGCTGAAGAAATTCTACCGATCCTTCAATTCCGATTTAGCGAAATTCCCCATCCCCAGATTGAACCATAATAAGACCCCCTTTAACGTAACCCCCATCTTCTGCAGCAGAGGTTGCCCCTACGACTGCGAATTCTGCTCGGTTACCGATATGTATGGGAAGAAGATGAGACACCGCAGGGTTCGGGATATCGTGAAGGAGATAGTCACAAGAGAAAGCAAGAAATTCTTCTTCTTGGATGATAATATCATGGGAGATGTGAGGTTTGCTACAGAGCTTTTCATGGCTCTCTCGGATCTGAAGATTCGCTGGGTGGGGCAAGCCTCCATATCGCTCTCCAAGAATAAAGCCTTGCTGAAGTTGGCGCAGAGATCCGGCTGTGCCGGTCTGTTCATCGGGCTGGAGTCGGTCTCCCCCGAGAATCTCAAGAGACTCCGGAAAACTCCGGACAACGCATCGGACTATGGTCAGGCCATCGACATGATTCGGGGTGAGGGGATTCTGCTGCATGCCTCGTTGGTTTTCGGCTTCGACCATGACGATAATAGCATATTCGAGAAAACCCTGGAGTTTTTGGAAAAGAACAAGGTCCCCAGCGCCACCTTCAACATCCTGACCCCCTACCCGGGTACGGCTCTCTACGATAGATTCAAAAAAGAAGGAAGACTGCTCAGCGAGAACTGGCAGGAGTATAATCATAGAACCGTGGTTTTTAGACCTAAGAATTTGACCCCCGAGGAGCTGGCGGAAGGTTTTATCTGGTTGGGGAAAAATTTCTACACCAAGGCCTCGATATTCTCCAGGTTCTTCTACAACCTCCATCATCCGCTGCTTTACTTTTCCCTTAACTGGTCGCACCGGAGAGACTATCAGGACAAGGGCGCAGAAGACTGCCTGCCTCCCCCTGTTGAGCCCTCCCCTATCCCCGCGCTCCCATGACTTCCCATCTGACACACGAGCATTAGCTGATCAGTCCCTACCAGGCTCGTCGATTCGTGAGCTGGGCACAATGCGATCGGGCGAATTCCATGAATCCTGTGTGGACGCTTCAATGTTCCATCGGCCACTCGTACGACCCTGCGATATGCTATATTTAGAGTGTTGGATGTTGTTGATACACAATATATTGTGATTTTTCCGATTTTGAGGGCATTTTTTGCTTGACAAGCCAAAACCGAGGCTTTAGACTGCAAGCCGGGAAGGTTCTGATTCAAGGAGGGGAGGAATTGGAATCTTCCCCCAACCAATTGTCCAGAATGGATCCATTTCGGATAATCCATCAAATTACAATAGTTGGTCATTCAAAGAGATTTTCTTGAGAGGGAGTTTTGTCGCCAAAAAAGAAGTGAGAAAGAAGTAGTTTACTGGAGGATATGATGCAAACCGAGGACAACGAGAAAAGGCGAGCCGCCGGAGGCGTTGAGCCCAGCCAAACTACCGAAGGTGGTGAGCATAGTCGAACCATCGAATTGATGGCCATCACCCCTAATGCTGAGGACATAATCGAGCGGGCGTGTCGAACCTGCTACCTGAGTTTCCACAGATACAAGCCACCCTCTTCCACTGAAGAGTTGATAAAAAAGGTGATCGGAAAGGGACACCATTCCGTTTTAGAGCATGCCACCGCCACTTTCCGGATCAAGGGCGGCTCCAGGGTTTTTACACACGAGCTGGTGAGGCACCGTCTAATGTCTCCCTCTCAGGAGAGCCAGAGGTACGTGGAATACGGCAAGACCAAACAGTTCGAGTTCGTCCTCCCCCCTACCGTGCAGAAGACCGACTTCGTGGGCAAGTTTGAACAGTTGGCCGCCTCGGCATACGACCTCTACCAGGAGATGGTGAAAGCTGACGTCCCAAAGGAGGATGCGCGCTACATCCTGCCGAATGCCACTACCTCCGAGATCGTGATATCCGCCAACTTCCGTGAGCTCAGACACATCTTCGAGATCAGATGCGTGGAGAGAGCACACTGGGAGATAAGGGAGATTTGTCTGGAGATACTCAAGATCATGAAAAAGGAAGCTCCCATCGTGTTCTGGGATTTTCATATAGATGAAAAGAAAAGGGTAGCTTTTAGAAAAGACGAATAGATGAGTAGGTCGGGCTCCCGCAGGGTGCCCGACACGAGCGCTTAGACAAAAACGGTAGCCGCACGCTTTAGGGTGCGCAAAAGATTGTCACCCTGACGGTTCTATTTGACTCACCGTCCCTGTCTTCGACCCTGCACTTCGTCCCGAGGCTCAGTGTCGAGGGAAGGCTCAGACCCGAAGGGAGCACAGTCGAAGGGAGCGTAGCGAAGGATCTCTCGTGAGATTCTTCGCCCCCCGTACGGGGAACTCAGAATGACACCAAGAGGGTTTTTCATTAACGGAGGGGAGATGAATAACTCGCGAAAGGTTTCAAAGAAGGTATCCAAGCAAGGGAAGAAAATCGAGGCAGCGGGGAAACCCGAAGAGTCAACTGGGTATCCGGGGATTCATCACGCACCGGGAAGCACCCTGCATTCGAGGATAAGGGCGATATCCCCGCACCTGCTGAGGATCTTGAGAAAACAGTAACGGGCCGCCCCAAAATCGGCCGACATCAATCTGCTCTTTAGAACCGGACATAGGCATAGAACCAACGTCAGGGAGGGTTTGTGAAATCACAGAAGCTAAAGGAGATTCTGTCCTTTACATGTGCGAAGAGTCGTGCGACGGCAGGAGCAATGATCGTCCTGGCGCTGCTTGCCTTTGCGTGCGATTCCGACACGAAGACTGAAGCTCCCAGCGACCAGGAAGAAGCCGATTCAGTCACCGTCGACAAAACGACGCCTGAGCTCAAGGATTTTGAAATGGATCATTTTGGGGAGTTGACAGCAAGGTATCCTCTGGGATGGGCCTATTTCGTCGTCGACCCGGAGAAGAAGGAGATCGTTTCCAGGGGTCAAACCGGCCTATCCAGTGATTTTGAAATCGACTGGAGCGAGGCGCGGGTACATGAGCTCACTGCGGAAAGGGTAATCTATCAGCTTCCGGATATCTTCTACAAGTCGGAAGAGAATCGCACCGGAAGT
>JBARPX010000040.1:0-2493 GCA_049643405.1 Candidatus Zixiibacteriota bacterium
ACGCAAAACGGGGTTTCTCCCTGAGCAGGTTGAGCAAGATGAACAATCCCAGAATGGTGTAGCCCAAGCCGGCAACCGAAAACAGGTCCCAATCACGCGAAGCACCCAGGTCGGGATCGACTAAAAAGCCGAAGAGAAGCTGGAACGCGCTGACTAAAAGCAGAAATTGAAAGGCGCTCTTCTTGAACAAGGATTTCGCCGACATGCAGGCAAGCGGCGCCAGTAGCATAATCAGACCGACCGGCGAAGTTAGAAGCTGTTGATTTGCAAAGTCAAGGATATGAGGAAGGGAGAAGAGGAGATAGCCTGGAGCCGCGTAAGTGTCCTCCGAGAGGGGCACGAAAATAGGCGAGATGGTCCAGGCGTATTTCTTGTACACCGCCAAGAGCAGTCCCACAAAGACCAGTCCCAACCCGAGGATCAGAGTTCTTCTGATGGAGGACGATTTCCCGTTCCTGCCTTTGGTCGCAAAAAGAAACAATAGCGAAGGAAAGAGATATAAAGAGGAGACGTGAGACAGAGAGGCAAGAACAAAAGCAGTTAGCGGGACAAACCATTTAACCTTTCCCTTGAGATACCCAAGGGATGAAAGGATGAAGGCAAATACGAAGACATACAGAAAGCTGTAGTGCTCGACATATCCGAAGAAAAGCTGAGTGCTCCCCATGCTGAGAAGGATCAGAAAGATGAGAACCTTCTCCCTCCTCTCCTTTCCCCAGAAATCAGCCAGAAGCAGAGCCAGGAACACGAAGACAAGACCGGCCAGGCAACTCAATATAGCGTAGATGGTAGAGGAATCCATCTGCCAAAGCCTATCGGCCAGGCCAAAGATCTTAATATGGAGGAAAGTCTCCAACGGCTCTGCCCAATGGACTCCGAACTCCCCGGAGCTTAGACGGCTGATTATCTGGGCGCCGTCGCCTAAGAAGTAAACCCGTTCCCTTAATAACCAGAAGGGTATGAAGAAGAGAGCACTAAACACAAAATATCCCAGGTACCGTCTCTTTCCGCCCAATCCACTGATGCTATCTAAAAGGCTTATGACCCGGGACGCCAAAGAGCTCAAACCTCTTCGTGCCGCTTCATTCAGAGAGGGTATGAAAAACAGAAGAACGAAAGCCCCCGACAGAAGAGCTATCGCAGGCGGAAAATATGCCCACTGGTTGATCCCCCAGATTCTCCCTTTGGGGAATAAGGAAGCTACCAGGTGAATCAAGACGATCAGGGCACAGAGGGCGGACAAGAGGTAGACTAAACAGTCTCTCGAAGGTGGGCGAGGTTCTTCCCGTGCTTTGGCTTTTCTTTTCATGGAACGATCTTGACAGTCTGCAGTTTGATGTATCTCTTTAGTTGTCGTCGACCATAATAATCCGGTATTTTATCTTTGGCAAGGCGAAATTGGTCGAATTCGCGGGAGCGTGAAAGGGAAGCGTGAGCCAGAACCTAACTTAAGTTAGGTTCTGGCCTAAAACCGAGCCTTTTGGTCGTTTTGAATTGGCTTGCAATTTCTGATACAAAACGTATCTTAACGCTCTATAACAAAAAGAGGTTAGAACTTTGCTGCTTGGTTGATGGAAATCTCTTTAAGATCGTCTGAAAGGTGAGTACATGCATTTGCAAATCGACGGCAATTACGGCGAAGGCGGGGGGCAGATTCTCAGGACTACGTTATCTTTATCCTGCATCTTAAAGAAGCCGGTTGAGATAATCAACATCCGGAAAGGGAGGAGAATTCCCGGACTCCAACCCCAGCACCTTACGTCGGTCTCCGCATGCAAGAAGATCAGCAGCGCTGAAGTCGAGGGTGACGAACTCCAGTCAGTGGCTTTGAGATTCTCCCCGCAGGAGACAAAAGGTGGAGATTTCAGCTTCGACGTGGCGGAGAAGAAAAGAAGCGCTGGATCGACTTCGCTGATTTTGCAGACGCTATTTCTACCGCTGAGCCAATGCGAGAATAGATCAAGCATTAGAGTGTTGGGCGGGACGCACGTACCCTGGAGTCCTCCTTTCAACTACCTGAAGGAGATCTTTGCTCCCATGGTGAAAAAAACGGGATGCGAGATAGAGCTTGAGATCAAGAAATGGGGCTGGTACCCCAAGGGCGGGGGAGAGGCAACGTGTACGATTCAGCCGACCGCCAAGTTTTCTTCATTAGATCTGACAGAAAGAGGGAAGTTGCTCAGGCTGTCAGGGATCTCCGCAGTTTCCAATCTCCCCGACTCGATCGCCGAGAGGCAGAGGAGTCAGGCAATCAAGGTTCTGAAGGGTATAGGCTTCTCACCGGAGATTGAACTGCTTCAAGGCCCCTCCATCGGTCAGGGGACTTTCTTCTTTCTGAAGGCGGAATTCGAAAACTCGGTGGCTGGTTTTGGCGCGTTAGGGGAGAGGGGCAAAAGGGCAGAGAAGGTGGCAGAGGAGGCATGTGACGACTTCCTGCAATTTATGCAAAGCACGGCAGCAATTGATCCTCACCTCGCAGATCAGTTGATCCCT
>JBARPX010000041.1:0-10999 GCA_049643405.1 Candidatus Zixiibacteriota bacterium
ATTACGCAAAGAATATAAATTGTTTGTGCTTTGTGTCAAGGAAATTGTCTGTACCCTTCTAAGCTTCACTCGATATAGCTAAGACGCGAGAGGCAGGGCCGGATCGCCTCCCGAGGTTTCGGGGCTCGGGAGCACCAGCCGGAGGGTCACCGGATACAAGATATTTCCGTTCTGCACCTGCTGACCGTTATTTCTTATAGGCTTACACGGATGGATACAATGATTGCCTTCGGAAGTATCATATCGCCTCAATGGTCGAAGGCGGTTTCTTGGTTATGTTGTAAGTTACGCTAACAACTCCCTCGACTTCTCCGGTTATTCTTTCAGACAACTTCTCCAGAACCTCATGCGACAGCCTGGTGGGCGAGCCCACTTTCGCATCCGTGCTTTCCCAGCATCTTACCTCTATCTGCAGGCCATAGTCTCTTTTTCCCGCTCTTATTCCGGTCACCCTGTCCTGGTGCAAAACGGCCAGATATTGAAACGCTCCGGTATCAGACAGTTCTTCTTCAACAATTGTCGTAGCTTTTTTGACGGTCTCTATTCGCTCCGGCGTGACCTCTCCTATTACCCTCGCTGCTAAAGCAGGTCCGGGAAAAGGTGGCCGGCTGTAAATCTCCTTTGGCAATCCCAGGTCTTTTGCAACCTTCCTTATGCTTGATTTTCTTAGTTGTATTAAGGGCTCTATGACCTTGTAGCCGTACTGCTCTTGCGTATCGATTCCCACCTGTTCGAGGATGTTATGCTGTCTCTTGATACCGGCAACGGTTTCCTCAACGTCGGTATAATTCGTGCCCTGCAGAAGATACTTAGCGCCGCTTCTCTTTACCAGATCGCCGAAGATGTCCTTGTAGAAAACACGGGTGATCGCCTCTCGTTTTTCTTCCGGATCGGTCAGACCTTTCAGTGCGCCGAAGAACTCCCTCTTGGCGTCGAGTATTTCCACGGGCACGCCCAATTCGCCAAACAGGGTGGCTATTCTTTGGGGCTCTCCCTCTCTCATCAGGCCGTTTTCGATGAAGTATGTCTTAAGTCTGTTTCCCAATGCCTTATGGGCCAGCATGGTGACAGCCGAAGAATCGACGCCGCCGGAGAGTGCATTGATGGCCAAACCATCGCCCACAGTAGAAGAAATCTCGGCCACCTGTTCCTCTTTGAAGCTCTTTGTATTCAAGTCCTCAATCACGATCTCTTGAATCTCCATTTCACCACCTCCTGAATTGAAGTTCGAACTGGCAAGCTCGGGGGTACGTAAGCCGCGCACCATTACTTGCAGGTTATCGCCCCTAATATTCTGTGTTCCCTCGAAAAAGTCAAACGTTTCTTTGTCGTGTGGCTGATTCGGTACGGGAGCGAAACGTCTCGCTTCGCTATTGCTTCTGCATAGAATCGGATTCCAGGGTTTTCAGGGAGAGGTGTTCCTTCTTAAGGTAATAGAGACCAAGCAAAGTTACGGGGATATATTGACTGGCGTGAAGGAGTATTGAAAAGGGAAGAGCAATGTTCTTGTCATATCCGAAGGTGGCAAGGGATACCACGCAGAAGAACTGAAAGGTTCCCACAAAGCCGGGGGAAGAGGGAAGCATCACTCCCAGAGAGACGATCACCAGCAGGATGAAGGAGGCCTGAATGGGGGGATGAAGGTCAAAAGCCAAGAAGATGAAATAGTTGCTTATTCCCACCACCAGCCAGATAAGTATTGACCAGGCCAGAATCCAGAGCAGGCTGGGCACGTTCCTGAAGACCTTGAGGCCGCCGATGAACTTCTCGGTTATCTTTCCTGCCTTTGAAGACAGGCCAAGCGGCAGAAGGCGAAAGATGAAGTTGAAGAATTTGAGAGCCAGATCACGTTTCACCTCGAGAAGTATCAAGAAAGCAAGGGTGGCGAGATTTATCAACAGAAAGAGGTTGCTTGCCTTCTTCACCCAATCCGGAAATGGGGAGAGAAGCAAAGCCAGCCATAGAATGAACAACAGGGCGAAGCCGTCAAATATCCGCTCGATGACTATGGTGGCAAAGGTGGCAGTGCGCGAGACCGCCTCCTTTGTTCCCAGAGAGTAGGCCCTGACGAACTCCCCCAGTCGGGCAGGCAGCACGTTGTTGGCCATAAAACCGATCATGACCGAGGAAAAAAGGCTTTTCATGCCCAGCCTCTTGATGGGGTTGACCATGAATTTCCACCGGTAGGCCCGCATCCACATGCTGAGGATAACCAGGATGACGTTGGGGACTATGTACCAGTACTGAGCCCCCTTTAACGCCAGCCACAGCTCACCGTAGTCCACCTTGCGGAAAGCAAGATACAAAAATATCAGGCTGACAAATGCGCCTATGATGAGTTTCTTTTTCATAGCTAAACCGTCCACCGGTCTGCACCGTACGGTTCAGACCACCGACCGCGGTCCGCCGACTGGTCCTGTCTTCGACCCTGAGGCTCAGACCCGAAGGGAGCGAAGTCGAAGGGCGTCCGCTAATTTTCTTACTTCTCCTGTCCTTTCGGGCTTGCTACGATCTCTTCTATCAACTCAAGAGTTTTATCTGCAGCATGATCCCAACTGAATCTTGATGCCCAGTTGAGTCCACCTTTTGTTAGCTTTTCCCTGTGGTTGACATCGGATAGAGTCTTCACCAGATGATCGGAAAGCTTCTTCACGTCGCCGTATTCGAAGAGAAGTCCGGTCTCTCCTTCCACCACCGAGTCTTTCAGGCCCGGAACGTTGCTGGCCACAACCGGGGTGCCGCAGGCGTTGGCCTCGATGTTGGTCAGGCCCCAGCCCTCCTTCAGAGAGGGGCAGACTGCCACCCAGGCTCTTTGCAGTCTTCTGACCTTTTCCGCCTGATCCACGAAGCCGGTGAATTCAACCTTATCCCCGATCTTCAACCTGCCGGCCAGATTCTGCAGTTCTCCCTTGTAATCGCCTTCACCCACCACCACCAACCGGGCCTGGGGAATTTGTTTCAGTGTGTAGGAGAAAGCGATCAGCAGATGGTCGATGCTCTTGTATTTTTTCAATCTTCCCAGGTAGATCACCGTGGGGTCGGGGTCTTTTTGAACCGACGGATTGGGACGGTAAAGGTCGTGATCGATTCCGCAATGGACCACGTGAATGTCATCTGAAGGCAGACCTCGCTTGACCAGATCATCCTTGGTGCTCTCGGAGATCACCATGAATTTGAAGCCCTTGTAGATGGTGGCTATGGGTTTTTCAGACAGATAGATATACAGCCCCAGGACGAAGTTTATCTCCTTGAAGACTGAATCTGCAAAAAGATGAGGGATTATCACCAGAAGGGGAAGCCGATGGAAAAGTGGGGAGAAGAAGGGGATCTTGTTGATGTCCTCTAAGAGGATGTCCCAGTTCTCGCTTTTGATCAGCTTCTTGAGCGCGAAGGGCGCCACGAAATTGAAATTGAAGCGCGAACCTCTCCTTACGATGTTTATTCCGTCGATTTGTTCTTCCGGTTTGCACCCGGGGAATCCACTGCACAACAGGGTGACCTTATGACCCGTCTGGGCGATTCTCTTGAGTATTTCCTGGAGGTGAACCTCCGCCCCCCCGGCTTGCGGATTGTCGAGATCTTCCCAGTTTAGCGCCAGTATGTTCAAATCACTTCTTGACCGCGGTCGGCCGTCGGCCGTCGGCGGACGCGTCTTTAGGGTTGCGTAGGTCTATCCATGAATTTGAAATCGGGCGATTTCACCTGGTTCAACATGGTCGTACTCTGGGCATCGTCGGGATTGTTCATCACCCATGTCTCCAGAAGCTCAGCCAAGCTCTCCTTATCCTGCTCGGCATAATAGATGCTGACCAAAGCCTCCAGGGCAGGCTTGAAGTTCCTGTTGAAGGAGAGTATCTTGTTCATGGAATCCTTTGCCTTCTGGGTCTCCCCGCGCTGTTTGTAGCTGTAACCTAAGTTGAAGTACAATCTCTCAAGAAAATCCTGCTCGGCTAAAGTCTCCGACTCCCTCACCACCTCTTGTGCTCTTTCGAACACCATGTCGACAGAATCGTCGGGCTGGCCCGATTCCGCGTAGAGCTGAAGAAGATAAGCGTATGGTCGCCAGTCGTAAGGTAGAAGCTCGGTAACCCGCTGTGCCACCTCTATGGCTTCGGGGTACTGCTTTGCTCGTCTTAAGGTGTCGGCCAATCCCAGAAAGCACGAGGTGTAGTTGGCCAGAAGACGGTAGTCGTTGTCGTCCTTGTGCACCGTGGGATCGCCCACTCCCCTGAACCGGAAGACATTGAAGAGCTTGTCCCTCATGATGTCCGGCTCCACCAAGAGCTTTCCCTCCTCCTTAACCACCCGGTAGGCCATGCCCTCCATCCTCAGGTGATCGTCGATGGAGCCGCCCTTGTATATTCTGTTGTCGCTGGCCACGGTGACCGCGAAATAGACCGGAATTTTCCAGTTGTTGGTCTCGAGTATGTTGTCGATCATCTGATCCTGTATCCTCAGCACCTTGCCGTCCTCGGTCCGGGCGTATCCCAATCGGTCGATCTCCTTATCGGTGAAGCTGATGGGGACATCCCACTGGTGCTTCATCTGCTTGATGTACCACTTGGTATTGATCAGGCTTAAGTTCACCACCCTCACGTCCAGCCTGATCTTCTCCACGCTCTGCAAAAACCATAAGGGGAAGGTGTCGTTATCCCCGTTGGTGAAAAGAACCGCATCCTTATCGCAGGAGTTGAGAAGGTTGTGGGCGTAATCGTAGGGAAGATAGTTGTTGCTTCGGTTATTGTGTCCGGTGAATCCTCGCTCCGCCGGCATTATGGGAAGGGCGAGTATAACGACAGAAATCACTCCAACCAGGGGCTTGGCCAGGCGAGGTTTGATTTTTTCAAACCAGCTGCCCAAACCTGCCACCAGCGCGGAGACGCCCAGTCCGATGCTCAGGGCGAAGAACATGAATCCGGGAAGGAAGAAGTAATCCCGGTCCCTGACCTCGATATGGATGATCTCACCGGAGAGCTTGTCCGGCTTGGTTCCGTCGGCGAAGTTCATGTACAGGACCAGCCCCACGGTGCAGGCCAGCACAAGGAAGAGAATCACCACCCCCTCTCTTTTTCTCCGTCTGATCAGCTCCCAGATGCCAAAGAGTCCCAGAAACACCGGTATGAACCACAGACGCTTGTCCATGAACTGTTCCCGGAAGAACCCCCAGAATCCCATCCTCTCCTTGGCTCCAAACTGGCTGGCCCAGGCGCCCCGCCTGTAGAACATTCTCCCTATCATGCTCTCTGCCCCGTATTGTTTGCGTTCCAGGAAACCTTTGAAGCTGGGCCAGTCGTCCGGGTCGTTCTCGTCAATGGCCGGATCGAGAGAAGACCGGATGGGAATGTAGAGTTGGACCGTATAAGCGATCATGGCTACAAAGATTATGGAACAGGCGAGTGCCCAGAGCCTCTTTTGGCCTGCCGCACCCGTCACCAGAAGAGAGATGACAAACCAGATACCCATGCCCCAAAGGAACGGAAGCACGCTGTGCATGACCAGCATCAAAACCATGCCAGTCACCCAGAAGCGCCAGTCGAGAAGCCTTTCCCTGTCCACCAGGATGACCAGGAGGAATACCGCGGGCATCATGATGAATATGGTCATGTGGATCCCTAAAGACAGAAATCCCAGATAGCTGATCAAAATCAGGATTTTCGTCCCCTTGGGGGTTCTCCTCTTGTCCATCCAGACTAAGCCCAGATAGAGGAGAAAAAGCATCAGGAACATGGAGACGCCGTAAACCTCCGCCTCCACTGCGTTGGCCCAGAAGGTATCGGAGAAGGCTAAGAATAAGCTTCCCGTCACGGCTCCTACGTATTTGCCCACCTTCATCCAGACGGTCGGCTCGTCTTTCTGCCAGTAGTTCACCAATTTAACCAGCAGAATGTAACACAGCCAGACGGCGAGGGCGGAGCTGAGCACCGAGATGAAGTTCACCCTGGCGGCTATCTCACCGTATAGGGGTATAATGGAGAAGAGTCGTCCGATCAGGATAAAGAGCGGCGTTCCGGGCGGGTGGGGGACTCCCAATATATAAGAGCAGGCAATAAACTCCCCACAGTCCCAGAACGAGGCGGTGGGAGCCATGGTCTTCAGGTAGGATACAAAGGCTATCAGGAAAACAAAGACGGAAAGGCCCAAGGAGAACTTGTCCTGATCTTCATACCATGCTCTAAATCGTTCAGTCACCTTTTTCCTCCTTGAGACATACGAACCGCCGAAGCGCGTTCGTTGGAAGCTTAAGAGCTAGCCAACTCTTCGGTTTTGACTGGCAAAATATAGTTTTTTATCTTGAATTGTCAACATTGATTTTTGAGGCGTTGGAGAATCGACGAAGATTTGAAAATTCGGGGAGAAAGACTGGCCTCGCACAATAGGGGGTCGCGTCTGCTTCTTCCCAGTTTACCTACAAGAAAAACTCCCCAACGGGACAAAAAACAAGACAAAAAGATATGCCCCCCTGTTACAGCGGGAGCATATCTGCCACATCGTAGTGGTGTAAAAAACTGTCTTTCGCCTCGACGGCTAAACGCTATTTGAGCATCACCATCTTTCGAATTTCATCATAATCATCCGCCCGGAGGCGATAAAAGTATATTCCGCTGGCAACTCCATCGCCGGCGTCATCTCTTCCATCCCAGATTATCGCCCTGCGACCCGCCGTTTGGTGCTCGTCTATCAATGTTCTCACCTTTTGCCCCAGGACGTTGTATATGAAGAGCTTTACTTCCGAGTCGCGAGGCAAAGCGTATCTTATTTGAGTTTCTGGGTTGAAGGGATTGGGATGGTTTTGGTCCAGGGAGAATCTGGCAGGAGTTCCGGACTTAAGAATCGGAATGGAACCTCCGAGGTGTATATGACAAGGCCCCACACAGCAGGCATACGGGTAAACCCAGGTGTCAATATCTCCCAACTCGCCGGGTGGCCAGCAGATGCTTGAGTCTCCGTAGATATCGATGGTCTTCACCTTAAAATAGTAGTTCCAGTCGTGGATGCAGTACTCCTCATCCGGAGGAGTACGAATGAGCATGTGGCGGTCAAGATTGACAAAGGTGCTTTCGTGGCTGATCACGTTGGGGTTATACCAGGAGCATCTTTTGGACCACACCTCCATCCCGGCAAATGTCCCCGGTTTCTGTCTGACGGGATAATCAGCATATATGGCCGATACATCGGAGGGTGTGCTGTCTGGATAGGCCGGCACGCAGGCTGGATCCGACGGTTTGGGCAATCTGAATTCTGGTGTAGAACTGTTTACTTTCCCAATTGGACGATAACGCCGGTTGCAGTAGAAATTCTCCGTAAAAACGTTCAGTAGTGGAAAAGGGCGCGCCTTTTTTGAGACCGTATTGCCATAATCCGAGCTGCCGAAGTCATTGTAGGCTTTGATGCGGTAATAGTAAGTCTCACTTCCTGTAACCTCATAGTCGGTGTAGCTCTCGGTATCCCAAGAGGTCGTCCCAATGGTAACCCAAAGGATGTCAGTGTCGTCCTTCCTTTGGACGACGTAACCCAGTTCACAGTTGTTGTTGTCATCCCACTCAAGATGCAGGCAAGTATCTACCGCCGTAACAGAAGTAATTGTGGGTGCTGCTAAGTCGCAATGTTAGACAAAAGAATACTCAGTGGTATCTGACGCATTTCCTTGAGGCAACCAGCCAAAGAACTGTGCAGTGTAGGATGCACCTTCCACAAGGCCGACAAGGTCAGTTTCATAATCTCTCCCTGCCCAGTGGACTTTATCTCGAATGGGATACAAAGCCAATTCATCGCCATTGTCGTAAATCTTCAACCTGACGTAAGCCTGGCAGTCGCTCAATCGCCACTGAAGTGTGCCGTTGTCGAACTGGAAGTCGCTAAAAACAGGGCTCGTTAGATTTTGAACTGGCCAGCAGGTAATGGTGAACGATTCCCCACCGCTGATTGTCGCAACATAAACCTGCGGAACTGCCACCAGACCCCCGACTTTGGTTGTTCCGTCCCACGTGATTACGTAGCTTCCGCTGGGATTGCAGCACATGCTATTATCAGGCGTAACGGAGATGGATTTCAAGAAATCCAGAGCGAGCGTATAAATGCGCACTAAGTCGCCTGGTTGAAGTTGACGGTCGCCGTGGGGAATGTTCTCGTATCTTAATGAATTGGGATCGATGGGATCACTCGGTCCGTCCCCATCTGAATCTCGCCAGCCAATGTGCCCTCTGCTGAAGTCGCAAAAACCGGCCCATTCGTGGCTGATATGTCTTCTCATTATGCAAGGAGCAGGAGTCGGATTGCAGTCCTCGCAATTACCATTCACCACATCCAAATACCCGTAAGGGGTTATACAGTCTAACATGCCGCATCCGTTAGGATATTCATCGCCGGCGCCGAAAGTATGTGCCGTTTCATGCTCAAAGACGTTAGACATATATGGCCACATGTCACCACAATTGTTATAAGTCATAACGACATAGGGACCTTCCCGTTGTGCATAAGCACATAATCCATCGGCGAAGTCATGATAAGGGTCATTTTCATCCATTACTACAAACACCATATATCCCCAATCAGTTTGATACTGACTTCTAATCCGATTTGCATATTCATACATTCCCTCAAATCCGTCAGAACAACCTAAATAACTCAAAGCATGATTCATCCACAAAAATTCATGGTGAGGAGGAAACAAGACAAAATATGGAACAGATCGTTCTTGGATCGGTTCATAGGAAGTCGGAACCCCATAGTGCACTTCATAGAACCAGGTGAGATTCACTTCGGCTTGGTTGGCGAAGTAGGATAGGCGATCGAGACCTTCTACGATTTCACTTATCGTGATCTCTTCTTGCTGGGTGGTCCAGTTTTCTGCATCCCCTATGCTTTCCATTAAAACAACGCCCACTGCAACTCTCCCTATCATGTAGCATGAAGTGTACTTATCGGCCTCCGCCACGGCAAGCACTTCTGGACTTAGGGCTTCCGCTCCCTTCAATTCATGTAATGGTGGGTGAGTATCGTGTCCTAAAGGGTTTGCCTCCGACGAATCATCCGGAACTGCTTCTTTGTCCGTTAAGAGATTATTCCAGGCTACTATAGCTAATTTATTGGTTTTACTCTCAGAAAGGTAGGCTTCTGGATCAAACTCCTCACGAACCACCCGTGAGATAAGCGATCGTCCTGATACTTTTTGGTCAACCCCTGGCGGAAGATAACCGATCAAAACATCAGGAAGGAAAACGTGCCTTACGTCGCCCCCGAAATACTCAATGAGTTTAATCGCTTCTTCCGTCTCTGCTTGAGATTCTGCATTCAAAAGAATTAAGGAGTTAGTTTTGTCGGATGCCGCAGCAACTGAAGAGATTAGCATAAGTACCCAAATTGTAAAGATCAACTTTCTCATCATCTTATCCTCCTTATTCCTCTAATAGGACTAATTCAAAATCAATTATTGTGGTTTCCTTCCATTTGATTTCGTATACTCTGGATTTTTTTGTGACATACCCGTTTTTCCCACAATAATGAAATCGATACTTACCGGAAAAGTCCGTGAATCGATAATGTCCCGACGAATCCGTATATGTTATTGGCTTTACTGATGTGTCTGGTGTGACGCTTATCCAAGCACTATCAATGGGCAAGCGGGTCAAGCTGTCTATGACGGTTCCTTCAACTCGTCCAAAATGCTCATAGCTCACTTTCCCCTTTTCGCAACCGACCAAGCTGAGACAGACCCCGATGATGAGTACCGACGAACAGAGCAGCCCAATGGTCAACCTTCTTGATTTCATCCTACTTCCTCGTTATCCTGCTTTGAGGCTCCGTGAATTCTTCTCTCCTATAATAACCCCCAAATCACGTCCTTGTCAACCACTAAGGTGGGGTTCGGTGTACCTCTCTTTTCCTTCGTCTCGCTTGCTTCCAGAGCCGACTCTGCCCGTTTCCCCTTGCAGGCAAAGCGCGGCAGGCTCTGCGGGGACTTGCCGTTGTCCCGGTGGCCGACAAGCTCCTTGAAAGAAAAAGCAGTGAGCAGTATTGCCAACAAATTCGGGTTGCACGTTTAATCTCTCATAGCGCCTCCTTTGCTGATTCTGGGAATCTCGCTTCCTTTCACACCGTCGCATGACTCACCACCAGATTGATTTGGCGCAATTTCCGAATCTGGAAGCTTTGTTGATCCGGTGGTGCCCCTGTGCCGCCGGAACAATCCATCGATAAAGCTACGGTGTGTCTCCGATGCTCTTCTGCTGATAGAAGTTATACTGATTCTCTACATTGCTAATATATAACCTCCCCTACCCCTACCCCCTGTCAAGAGCAAAAAATCTCAATCTAGGGATACATACCTATTTCTTTCTCCTCCAACATTAGTTTCCTGTTGCCGGTACGCCTGTTAGTCGTGGCTCCGAATACATACTTACCCTACATACGTCCCCGTCTGCCACACGGGCATCTGAAGGTATTAATCCGTACCTCTGCTTGTCCCTCGCAAGGGCGCATTTCGCCCACGCCGGTAGCGCGGTCTGAGTGCTATGAGTATTTCTCAAACCCTGACCCCATCGGACCTTGACAACGGACTCGTCCTCAAGCAAGACCTAACCTATCTGGGGCGATGGTGAGAATTGTTGGCTGGAGGGCTGGAAAAAGGAGATCGTGGACGAGCACTTAACGCCGGAGCCGCAACATCTGTTCGGCAAACCTGGCGCTTCTGGTTCCGGGATGCTCTTTGATTACCTTTTGCAGAAATCGCTGTTTTTCTTCGTTACTCATTTTATCAATTGCAGTCCTGAGATGACCCTGGTGGTAACCGGAATCCGGGCACTTTTCTAATAGCTCCTCATCTCCGTGGACCCGCCAATAAGCCTTTTCGGCATATACACTTTTGGGACAGTTAGTGATTAGTTTATTAAGCTGTTGCACCGCGAGGGAGTCGTCCTTGCGCTTTCTGCTCCTGTAGGCTTCAACATATAGCCCGAAGGCTTCGCGTTGGGCACCCGTCGGTTCGATGACCTCAAAAAGA
>JBARPX010000042.1:0-4104 GCA_049643405.1 Candidatus Zixiibacteriota bacterium
CAAAGACCACCGGCGGATGGATTACCATCCAGAAATCCTTCAGCAGAGGATTCAACCCCTTCCCGTCTGCCGGCACTTCCGGCAAAAGCGCAAAGGGGCTTTTCTTCAGAAGCAAAACCAGAAGGAATATCTGGACCAAAAGGTAGAAGAACATAACGTGTCCTTCACGGATTCCCGATTCTTTGGTGTAGAGTGTAGACCTCCGTCTCCCGGACATGAGGAAAATTCCGAGCAAACTTCCAAAGAAAAGCCACAGAAGAAAACTCCCCTCCTGCCCGGCCCAGAAACCGGAGACAAGATAGAAAAATGGTTCCGCGGATGAACTGTAGCTATAAACATATTCCACTACGAACCGGTGGGCAAAAAACAGATACATCAGGTATACGGAAGCCAGGACGGTGAAGAGCACGAAGGCGTAGTAGGTCTTCCTTCCCAGGTTCAACAGCTTTTCATCGCCTCTGGCACTTCTCAAGAAAATAATCGCGGAAAGCAAAGCGAAGACTAAAGCCAAAAACAAGGATAGATTTCCCAGAAGCATCGGCTTTTACCTCGTTTTCAAGTGCAGCAGGCGAATCTGTTCAACCTGGGTATGAGAGCCGGATTTATCAGATCACGCGCACTCAGTTCATTAGAGTACGCCAACGAGCGCTCAAATGCAAGAAAAAAGCCTGCCGCAAAATCCGGCCAATTCCCAAGGAAGAAAATGAGAAGCAAACATGCTAATGTTCGTTCCTGAAGGCGAGTGGAATCACACAGGAGAGAAGCCCGCAACGGGCTCAACCTATACGAAATGTGGCGGGATTTTATTCCCGCCACACTAAGTTCCCGAGGGCAAGGGAGCCCTGGGAAAGACCAACGATATGTTCTTAGAAACTTGGTTTCTCTAAACTATATCTTTTGGACATTTGTTGCCTGAGGTCCTTTTTGTCCCTGTCCTTCTTCGTAGCTAACTCCGTCACCTTCTCGAAGAGTCTTGAATCCTTCGCCCTGTATTTCAGAGAAGTGCACAAACAGGTCCTGTCCTCCGTCATCCGGAGTGATGAATCCATACCCTTTGGACTCATTGAACCAATTTACCGTACCCTGCATCAGAAAATCACCTCCTTTCTTCCATAATAAAAAAACCACGAAAGCCTGCCTAAATAAGCTTTCGTGGTTGAATGATTTCGACCTGACAAAAACCTACTTTAGCCTTCTTACCTATGCTACACTGCATATACGTATGATTTGTCCATTTGTCAAGACTATTCTATATTTTTATTATCGGCTTTGAAAGCCTGAACCTTTAGATTTTGCTGGACAGGAGCAATGAGAGGTTTGCAGGTGGTTGAACAGATTAACCACTATAGAGTTCTTTTGGCGATGGAGGAGCCACCAGAGCCGAAAACCAGCGGCCAAAGGAGTCCTTTGAGAGGTGGGACAGCCACCCGGCACCCTTGGTCACAAGCGCTGAGAGACCCACAGAGAGATTTTTGTGGGTTCAGAAAGAGGGGGGAATACTCACCCTCCCCCGAGCCCCCTTGTAGAAACAGCATACCCGGTCACGAAAAGTTCCATCGCATCCCGGATCAAAGGTTGACTAACTGGGGGAAATCAGTTAAATTGAAGATGGAAATCATGCAACAGAGATAAGGCATCATGCGTGAGTACGCTATATCGCTATCACAGGGGGAGGTAAATTTGAGTTTCAGGGGAAGATCTCAGACAGGCCCACCAGGTTACAAAATTCTGCGTTGTTTCCTGCCGCATATCCTGGGATTCCATGAGGGGGGAACTTGGCTTCTATCTTCACAGAACGACCCCGTCTGTGAATGAATCCCGTGTAGCATCTTCTGAGATCTTCCCCCTTTTGAAAAGATCAGGTCAAAGGAATCCGGCACCCAGAGGGAGCTACAGGCGCCTTGGGGAGCAGGGGAAAGGAATTCTTTGGGGGATCGGGCATGGCAAAAACCTGGATGCGGTTTTGAGGCGTAAACGATCAGTCGTGCGAGAGGGCAACGACTGGTAGGAAGTGACCAGCGAACATGATTTCCGGGAAAAAGACACTTGGGAAAAGGATAGGCAGGGCCGTGAGGGGAAGGGTATGGAAAGCGACAAAAGGAACAGCAAAAGGAACGGTGAAAGGTTCCGGATGGGCAGGAAAGAGAGTATGGGAGCGCAGAAAACAAATCGCAAAGGTAGTCACAGTAGTTAGTAAGCACCTGGTGTTCATAGGAATCGGAGCTGGTAAAGGCGTTGCAGAAACTGCGTATAACACTTTCTCCAGAATACTCTACACAGATAAAGGCATTTCAGAACTCAAACATACGATCAAGGAGCAGGCGAGAGAATACAATTCTATTATCAGCGAGAAGGATACCCTGGTTGATTCCGGGATTATCGGCGGCACCTTAATTGCGGATATCCTCACTGACAAAGCTGAGATTCCTCAGGAGATTGAAGAGGCGTATCAGAGAGCTTATCCAGGTCTTGCTGAAGAATACAACTTCCGAGAGGCTCTCGATCAGTACGAAGGCCCTGGTGAACTTCAAGGCTTTCTTTCCGGTGTCAAGGGAAAGCTCTTTGAGCTGAAGTATGTAGATGAACTGAATTCCGGGAAGCTTCCGGACGGCTTCCAGGCCTTCATCGCTGACTCGCCAACTCAAGAAGGATGGGATGTAGGAATTACAGGGCCGAACGATGAACTTGCAGAGGTTTTCCAGTTGAAAGCTACTGATTCTTTATGGTATGTAAAAAAAGCCATGGATGCTTATCCTGATATAGACATTGTCACAACCTCCGAATTGGAATCACAGATATTGATGCATGCTGCGGAATTAGGAGATGTTGCGCCTGTTGTCTCTGGAATAGCGAATGAAGAATTGACCACAATGCTCGATAGTGCACATTCCAGTGCTTCTGATGGCATTGATATGCCCGACTTGAAGTTTCCGGTTATCGCATTAGCATTAATAGCATTCAGCGCTTATTCAAAAGCAGATGATAGTATTTACAGGAGATCTTATTCCTTTGGCAAGAGGGGTTTCGAATCCATGATAGCCTATGGCATCGGGGGGATTATTGCTGGGGTTACGAATATTTGGTGGCTAGGTCTTGTAGCGGCTATCTTTACACGCTATATTGCGGGCGATGGTCGAAAAAAGAGGTTAATTTCCAAGAAACTCAAAAAGATCGTTAAATCCAACGAGAGAGTCATAAGAAAATACAAAGAACTTGGCTGAGCCTCAAGCAGGACCAACCAATGCAGGTTCAGAGAAGACCCGATAAGTGTGGCATTGAGATAAGGTGTGACCCGGGTCACCTGTAAGAACAAAAGGCCCGGTGAGAATGTGAGAGAAAACATTGTCTCAGAATCGCATTCGGTCTGATCATGCTTGTGATCCGAAGGGAGAACGAGTTACTTGCTATATGTATCACGCTTCTAGAGAAAGGAGAAATCAGGAATGAGTGAGAGCCAACCAGATCCTTTTGGGGAATCCGCGAAAACTGATCCAGAAGCGTATGCAGTATCCGAACGACTTCTTGACCAAATTGATTACTCTTCATGGATAGAGGAGAGCTTCAAAGCCAGCCCTGACAGCAGACGAATAGCTTATACGGCTGAGGTGGGGGATATGCGTACAGTAGTTGTAGACGGAGAAGAGGGGAAGGTATACAATGGCATCGTGGGAAGTTGTCTCCTCTTCAGCCCTGACGGCAGACGGGTGGCTTATGCAGCTCAAGTGGGAGACAAGGGGTTTGTGGTTGTAGACGGGGAAGAGGGAAAGAAATACGATGGCTTCGGGGATCTCGTCTTCAGCCCTGACAGCAGACGGGTGGCCTATGCGGCTGGAGTGGGAGACAAATTGTTAGTGGTTGTTGACGGAGAAGAGGGGAAGAGATACGATGGCATCGCAGAAGGCGCTCCCATCTTCAGCCCTGACAGCAGGCGGGTGGCCTATGCGGCCCGATTGGGAGACAAGTGGTTTGTGGTTGTTGACGGAGAAGAGGGGAAGAAATACGATGACTTCGTAGGAGGCTCTCTCCTCTTCAGCCCTGACGACAGGCGGGTGGCCTATGCGGCTCAAGTGGGGGACAAGTGGTTAGTGGTTGTTGACGGGGAAG
>JBARPX010000043.1:0-6149 GCA_049643405.1 Candidatus Zixiibacteriota bacterium
AATAGCTGACTACATCGCAACTTAGTTCTTTGTAGCTACACTCACGCTATCGCACAGGATCACCGGCACCCACGCTCCGTCATGGGAAGGATACAGCGTATCGCCGACATCCACCACATTCTTCAGCGTCTCATAGATATTGCCTGCCACCATTGCGTCTTTCACCCGACCCACTATCATGTGGGCGCCGGGGTCCCCTGACCCGGCGCCTATCTCCTGTCGGGTCGGGGGACCCGACAGGCACAGAATTCAACAATTCAGTTCTTCGTGGCAACACTAACGTTGTCGCACAGTATCACCGGCACCCATGCTCCGTCAGAGCACGGATACAGCTTATCGCCGACGTCCACCACATTCTTCAACGTCTCATAGATGTTGCCCGCCACCATCGCGTCTTTCACCCGGCCCACTATTTCGCCCTTTTCCACATAGAACCCGGGGTTCATGCCCACGGAGTAATCTCCGTTTGGAATGTTCCCGCTGTGAAATCCCAGCGCATTTTCGATGATTATACCTCTGTCCATCAACTTCACCAGCTCTGCAAACGACTTCTTTCCCGGCCCTATGTTCATGTGAGAGAGCGCCGGTATCGGCTTCAGCGTAAGCCGGTCGCCGCCCCATCTGGTGGTCCTGTAACCGTGTCCTGTCGGCTGGGCGCTCATCTTTTTGGCATAATCCAGATCATAGTAGAAGCTTTTTAATACTCCATTCTCGACCACCGTCAGGGGCTTGCATGCCACACCCTCGTCATCGAAACAACGCGCCCCGGGAAACTTGTCGTTCAGCGGGTCATCGCAGATGGTAAGCTTCTCATCAAATATCTTCTCTCCGACCTTTTCCGCAACGGGTGATACCTTCTCATAAACGCTCTTGGAACTGGTGCCGCTTAAGATTCTCCAGTTGAAGGTAATCTGGCTGCCCGGCATGAACAGCACCTTCATCCTGCCGCCTTTGGGCTCCACCACCCTGGAGGTTTTCTTGTAAAGCTCGATCATCTCCTTGACAAGATCATCCGGCATCTTCCCAAAACCTTTGCTCTGGAAAGCCCGCCAGACGCCCACACCGGTCCCGGGATATATGATATTCCCGAATATGCCGTATTCTGAAGATCTCATCGAAACGTCCGTCCCGGCGCTATTCATGATGCGGATGCTTCCGGTATTCGCAGACGCAGCCATTTCGATCTCGGCATCTGTTTCAGACTTAAACAGATCACAGACCCTGGCGCACTCCCCCACCATCTTCTCCGTAGAGAGACTCTCAACAGACGAATCGAAAGTGTCAAGCTGGGGGAGCTTCCTGGTGAGCGGGAAATCAAAGGTTGCTTCCACTCCTCCTTTAAGAGAGTCAAGCGCGTTCTGTAAGAATTCCTGGCGATCGGTCAGATTTCTGGTGTAGGCAAAACCGAGTTTGCCCTCTTTGATTATCCTCAAGGAGATCCCAGACTGGAATTTGCTGTCCATGTTGTTAAGCTTGGCATTCTCGAAGAAAACCGAGTTGTCTGCGTATTCGATCGAGTATATCTCTGTCTTATCGCAAACCTTCTTTGCCATTTGAAGTAGCTGTTCCACTATGCACCTCCTATTACCAGGCCGTTGACGAGTATGTGCGGGCCGCCTGAGCAGGAACGAATGTTCAACTGCATGATGGGTCCCTTACCGCACCCTCCGATCTTGGAAAATGCCACATCGTTGCCCACGGCGGTGATGTTCTTCATAGTCTCATACAGGTTGCCGGAGATATTTATGTCGCGCACCATCTCTTTTACCTTCCCGCCCTTTACCAGGTAGCCGTACTGCGCCCCGAAGGTGAAGTTCTCTCCGGAGGTAGCTCCGCCCTTGGCATCCAGGATGTATAATCCATCCCCCAGCATGGCTGTCAACTCTTCCAGACTATGTGTTCCAGGTTCGATGAAGATGGTCCCCATTCTTATGATAGGGGCAAAACGATAATCCTGGGCAACGCAGTGACCGGAGACCGGCTCTCCGAATTCCGCAGCACTCCTCCTTGAGTGCAGCCGGCCGGTTAACACTCCGTTTTTCATAAGCTGCGTAGGTCGCACCTGAACGCCCTCGTCATCGTATCTGTAAAATCCAAGCTGGTCAGCAAGCGTGGCATTGTCGACTATGTTTAGGACGTCATGGCCCAGCTTGCTCCCTATCTTCATCTTCTCACGCATGGAAGGGAGATTCTCTATCAGATCCGCTTCCGAATAATGGCCGAAGGCTTCGTGGGTGAATACACCGGCTAGGCTCTGATTGAGCACGCAATTGTGCACTCCACCGTCAACCGGCTTGGCTTGCAGGAGATCCAGAACGATTTTGGTGCGTTTCTCAAAATAGTCCTCCTGATCACGCACGGTTGAGAATCCGTGGCTTCCGCCGGTGCTGACTCTCACGTTCTGGGTCAGGTCTCCGTCCTTGCCTATTATCTCGCCGGCTATCCTGGTAGTTACCAGGTCCTCCCTTATCTGGGTTCCCTCAGAGTTCAGGAAGTCCTTCTCTCTGATGACGTCCTGGTAGGTGATCGACGTGGTGGCTATTTTTTTGTGGCCCAGCGGAATATCGTTGTACTTCCGGACAAGCTCAAGTTTCTCCGACATGGAGACTTCCCTCGGATCCTCGTCCAGTGCCGGGACAAACGCATCCTGCACCAGTTCTACCTGGGCCAGCGTTGCAGGCTTGGCTGCATTTTGTGCGATTAGTCGTGCGTTCTCCATAACGCTGCGCACTGCTTTCTCAGCGTCGGTCTCTTTGGTGAAAACGACCGAGGCCATCCCGCCATCCTTCAGCGCTCTTATCACAAATCCGTCCGCGGAGTTGGCGCCGATCTCCGTCAGCTCCTTCCCGCTGAATGAGACAATGGTGTCCTTCTTGACCTCATACCGGATGTCTGCATAATCGGCGTCCAGCCTGCTCAAAATAGATTTTAGTTTGTCGAACATAGAACCTCCTTCTCAGTTGTATCTGTTCTTCGCACCTTCATGAGTTATGATCTCTGGCCATAAGCACTGATTACTCGATCAGGCCCCGGTTGCGCAGGCGTTCCTGCTCCCAGGTGGCAAAGTCGACCGGCGGCGGCACGATTTCATCATCCGCCTTCCGCACCAGCTTCGCCGCTTCGGTGGGACATCCGGTAACGCAAAGTCCGCAGCCAATGCATTCTTTCTGATTGACGGTGGTAACCCCGTCGTTCTCAGAAATCGCGTTCACCTGGCATCGCTCGATGCACGCCCCGCAGCTTGTGCACTCGTCCGCGTCAATCACGGAGTAGTAGTTGGCATAGGCCACCGACTTCTCCACACCCCAGTCGGTAATTCCCCTTAAGATGGCACAGCAGCAGCCGCAGCAGTTGCAGACGTAGCCGAACTGCTCAGCCACGTTGCTCACCGTATGGACCAGTCCAATCTCCTCGGTCTCATCCAGAATAGCCAGCGCTTCCTCTTTGGAGATATCACCCGGTCGGGGCTTGCGCTCAACCGGAGAGAACATCAGGCAATTCTTTAACGGAAAATCACACTTGCGGACCAGTCGATCCTGCTGCACCCGGCAGATGCAGTCACGCACGGAAAACGATTTGGCCGCCAGGAGAATGGATCTAACGTCGTCATAGGGGAGAATCCATTCGGACTTCACCGCGCCCTGTGCCGGAATCACCCGGTGCATGGCCGGCTGCGGTCTCATGATCCCGGCTGCTCCGCCGTCAGCCATGTATTCCTCAAACAGATGAGCAAACTCGTGATCCATGCTCTCTAACTGCGATTCGAATATGCCGACGATAAACGGGGCCAATCTGAACCGGGGCTTCCCGCCCTCTTTGTCGTACCAAAGCAAGCCGCTCTTGACCATTCCCATCAGCTTCGCTCTGGCCTCTTCTACTGGCAACTCCAGTCTGTCTGCGATAGCGTCAACGGGTTCCATGTTGCCGGACAGCCTGATGGCGAGCGAAGCTTCCTCGGGCGAAAAGATCTTCTTCAGAAGTAGCAGCTCGACATTGGACGGAGTTCTGGGAAAACCGTTGGGAAGCCTGTCTAAGGCCCCGGCGAGTTGCTCGTAGACTTCGTCGCTCATCTCGTGCTCTCCTTTCGTTGCCCCTAGCAGATCTCACAAGAGTGGAGCCTAACGCGCAGGTACCGACTCGAATCTGCAAATATTACAAAATATTTACTTTCGTCTGAATGTCAAGCAGACAAACGTTGACCCGCTGAATATATACAGACTGAACTTGGCCTTATGACACGCCGATCGTCTTATTGGCTATCACCATTATCTCAATTTCGTCTAAGTCAATCTTCCGCCGTCCCCAGTTGCCTGCAGTTCCCCCCCAGATATGCGTTACTTCGAATCCGGTCTGTCGGAACATCAGCTTTAGCTCGGTTGGCGTGAATCCGCGTTCTCTCACCATGAAGCTTTTCTTGCCCTCGGGAGTATCGTATTCCATCGGATAAACCTCGGCCAGCGTGATCGGGTCGAAGACCCCCTTCTCCACATCCTCCTGCTTGTACTTGCGGATCAAGGCCAATCCATTGAGCACGGTCATCATCAGTGGGGAATTTGGCTTCAGAGCCCTGTTGATGTTTCGAAGTATGGATAATCCCTGCTCTAACGGATCATCATTTTTGCCCAACAATCCGAAGGCTCCCTCGCACAGACAGATGGCCGCATCGAACAGTTTGTCCGATTTGAATTGAGTGGCATCTGCGTGCATCCATTCAACCTCCACGCCTGCCTTGCTGGCGGCCTCTTTTGCTTCAACCAGCATACCGGAGGATAGATCCACCCCGGTGACAGAATACCCCCGTTTGGCCAGCTCGACTGAGTGCCGCCCGGTCCCGCAGCCCATGTCCAGAATTCGACTCCGCGGCGAAAGCTTCAATTCCTCGATAATGAAGTCTACCTCAGCCAGGGTATTCTTTGTGAAGACGTTCTCCATATAGGCTGGCGCGTGTCCGTCGAAGAATTCCTCCCATTCGTTTCTCTTTGACATCTTCTGGTACCTCCTGCGTCTCCCCATGCGTTTATGTCGCCCGAATGTTCACTGTGACCTGATTTCATTGGACAACACTCTCAAGCCGAAGCCTATGAACACTGTCCCTGTACAATCAACCCAACTCAGAGAAGTCGACGTCTAGGTAGGGGATGTCATTCTCAATTTTGCGCTTCCACTCCATGAATGCGGACTTGCCCTTTTCCGACAACCTGCCGGACTTCCACTCCGGGTAATGCAGGATATACTTGGAGATCATTCTCAATCTCAGAAAACTGGATATCTGTTTCGGCCAGCGCGCATCAAGGACGTTTTCTTTCTCGTACCCGCTCATGAAGTTCCTCATGAAGTAGGCGGCAAAGGATATCTTGTCCATACCCTCTACCGGTGCCGTGACGGCGTAGAACAGAATAATCGCAATGTCTGAGGCAAACCAGCTCTGCTCACAAAAGTCAAAATCGGTCAGTACGATTTTTCCCTCATGCAGCAGAACATTCCACGGGTGGGCATCTCCGTGAATGAGTCCGTAAGAGTTCCCATCTTTGGGCAGGGAATGCAAGGTTTGCATGAGCTCATCACATTTCCGGCGAACAAGCGATTTTGGGGGAAGCAGGCGGCTGTCAAGCCAATCCTGCTCATGCCACTGCATTCTAATGAGAGACTTATCTGCGGGGGCATATTTCTTGGTGAGAGCGTGCATCTTCCCTATTGTCCGGCCGTGTTTTGCGAACAGCTCACCGTTCCACTCATCACCGTCGTCGAAGTCAATCGGCTTCCCCTCTACTCTCTCAAAAGAAACAGCGGCACAAGAGGAATTGTCCACCTCGATGATCTCAACTAAGTTCCCGCTTTGAGAAGGAATCGCCCGGGGAACGCATACCCCATTATCGGCAAGATAGTTGATCCAATCCGCCTCTCCGGGAATCAGCTCGAAACCCACATATTCCGGAATGGTGAGCCTCAAGAGGAAGTTCTTTCCTTCACGTTCGTATAGATACAGGGATTTCCCAACGGTGGCGTTGTCCTCTCTGATGATAAAAGAATCGTGTAATTTCGTGAACTCATCTTTGGCAACTCCGAAACGACTGGCCGCTTCTCCCAATACGCCGTCACTGATGCCTTTGCCCACCTCTCTCTTCTTGCTCATCTGCTTGCCTCTCTGA
>JBARPX010000044.1:0-2565 GCA_049643405.1 Candidatus Zixiibacteriota bacterium
TGTCTGAAACCCACGCCGAGAAGATCTGCAAGATAATGGACACCGCGTTGAAGGTGGGGGCGCCAGTCATCGGTTTGAACGACTCCGGTGGCGCCCGCATTCAGGAGGGAGTGGAAAGCCTGGGAGGATATGCGGATATCTTCCTGCGCAACACCCTGGTCTCCGGGGTCATCCCTCAAATCTCGGTGGTCCTGGGTCCTTGTGCCGGAGGAGCGGTCTATTCGCCTGCCATCACCGACTTCATCTTCATGGTGAAGCACACCTCTTACATGTTCGTCACCGGTCCCAACGTGGTCAAGACCGTCACCCATGAGAACGTAACCTCCGAGGACTTAGGAGGCCCCGGGGTGCACAGCACCAAGTCCGGGGTGGCGCAGTTCGTCGGTGAAAATGAGGTGGAAACCCTCTCCCTGGTCAGAAAGCTCTTCTCGTACATACCTCTGAACAACATGGAGGATCCGCCAGGGGTGGAATGCACCGATCCGGTTGATCGAATGGATGAAGAGCTGAATTCTCTGATCCCGGAAAACCCCAACAAGCCATATGACATAAGGGACGTGATCAAGAGGGTGGTGGATCACGGCGAGTTTCTGGAAGTGCATGAGCATTATGCCGCCAACCTGGTGGTGGGGTTTGCCAGGCTGGGAGGAAAATCGGTCGGGGTTGTGGGAAATCAACCCGGGGTCTTGGCCGGTGTGCTGGACATTAACTCCGGCTTGAAAGGAGCAAGGTTCGTCCGGTTCTGTGATGCCTTCAATATCCCCTTAGTCACCTTTGTGGACGTGCCCGGATTCTTGCCGGGGACGGCCCAGGAATTCGGTGGAATCATAAAGCATGGGGCCAAGCTGCTCTATGCCTACTGCGAGGCCACGGTGCCCAAGCTGACCCTGATTACCCGCAAGGCATATGGTGGCGCGTACGACGTCATGTCCAGCAAACACGTCCGGGCCGACGTCAACTACGCCTGGCCCACCGCGGAGATAGCGGTGATGGGCCCCAAGGGAGCGGTGGAGATAATCTTCAAAAAGGAGATTGCCAAGGCGGAGGACCCGGAAAAGGCCGTAGACAAAAAGGTGGAGGAGTTCAGAGAGAAGTTTGCCAACCCCTACATCGCGGCGGAAAAAGGGTACTTAGATGACGTTATCGAGCCCAAAACCACCCGACCCCGTTTGATTCGTGCATTGTCCATGTTAGAAAACAAAAAGCAGTCGCTGCCGCCGAAGAAACATGGGAATATACCGTTGTAGTCGCCCAATTCCCGGACGGGAGCTCAGACGAGCCTGTATAGGCGTCCGCTCATCGGGCAGGGGAGAATCGCCCCATGAATGGGGCAACTACAGATTTGACCAGCAATGAAAGCAGTAAAGAATATCCGCTTGAAACATTTCGACTATTCTCGGGACGGATACTACTTCGTCACCATCTGCACGAACTATAATCGCCCGTATCTGGCTAAACTCGGCGAGAAGATCACGAAGAGCATTCAACATCTGAACGAGATAGATGGCTTGAAAGTGGATTATTTTGTCGTCATGCCGACACATATTCATCTCATCCTGATTCTAAGCGAGTCCAAGCTGTCCCTTGGTGAGATAGTCAGGCGATTCAAGGCTGCAGGTAGCCGAGAAGCAGGAATCAGGTTGTGGCAACCGAACTACTACGAGCACGTGATAAGGAGCGAGAAAGCACTGCTGAAGATCCGGGAATACATCCAGAATAATCCATTGAAGGAAAAGATCAACTTCGAGACAATATATGAGGCGTAGTTGCCCGATTCATCGGGCGACTGTCGCGTGGGGAACTATGCACTTGAAAAATCTCCCCATGAATGGGGCGACTACAGAGAGAATATGATTGAGAAGGTTCTCATAGCCAACCGGGGGGAGATAGCGGTCAGGATAATCCGGGCCTGCCGGGAGATGGGGATCAAGAGCGTCGCCATCTTCTCGGAGATCGATCGCAGGTCCCTGCACGTCCGCCTGGCGGACGAAGCCTACCTCGTAGGTCCGGCTCCGGCCACCCAGAGCTATCTGAATATGGACAGGATCATGGAGGTGGCGAAAGAATCCAAGGCGGAGGCCATTCATCCCGGATACGGGTTCTTTGCTGAAAACTATGAGTTTGTGAAGCGGGTCGAATCCGAGGGCTTGATTTTCATCGGACCTCCGGCCGAAGCGGTCAAGCTTTTAGGCGACAAGGTGGCGGCGCGAAAGACCATGAGAAACTCGGGCGTTCCCATCGTGCCGGGAACCGAGGTGGAGATAGGCTCGGATGAGCAGGGAGATTCCATAGCAGAAGAGGTGGGGTTCCCCATCCTGATCAAAGCGGTGGGCGGCGGCGGCGGGAAGGGGATGAGGATAGTGAGAGAAAAGGGCGAGCTTAAAAGCGCCCTAAGAGCGGCCAGCTCCGAGGCAAAGTCGGCCTTTGCCGATCCCAGGATTTATATCGAGAAGTACCTGGAAAGACCGAGGCACGTTGAGATTCAGGTGTTGGCGGACAAGTTCGGCAACGTGATTCACCTGGGGGAAAGGGAATGCTCCATTCAGAGACGGCATCAAAAGGTGG
>JBARPX010000045.1:0-18819 GCA_049643405.1 Candidatus Zixiibacteriota bacterium
TGAGTCCGGAGGGCGCGCCATTGTAACCGGTTGCCAGAATCTTCTTATCTTTGACTATGACCGCCCCAAACTGTCTTCTGAGACAAGTGGAGCGAGTCGCCGCCAGTTCGGCAATGCTCATGAAATACTCATCCCACGAAGGTCTGACCCTCACAGCACGTGTCTTTTTCCTTGTGGTTTCCTTCTTCTCCGTAGTCACGGATTCTCTCTTCACTTGAAAGTGATTGTCACGGCCGATCCGACCTTGGATTTCAGAGTCTCTTGGGCGCTTCCCTGATTCAGTGCTATCTCCAAAAGATCCGAACTCCCAATTAGCGCACCTACCTCACCCTCTTTGATGTCCGAGTATGATCGGGCTATGCGCTTTATCCGCCTTCTTCCCACGGTGATCGCGGCGATTTTTCTCCCCTGGAGGAATTCCTCCGCGATGTTTGTGACCAGATTTCCAAAACCATCTATATGAATGATTTCTCCGGCCAGACCCTTATTCGACGACTTGGGCTCTGGAATGATCAACTTGTGACACTCTTTTGCTGTCCTGCCAAATTCCGTGACCTCGACCCCTAAAGAAAGATAACCTGCCGCTGGCGCAAAGACGTCCCTGGCGTGGAAAGTGCCGGATAGTTCGGCCAGAAAATACTCCTTGTTGGAGAGAACTACTATGTCGCTTATCCTTTCGTTCTCAAATACGAAACTGAATATGCCGTTGTCCGGACCAACGAAGCAGAAGTCCTTCGACTTTATCAAAAGCGGTTGACGCTGGCTTCCCACCCCGGGATCGACTACAGTTAGGTGTATGGTTCCCTGGGGGAAGTATCGGTAGAAGTTGCTCAAGGTAAACGCAGCGCCCAAGATATCGAAGGGCTCTATTCCGTGGGTGACATCCACCACCTCGGCGTCCGGGTTGATCCTCTTGATTACCCCTTTAACCGCCCCGACGTATCCATCCTTGGTGCCAAAGTCGGTGGTGAGTGTTATTATTGGCTTTCCCATTTCCGAGAGCGTGAACATCGTGCTTAATCGACAGGCTGCATTTTCCGGCTCTGATGCCCTGAACCTTATCTCTGAGACTTACCAGAGCTCACCCAATATTAAAGGTTGATGAAGATATGGCAAGGATTTTCTCACTACAGGTCCAGCAAATTTAATCCGGTGTCCGGATCGGCTTTTCTTTCGATCCTGGCGTCCGAGGGCATGATGAAAAACTCTCCCGTTGCTGAGATGGTGGCAGAGAAAAGATGCCCGAAGTGAGCTCTTGAGTCCGGACCACTGGCTACCACGTGAGCATGAACAAATGGTTTGCCTTCGAAGTAGGATATTGAGCCTGTGAGGCTGCCGAACTCCATATCCTCCTTGAAATGATTCTTGACGTATTCCTTTTTAGCCGAGTCGAAGTAGCCCAGCGTTGCGTCCCTGAACGCGCCCAGGCCAAAAACGAATCCCCCCGGAATCTTCTGCTCCTCCACGAACGCGGAGAGTGTGGCAATTATCTCCTCGCCCTTGACCAATCTGATCAGAAAACCATTGTGGACTTTTTTGAACTGCATGTCCTATCTCCCATACATTTTGACGTTATTGAAGGCCACCAAGACCAGATCATGGCAAGGGTTAGAGTATTCCACTGCCACGTCTCAGTTGAAAGGAGCGATGGGCTGCTTTAGCGGATTATTTCGTCTCGTCCTCTATCCAGTTTAAGTACTTCTCGAATCCTGCCAGAATTGGAGAAGCCACGATCTCCGGCACCTCATAGCTGTGAAGCTCCAAGACTCTTTTTTTGAGTTTGTCAAAGAGCCTGTCTTTGGACTTCGCTATAAGGAGAACCTCCTGCTCCGTAGAGATCTGGCCCTTCCATCTGAAGGTTGACCTCACTCCCCCGACCATGCTGACACATGCTGCCAGCCTCTCCGCCACCAGAGCGGACGAGATCTTCTCCCCTTCCTTCTCCGAAGCGGTGGTGATGAAAACCAAGACATAGTCGGTCATCTGCTGATCTTCCTCTTCAATCTCTGCTCGATCCGGTTCACCTTGCCGGTCAGTCTGTTCCTGGCCTTCTTTCGGTCATCAACGGTTATTACCATGTATATCCGGCTGCTCTCCTTGGCCATGCTGTCGCGGCATTTTTTGATCAGCTTAAACACCCGGTCCCAGCTCCCCTCCACCACCGTGCTCATGGCGGAGGTACGGTAGGGCAGGCCACTTCTATCCACGATGTTGATGATCTTCGCAACGTACCTGCTGACCGACTCCCCTTTGTCCGTGGGAAACATGCTAAACGAAACCAGCATAACGTCCTCCTTTCATTTCACGCGAGAGATCTTCGCACTTTGTACTCAGAAGCCGAGCAGTGGTGATCAGCATCACTCCACGCCGAGCTCCTGCCTGACCTCTTTGACAGTTTCCACCATCACCCTTAGCTTAGCCTCTGCCTCATCCGGCGTTCTGGTCTTAAGACCGCAGTCCGGGTCAATATACACGTTCTCCACCGGGAAAACTCCTAATGCCTTTCTTATGTTTGCTTTGACCTCATCTTTCTTTTCGACAATATGGCTATGTACGTCTAGAACTCCAACTGCTATCTCCTTGGTAAATTCGGGATGTCTGAAAATCTCCAGATTGGCAAAATCGCTGTTAGCGAATTCCAGGTCGAGTTGGTCAACTGCCAGATCGAGTATCCGGGGATACATGACCGCAAAATCGCCGTAGCAGATGTGAGAGATAGTTTTTGCCCTTATCCCCTCGGTGACGACCTTCATGGCATCAATGGCCAGGCCGATCTCATCCGGTCGGGTGGAGATGGCCGGCTCGTCGATCTGAATATACTTAGCACCCGCCCTTTCCAAATCTACGACCTCCTGGTGTATCTCTTTTGCCAAAGCCATCACCAGTTCTCCCCGGTCAGGATAGTATTCGTTGAATGACCAGTCGCACATGGTGTAAGGACCGGTGACGATTCCTTTTACCGGTTTTTCAGTCAGGCTCTGAGCGTACTTGAACATGTCCACCGTGATGGGCCGCTCTCTTTTCAAGCTGCCTTTGACAACCGGCTTCGGATAGTACCTGTTTCCGTAGGAGCGCACCAAACCGCTGATTCCGAAGCCTTTCATCTTTTCCGCGAAAAAGGTAACCATGTCTCCTCGTTCCATCTCTCCGTGAACCAGAATATCCAACCCGATCCCCTCCTGGAGACGAATGCACTCCTCCGTGGCCTTTTTTTCCAAGTGAGTTAACTCCCCCTGTGAGAGCTTACCGGAGGCAAACTCATTCCTGGCTTTAACCAGATAATCGGGCTTGGGAAAGCTTCCTACGGTGGTGGTGAGCAGCATCGAATGAATCGACCAAGAAATGAATGTCCAAAGGCAACTATCGTTTCCGGCATAAGGGACATGCTGATCGGGAATGTCATTGCGAGTCCCGCCAGCGGCGGGACGAAGCAATCCCAAGAGGGAGATTGCCGCGTCGTCCCCCGCCTCTGGCGGGGGACTCCTCGCAATGACAGCGTAGAGGCGCCCAGTCCCTGTGTAGCGGCAGTGTTTATTCTTTCCGACCAATCCAGACCCAGTTCTCTGCGGTTATCTTGGCCGCCGTGTTTTCGTCCTTGCTCAATTCCAGTCCAGATTTGGGAAAGAGCCTACGATACTCGAGTATTAAGTTGGAGATCGCAATCTTGATCACCCCCATCGATCCAGAGAACAGAGCCGATTGCGTCTCCGCAGTACGGGCCACGCCTACCTGCAGGGTGCTCAGACTTCCTGAGTGCGCATAACCGCACAGATACCGATAAACGTTCTTAGCATTTAGCTCAGACAGCCCCGCATCAGTTGCTATGTCCCGCCACGACAGGAGTCTCCAATCTCCCGCCAAGATTCTCTTTTGCCGCTTTCGTTTCAAGCCACGAAATACAATATTCTTACCTAATATCTCCTCGCACCTACTGATACGCTCTTGATTTCGTTTCAGAATCTCTCTCGCGTTCAGAATAGTGTACGAGAAATCCTGGCTCTCTTTCAACCCGGCCAGTTGCCTTGAATAGAACCTTAGTTCACGGTCCTCTTCCGAGACATTGGCGCCGTGAAGGTAATGAAAAATCAAATAGGACTCGAGGGCTGCGCGAGTGAGCACGTTTATTGACGAGTGGTCAAAGAAGTTGACTCTTGCTGATGGAAAGTCGCTAATGATTGTTCCGCGTGACAAGTAAAGAGCAGAAGCAGAGTGATGAAACAGCTTTATCGCCAACGATTCGGCTTCGGAGAGTGTTTCATTTGTCAGCTTGATCCCTTTGTTGGCTTCGACGACCCTGCCCAGCAGGTCCAAAATACTCAAGTATTCCTTTTCTGGCTCCATCTCACATCTAGCTCCCTTGCCGCTCTTACCTCATCCAGGCGGGTAACTGGTGTATTCTGCGGAGCAGACTTGACCAACTCCGGATTCTCATCCACCTCCCTGGCGATCTGAATCATGGCCTGTATGAACTCATCCAGGCTCTCTTTACTTTCCGTCTCAGTCGGCTCGATCATCAAAGCTTCTTGGACGATCAACGGGAAGTAGACCGTTGGGGCGTGCATGCCAAAATCCAGAAGCCTCTTGGCGATGTCCAATGTCTTCACGCCTTTTTCCCTCTGTTTCACGCCGGAGAGGACAAACTCGTGTTGGCAGACGCCGTCGTACGGGAGATGATAGTACTGATTTAAGTTTTCCTTTAGGTAGTTTGCGTTAATTATCGCATCTTCACTAACTTCTCTCAAGCCCTCCGGTCCGTTCTGGCGAATGTAAACGTACGCTTTTACCATAACACCGAAATTCCCAAAGAAACCGTGCATTCTGCCTATGGAGCGCGGACGGTCATAGTCAAAGCAGTACTCCGGCTCTCCCTGCTCGTTTGTCCTTCTTGCCACCAGGGGGACTGGCAGAAACGGCGCTAGGTTGGCTTTTACTCCAACAGGGCCTGAACCGGGTCCTCCTCCTCCGTGCGGCGTGGAGAAGGTCTTATGCAGATTGAAATGAACCACATCAAACCCCATTTCCCCTGGTTTCGCTATCCCCATCATGGCGTTGAGGTTAGCCCCATCCATGTAAAGCAGCGCTCCAGCATCATGAACCACCTTTGAGATCTCCAGAATCTCAGACTCAAACAAGCCCAAGGTATTGGGATTGGTGAGCATCAGGGCGGCAACGTCCTCATTCATCACCTTTTTGAGTTCTTCTAAATCCACCATTCCCCTGGGATTGGACTTGACCTGCAAGGTGGAGAAACCGGCGGTGATGACCGAGGCAGGGTTGGTGCCGTGAGAGGAATCGGGTATTATTATCTTTGACCTTTGCTGGTTGTTTTTTCTGTGGTAGGCATTGATCATCAGAAGCCCGGTCAGCTCACCGTGTGCGCCGGCCGCCGGCTGCAAGGTAATCTGATCCATGCCGGCTATCTCCTCCAAGTACTCGCCCAACTCAAACATGAGCTTGAGCGCTCCCTGGAGCGTGTTCTCCGGCTGGTGAGGGTGGAGATTCGCGAATCCGGTAAGGCGAGAGAGGGTCTCGTTGATCTTCGGATTGTATTTCATGGTGCATGACCCCAGGGGATAGAAGCCCTTGTCCACGTGATGGTTCATGATGGAGAGCCGGATGAAGTGACGGGCCACGTCCACCTCACTCACCTCCGGCAACGCGGGGGCTTCTCCCCTTAAGAAATCCCCGGAAATCAGGTCTTTGGTTTTCCTCTCTGGCACGTCGCTTGTGGGGAGAGAATACCCTCTCCTCCCTGGCGACGATAGCTCAAATATCAGTTTCTCGCCCATCTATCAGAACTCCCGATTTTCTGCTCAGTCGAACAATCTCACATTTGCAAGCCTTCGGCCATCTTCCGTTTAATTCGCTTAATCCTTCGGGCCCAGCCCTTCCTTCGACACTGAGTCTCAGGACGAAGTGCAGGACAAGTCCGTTGGCATGAACCATATGGTTCATGTCGTTGACCGCATTTGTCCTTGGGCGATCAAGGTTCCACTGAAGCGGAACACTTCAGTCAGGACTCCATTTTGTTTTTTCGATCTTGCTCTCTCTCTTCACCCAGACACTCAGGCTGTTGTTTTAGTGGTGTCCGTCTCCTCGGTCTCCTCCGGCGGCTCGGTCAGCTCTTTTATCTTCTTTTTGACCCAGCCGGTGTCCGGCGAATCGGGATGTTCCGTCAGAAACTTCTCATAAAGCTCCAGGGCCTTGGTCGTATCCCCGGCATTGGAGTGGCAATAGGGTATATAAACCTCGGCATCGGCGGCCATCTCGCTTTTGGGATACTTCTGCAGAAAATACTTGAAGGCATCCACGGCCTTCAGATACTCCTTCTCCCTTACCTCCAACCAGGCCAGACCGAAGAGCGCGTCGTCGGAGTTGCCCTTCTTATCCATGGGATCCAGATCGACCACCTTCCTGTAGTGGGAGGCGGCTTCCTCATACATCCGGCGTCCCTCGTACTTCTCCGCCAGGCGGTAAGCCAACTCGGCATCTTCCGGGTCGGCCTCGAATCTTGCTTCCAGATCATCCAAAGTATTCTTTCCCTGGAGATAGTCCCGGATGGTAGTAACAAACTCCTCGGGTGGCGCATAGCCGTATATCCGGTCGATCTCCTCTCCGGAACTGTTCATCAGAATCACGGTGGGAAAACCGGCGATCTGGTAACGCTCCCTGGTTACCGTATCCTTCTTTCCCTCCGCTTTCACCAAGATCATATTGCTGGCCAACTCGATAACACTCTGATGGGTAAAGGTTGAATCCTCCAACCTGTCACACCACGGTCACCCGTCCGACCAGAATTCGGCCAGAATGGGTTGGTCCTTCTCCAAAGCGAGCTGGAACGCATCCTCGAGCGAGGCAGCCCACCCGATTTCGGGCGGCGACTCTTGCTGAGCGCACGACATCAGTGCCGCCAGCCCCAGGAGAAAGACTATTCCACCATAAACTGCACATCTCATTGCAACCTCCGCATTTGGCATTTACCGCTTCAAAACCGATCGACTAAAGGTCCCGCACCGTCTGCTCTCTTATAGCCAGAGCCTCGTCATGTTTATCCTCGGGGACGTAGATTCTGTATCCCCCCTTCCCCTTGGTGACATATCCCAACCCCTCTTCAAAGAAACTTCCGGATGACCTGAAATAGCACGGTATGTTGCTGTTCTCCAGGGTCTCCCTGAGGAATTCGGCGTAAACTTTATTCTTGGTGCTGTACAACAGAACCCAATCCTCGGGCACGTCCTCATCGTCGTCAGACGTCTCCAAGTCTGCCTCCTCTGGAAGCTCCTCCACTAAGTCGCATTCGCAATCCGTGCATCTTTTTGTCCCCGCGCCGAATTCAGCTTTGCATAAAGGACAGAAAGGCATATGCCTCCTTCCGATTCGCTGGTCTTTTTGCTTTACCGCCTATGTGCTCAAGTAGATCCTTCTTAGCTTCGCTAAAGAGATGTGAACGATTATTCTGTTAAACCAGTTCTCTTAACTCGTCTACCAGATGGTCTATCTCTTCTTTGGTCCTCTTTTCAGTCACGCACACAAGAAGCTCGTTTTTCAGGTTCGAGTCGAAAATGCCCAAGTCCATTCCGGCAAGTATGTTTTTCTTTAGCAGCCGTCCTACGACCTCCTTCGCCGGCAGGGGTGTTGTGATCACGAACTCCTTGAAGAAGGGACCGTCAAATCTCCTCGAGAATCCGTCGAGTTGGGTGATCTTCTCTGCTGTGTAATGGCTTTTTTGCAGACACAACTCCACCACCTTCCTGATCCCGGCTTTCCCCATAAGGGAAAGATACACGCAGGCTGCCAGGGCGCAAAGTGCCTGGTTGGTGCAGATGTTGGAAGTGGCCTTCTCCCTTCTTATGTGCTGCTCTCTGGTTTGAAGCGTCATGACGTAGCCCACCCTTCCCCGGGTATCGGTGGTGGCTGCCACGAGCCTTCCGGGCATCTTTCTGATCAGGGACCTCCTGCAGGCGAAATAACCCAGATACGGACCTCCGAGATAGAGGCTGTTTCCCAGACCCTGCCCTTCCCCTACCGCGATGTCCGCATTGTACTCTCCCGGGGTTTTCAGAATCCCCAGAGAGATGGGATCGCAGACCAGCACCAGAAGAGCTCCGACAGAATGGACCAGCGACTCAATCTCTTTAACGTTCTCCAAGAGGCCGAAGAAATTGGGCGTTTGGATTATCACGCAGGCGACTTTATCAGAGATCTTACTTTTGGCCGCCTCTGAGTCTATTCGGCCTTCCTCTTCGGCCAACGGCAGTGTGTCCACTTTCAGTTTAATCGAGCCACAGTAGGTATCGAGAACCTTCCTGTAGTTGGGATTTAAGGATCCGGCCACCAGGATCCCGTCTCTTCTGGTGTGGGCATGCGCCAGAAGAGCCGCCTCCGCTGCAGCCGTAGCTCCGTCGTACATGGAGGCATTTGCAGCCTCCATCCCGGTCAGCTCGCAGATCAAAGACTGAAACTCGTAGATGGTCTGAAGCGTTCCCTGGCTGACCTCCGCCTGGTAGGGAGTGTACGCGGTGTAGTATTCGGATCGGGAGATGATGTGGTCGACGATCGCGGGAATGAAGTGATCATATGCGCCTCCACCTAAAAAGCAGATCATTTGGCTGGCATCTTTATTCCGGCTCGCCACCTCTCCTAAGAGCCTGGTCAGTTCCAGCTCAGACAAAGCCGGCGGAAGCTTCAAGTCACCGGTAAGTCGAACTGAATCGGGAACGACGCGGAGCAATTCGGAGAAATCCTTCACTCCGATTTTCGTTAGCATCTCCCTGCGATTCTGCTCTGTATTGGGTACAAAACTCATCTGTTTGAATAGCCTACAGTTGGTGTTACGACGGCAATTCCGTTTAGCGAAGTTATACAAAAAACCAGGTAAAATTCAGGGCGGATGGGTAGATCTTGGTGACCTGCTTAAACTCCGACCAGCTTCCGATAATCTGCCAACGGCATCAAGGTGTCCAGTTCTTTCGGATCCTTGATTTTGATCTTGATGATCCAACCCTGGCCATACGGGTCAGAGTTGATGAGGTTTGACTGGGTCTGGAGCTCGGAGTTTACCTCGGTCACCTCTCCGGTAATGGGAGAGAAAATATCCGATACCGCCTTTACCGCCTCGATTACTCCAAACGGTTTCATCTGTTCCACCTGGGTTCCCGCCTCCGGCAGTTCTATGAACACCACGTCTCCCAGTTGTCTTTGAGCGTAATCGGTGATTCCCACGGTGGCGACGTCTCCCTCCAGCTTTACCCACTCGTGTTCCTTGGTATATTTCACGTCATCTCTGAATTCCAGACTGGCTTCCATGCTTCCTCCTTTCGCTCTCTTATGGATCAATAAACGGGTCGCTTAGATCTATTGTCGGCCAAGTCGAGATTTTTCGACCCCCTGCAACTGCTCCTTGAGTATCTCTTCGATCAAGGAGGTGTTGAAGTTTCCGCTGATGAATCTCTCGTCCCTCAGGATCTTCTTATGGAACTCGATGGTAGTTGGGATTCCTTCGATTATAAACTCGTCCAAAGCCCTCCTGGCTTTCAGGATCGCCTCCTCCCTGTTTTTTCCATGAGCTATCAGCTTGGCGATCATCGAATCGTAATAGGGAGGGATCACGTACTTGGCGTAAGCATGCGTATCCACTCTTATCCTGTGACCTCCGGGAACATGGAAGCTGGTAATGGTCCCCGGCGCTGGGAGAAACCCTTTGTCCGGGTCCTCGGCGTTGATTCTGCATTCGATGGCATGCCCCTTCATACGGATGTCGTCCTGAGCGAGTCCCAACTTTTCCCCACAGGCCAAGCGGATCTGCTCTTTGATTAAATCGACGTCCGTCACCTCCTCGGTCACCGGATGCTCCACCTGGATGCGCGTGTTCATCTCCATAAAGTAGAAATTCTGACTCTGATCGACTAAGAATTCCACCGTCCCGGCGCTTTCGTAGTTTACGCTCTTAGCGCCCCTCACCGCCGCCTCGCCCATCCTGGCCCTCAGCTTCTCATCTACCCCCGGAGAGGGTGACTCCTCCAAGAGCTTCTGGTGACGCCGCTGCAAGGAGCAATCCCTTTCTCCGAGGTGAATCACGTTTCCGAACCTGTCACCCAGAATCTGGAACTCTATGTGTCGGGGATTGGGGACGTATTTCTCGACGTAGACATCCGGATTTCCGAAGGCGGCCTCCGCCTCCGTCTTGGCCATCTGGTATCCCTTTTTCAACTCGGCTTCATCGCGGGCTATCCTCATCCCCTTACCTCCGCCTCCGAACGAAGCCTTGATGATTACCGGGAAGCCTATCCGATGACACAGGTTCAGCGCCAACTCCTCTGTTTCCACCACCCCATCGCTTCCGGGAATAACCGGAACCCCGGCCTTTTTCATGGTATGCTTCGCCAGGGCTTTCTCTCCCATGAGCCTGATGGTCTCGGAGGAAGGTCCGATGAACTTGATGTCACACGATTCGCATATCTCAGCGAAATCGGAATTTTCCGCTAAAAATCCGTATCCGGGATGGATGGCGTCGGCGTTGGTCACCTCTGCCGCGCTGATTATCCTTTTGGGGTCTAGGTAGCTCTCCTGGGATTTGGGGGGACCTATACAGACGTCCTCGTCTGCAAAGCGGACGTGCAACGACTCGGTGTCCGCCTCGGAGAAGACCGCAACCGTGGCTATCCCCAGTTCCTTGCAGGCCCGGATTATGCGTAAGGCGATCTCCCCGCGATTGGCGACGAGTACTTTCTTAAACAACGGATCTCCCGACTAATTCTCTCAGTTGGCGTTCAAGCTCAACTATTATTTTCAGTTCCGCAAGCCACATCAATCTCTCTATTCGTTACCTGTCTGGGCGGTTCGTTCGAATTCTTGCCATCCCCTGTCTGCCGCGCCCACAATTCCCTTAACCCTGAGCTCGAAATCGTCCGCGTTGGTGGCTTGAGCTAAAGCCTCCTCATACGAGATCATGCCCTTCTTGTACATATTCATCATGGACTGGTCAAATGACTGCATGCCATACTGGACCGCCCCGCTTTCGATCAGTTCGACGATCAAAGGGGTTTTCATGGGATCGACTAAGTACTCCCTCACCAGACCGGTGCCGACCAGCACCTCCACCGCGGGCACCCGGCCCGGGGTGTCAGATCGGGGCAGAAGCCTCTGGCAGACTATACCCTTCAAAGTGGCAGACAAAAGCAGCCTGATCTGCTGGTGCTGGTGAGGCGGGAAAAAAGAGATGATACGGGTTATGGTCTCCACCGAATTCAGCGTGTGCAGCGTGGTCAGAACCAGATGCCCCGTGTCGGCGGCGGTAAGAGCTATGGACATAGTTTCTAAGTCCCTTATCTCTCCCACCAGGATGACGTCTGGATCCTGACGCAAAGCATGACGCAGGGCGGTGACAAAAGACTCGGTGTCTCCTCCCACCTCCCTTTGTGCCACTATGCTCTTCTTGTTCCGATGTATGTACTCGATGGGATCCTCCACGGTCAGGATGTTTTCTGCACGCGTAGAGTTGATGTGATCTATCATGGTCGCCAGGGTGGTTGACTTACCGCTTCCGGTGGTTCCGGTCAGGATGATCAGGCCCCGCCGGTTCTCCGCCAGCCTCTTCAGCACCGGCGGGAGATTCAACTCCTCGAAGGAGGGTATGCTGGTGTTGACCGCCCTTACGGCTATTCCCACCGTGCCCCTCTGGCGGTAGAAATTGATTCGGAAGCGCCCCATTTTGGAGATGCTTAAGGCCAAGTCCAGTTCGTTTCTCTGGGAAAACCTCTTTATCTGTTCCTCGGTGAGAATCTGCTTCATTATCTCTTCCATGACTTGCGGTGCTATAGACTCGTCCGCGATGGGGCGAAGTACTCCGTCAGTGCGAATGTAAGGTTTGACCCCGACCCGAAGATGAAGGTCCGAAGCCTTGGTAGAAAGCATCTCCTCCAACATCTGCTTTAACGTCATAATCACCCCTCCTTTTACTTATACAAGTTTTGATCAAACCTCCCACGCAGAAAGAGCAGATCCATCCGTTTAATCCGTTCCATCGGTTGACTAATCCGCTCAATCCGTTGACAGCTTTCTATCCATAACTTCGGCTGAAATCAGACCGTTATTAACTCTTATGCCTTTATTATCACCTCTCACTTGGTGGCTTATGTGTTACGGCCGCCTTTTCACCAGAATGAAACGTGCTGGTATATCTACGGCAAGAATCTTTCAGTCTTTCCGGTAACATTTAAGCTGGCTCGATCAAAAACAGTGTCTGCCCGAATTCCACCGGCTTGGTGTTTTCCACCAATATCTTGGCCACCCGGCCTGCCACCTCCGATTCGATCTCGTTCATCAGTTTCATGGCTTCTATGATGCAAACCACTTGCCCTACCGTTATTTGCTGGTTCAACTCCACGTAGGATTTGGCGTCCGGGGCCGGCGCCCGATAGAAAGTTCCCACCATGGGAGACTTTATGGGAACCAGATGGTCCGTATCCTCAAGAGCTGCTTTTTCCGGCTCCCCGATCGGGGCTTTCACCGGTGCGGGTTGAGGCGTAACCGCAGCCGGTTCAGCTTTCGGCTCAACCGTTATGTTTGCACTCGGATTCTCTGGAGCTGCGGCGCTTGACTCTCGGGGCTTCTTGGATATCCTCACTTTCTGCCCCCAACCCGACACCTCCAACTCACCGACGTTTGACTCCTCCACCAACTTTATCAGTTTTTTGATCTTCGATACCCACATAACTCTCCCCTCCTTCTTGAGGGTTTAAGTATGGGATGCAAAGTGTCACATGGGAGCTTTTAAAATGTCTGTCTGATCACTGCAAACAATATCTACGCTGCACTGAACAAGCGTTCTGAACAAACCTCCCACTAAAGCTCGATCAAACCTTTTTCTGATTTGGTCAAATTCTGGCACCCTCTTTGGGTGATCAGAATATCGTCCTCTATTCTTACTCCTCCCCAGTTGGGTATGTAGACTCCGGGCTCAATGGTGATAACCATCCCCGGCTCCAAGCGCAACTGGTTTGTGGGATTCACCGCTGGATTATCATGCACCAAAAGCCCGATTCCGTGCCCCAGCCCATGACCGAAGTACTTTCCGTAGCCTGCTCTTTTGATTACGTCCCGAGCCGTCTTGTCCAGATCACACGCCTTCATCCGGGACTTAGCCCTGCTGATGGCCCGCCTCTGAGCCCTCAGAACCAGATTGTACACCTGGGTCTGCTTCTTGCTTGCTTTTCCCACCACCACGGTCCGGGTCATATCGGCGGTGTAACCATCGAAGACGGCGCCGAAATCCATGGTGACGAACTCGCCCTTTTTGATTCTCTTGCTGGATGCAACTCCGTGCGGCAGTGCCGCTCTCTTGCCTGAGGCGACTATAGTTTCAAAATAAGGCGCCGACGAGCCGTGCTTTTTCATTCTGTATTCCAGTTCCGCAGCAATATCCAGCTCCTTCACTCCGGGTTTGATAAAATCCAGAATCTCGGAGAAAACCCGGTCGGTTATCCGGACGGCCTTCCTTATCTTTCCGATTTCGCCCTTGTCCTTTCTCACCGTCAGCGTTTCCACGATTCCTTCCGTCGAAACCAAAAGACAGTCAGGGAGAAGGGACTTCAGTCTCCGGTATACCTGACAACTCAGGTGATTTGCCTCGAAACCTAATTTGATCCTCTTCCCTCTGAGAAGAGCTTCATCGGAGAGGCCGGAGAAAAGGTCCCGCTGAACCACCTGCACCTTCATATTCTTAACCTGCCCCCTGGCTTGACTCTTGTAGCGAAAGTCAGTCAAGAAAAGCGAGCTCTTGGGAGAAAGCAGGATCAGGCCGTTGGTGCCACTGTATCCGGAGAGATACCTGACATGGGACAGGAAGGTGACCAGCAGAAAATCCAGATTCTCCTTTGGCAACATCTTCTGAAGCGTTTTTATCCGATTATTCATGGTTAAGCTTTTCTTAGGTTTCTATTCATTCTGGTCATTAGGCTTTACTGGCCTTCTTGAACGAAGACGACTCTCCAACTCAGAAATCCTCTGCCCTATTTGCTGATCTGAGGGATTCCCTTTTTGCATTCTCCGGTAAACCTCCAGGGCGATGGAGACATGTCCCTGCTGTGCGTACACTTCCGCCAGACTCTTGGTTTCAAAAAATATCCTTCTTTTCTCCTCAGGATTGCTCGACTCAGAGGAAACCGTTTCTTCTCTCTCGCGCGGACTCAACTGATCTCGATTCTCGACTGATGGTGATTCCAAGGACTTCCTCCCTCGAAGCGCTCCCCTGATCCTCCTGATCGCAAAAACGATAACATCTCACGCCCCTTGTGTCAAGGGAAAATTTCCCTCTTCAGATGGCGTCAGGCTCGATTAAGATATCAAAAGAATGTCTTACGAAGAAAGGGTATGGTTCGGTCAACTGGGATGACCGCCTTACAGTGAAGAAAAGTTGAATCCTCGAGGAAGCTCGTAACCTCATGCTAATATTCCCGGCTTAGATGAACGACCGTTGCGGGAATTGACCGGCAGGGTCAAATTATTGCGGCACTTATTATTGGAGACAAATCGAACCCCATTGGAAGGACGGGTCGTATTCAGGCGCCCGGGTAGCGTTTAGTTATCCTTCCGATTATACCTTTGGTCGACTTCCCCGGAACTTGTTTCACTCTCCTCACCCGACCACCGGAGAACTCAACGATATCCCTTCCGATGATTTCATCCTTCTTATAGTCCCCCCCCTTGGCCAACACATCAGGAACCAGGCTGGCGATGACCTCAAGTGGCGTCTCCTCCTTGAAGATCACCACGTAATCCACCATCTCCAGAGAGGCCAGAATCTCGGCTCGATCATCTTGCGGCAGGATTGGTTTTTTGTCTCCCTTGATCTTTCGCACCGATGAATCACTGTTCAATCCCACGATCAGCACGTCCCCAAAGGATTTGGCCTTCCTCAAACACTCTATGTGTCCCCGGTGGAGAATATCAAAGCATCCGTTGGTGAATACCACTTCTTTCGCCTGCTTTCTCAGAGCGTTTCTTATTCTGACCAGTTGCCTGAGACTCTTGATTTTTGGGTGATTCATCTTCGACTCTTTAGCCGTTGGAATTGATGAAGTCCTCAAGATCCTTGATCAGCTCTTCCTTGCCCGCCTGAGCGGTACCGATATCGGCCACCACCAGACCTGCTGCATGATTGGAGATCAAGGTTGCCTCCCGGAAGTTCGCCTCTGCCGCAACCGCGCAGGTGAATGCGGATATCACGGTATCTCCCGCACCGGTCACGTCGTAGACCTCCCTGGCTCTGGTGGGGAAATGGGTCAAAGTTCGGTCCGCCTCAAACAGTGACATCCCTTTTTCTCCCCGCGTGATAAGCAGAGCTTCTACTTTCAGTTTTTCTAAAAGTCCCCATCCCACCTCTTTCAGGATGTCTTCATTTTTTATCCTCTTGCCATAGACGAACCCGGCCTCGTGATGATTGGGGGTGATCAGCGACACCTCCCTGTAATTTATGAAATGGGTATCCTTCGGATCCACTGCGACGAAGACCCGGTTTTGCCTGCACAATTGTATCAACTGGGACAAAAACCCATAGGTGATCATCCCCTTGCCATAGTCGGAAATTATTATGCCGGAAATATCGGGCATCTTCTCTTTAACAAACCGCATGATCTTGGCAGTCAGTTCCTCCGAAATCTCGTCTGTGTTTTCTCTGTCTGCCCGAACCACCTGCTGATTGTGGGCGATTACTCTCGTTTTGGTGGTGGTCATCCGGGGTTTATCAAAGAATATTCCGTCGCCCTTTATCTGCACCTCGTTTAAAGCCGACATCATCCGTTCGCCGTTTCTGTCCTCTCCCACCACTCCCACCAGGATGGGATCGTCACCTAAGGCTTTGACGTTCAACGCCACGTTGGCCGCGCCGCCCAGCTTGACCGATTCCTTCACTATCTCAACCACCGGCACCGGGGCTTCGGGGGATATGCGCGAGACGTTACCCCACAAATACTCGTCCAGCATCACGTCGCCTAATACCAGAATCCTGTGCTTACCCCAAGCGGAGAAGATCTGCTCGAACCTTTTCTTTGAGATTCTTTCCAAGTTCCCTCCAGTTGAACTTTTGAGTCTCCACGAGTTATCTCAACCAGATAGATATTCCCGCACCGATTCTACCGTCATGAGTTATCGAGGTGAAGTTCCAGTCAGCTCTCTCGTCTCTTCTGTGTAACTGAACCAGGCACCTGCCCACTGCGATTCCGACGACAGAGCCAAAGAAGACATCCGACAGGAAATGAGCGTTATTGTTCACCCGGGCCAGTGCGACCGTCACGGCGAAGCTATACGAAATCAGCCTTGCTGGCCAGCTGCGGTATTGTGCCGCCACCACCGAGCTGAAAGCGAAGGCGGAGGTGGCATGGCCGGACGGGAACGAAAGAGAATACGGCGGAGGAGGGAATCTCACCGGGTCGAAATTAAAGGCACCCCTGTCTCCGTAAGGTCTGGACCTGCCTATCAGATGTTTCAGACCTTTGGTTATGCCTTCCGCCAAAGCCACGGACTCCAAACACAAAAGCGCTGTGTGCTTAAGCTTACGGTCATCGCGAACAAGGCCGGAAAGGTACAGCGCACCGATGCTGACATTGATAACGCGTTTGGAGTATCTGTCCGTCCACTCAGAGACTTCGTCAGTTGTCAAGGTTCTGCTCCTCTGAGCAGATTCTTGAAACTCGGTGTCGCAGAGCATCAGGCCGAAGGTGCTTACCGACAAGGCGCCCAGCAGAACAAGGTCGTCCTGCCGCCAACTCAGTGGCGAACTCAAAACGTGTTTGGTGTCTTCATAGAAGTGCTTGACCAAACCGTCTACAGACCTCACCCCATCCGGCTCCGTCGTGGCCAAAACTGCCGATGGCAGAAAGGCGCAGACCATAAAGACAATCACGCTAATCAAGAACACCAGTGTGATCTTCCCTCTGGAAATCGAGTTCCAGGACAATTTCTTCTCTTTAGGCACTCTCGCAATCAAGTTTTGCCTTGACATCACGACCCAATATATTAAACTGGTGTGAAAATGCAAGGATTTAAGAATCCCCAAAAGGAGAGAACAATGGATCCGAAGCAACAAAGACTCAATGTGGAGTTAGGAGAGAAGGAATCGGAGGGAATCTACTCCAATCTGGCCCTGATCTCCCATTCTCCCTCGGAGTTTATCATAGACTTCGCCCGGGTCATGCCCGGAGTACAGAAGACCAGAGTGTATGCTCGTATCGTCATGACCCCGGCTCACGCCAAAATGCTCTTAGATGCCCTGGGAGCGAACATAAAGAAGTTCGAGGGCCAGTTCGGAGCGATCAAGGTCTTCGGAAAAGGGGAAAAAGAAAAGGGAATCGGCTTCCAGGCTCAGAAGGAAGGCTGAGAGTAAAGAGAGATTGGTCAACGGATTTAGCAGATTAAACGGATAAGGATAAGACCCTCCAGCTCTGCGAGCCCAAGGACACTCGTCAGGACCCACGGCTTACCCTAATTCCCATTTTGAAACCCGGAGGAGAATAAGGTGAACATAAAGCCCATCGGTAGTTTTGCACTGGTTTTGCACTCACACCTTCCCTATGTGATCGCGCACGGAAAATGGCCGCACGGAATGGACTGGCTGAACGAGGCCTCGGCGGAGACTTACATTCCCGTGCTGAACGTGCTGAATGAGTTGGTGACAGAAGGTCACTCTCCCAAGCTTACCATTGGAATCACTCCCGTTTTGTGCGAGCAGCTGGCAGACGAAGCTTTCAAGCAGGAATTCTCCTCCTACCTGCTGGCCAAGATTACCGCAGCGGAAAAAGACATCCAGGAGTTCGCCAAGCACGAAAGGAAGCTTTTGCTCCGATTGGGGCAGATGTGGAAAGATTACTACGCCAGGATCAAATCGGATTTTGAGACCAAATATGACAGGGATATCATCTCTCATTTCAAGAAACTGCAGGATGCCGGCCACATCGAGATCATAACCTGCGCAGCCACGCACGGGTACCTCCCGCTTCTGTCGCAGGACACCTCGGTGCAGGCGCAGATGAAACAGGCGGTGCAAAGCTACACCCAGCACTTCGGAAGACCTCCCCGTGGAACCTGGCTTCCCGAATGTGCCTACCGGCCCAGATACAAATGGACCCCTCCGTTGGAAACCGGCCTGGGAAAAGAAAGCTATTTGAGGAAAGGGATCGAGGAGTTTGTGAGTGAGAACGGCATGGACTATTTCTTCATCGACAGCGCCCTGCTTAAAGGGGGGAAAGCCATCGGAGTCTACATGGACAGATTCGACGCCTTGAAGACCCTATGGGGACAGTTCCAGAACGAGTACGCCCCGCGAGAAGAGGAGATCGATAAGACGCCCAGGGAAGTCTATCTGGTGGGCACCGAGGGAAAGAAGCCGGTGGCCATCTTCACCCGGGACCCTGATACGGGTTTGCAGGTCTGGAGCGGAGAATGGGGTTATCCCGGAGATGGAAATTATCTCGACTTCCACAAGAAGCACTTCCCCGGAGGTCACCGCTACTGGAAGATTACAGCCGCTGACACCGATTTGGCTGACAAGTTAGAGTATTTCCCCGATGATGCTCAAAAGAGGATACCGGAGAATGCCTCCCATTTCAAAGAGTTGATAAAAAAGCTCCTCAATGATTATCACAAGGAGACCGGAAAACACGGCCTGGTGTGTGCCCCCTACGATGCGGAGCTGTTCGGGCACTGGTGGTTTGAAGGCACGGACTTTCTGAAACAGGTCCTGAGGCACGTCTCGGAAGATCCGGAGATCGAAGTCACCACCTGCGGCCGTTTCCTGGACCAGGCCAAGCCCAGCCAGGTGATCTC